>JANNKV010000104.1:0-2010 GCA_031396485.1 Polaromonas sp. | reverse complement strand
CCGTGGCCGAGGCCGGTCGAACCCAGGCGCTCGCGGGCAAACAGGCTGTCGGTGACCAGGGCGCGGTTCAGGCCGTGCTGGTTTTCAAACAGCAGGCCGGCTTCTTCGAACGCGCGCTTTTTGCTGGTGGCCTCGACATGGACCATCACTTGGGTGGGGGGCAGAATTTGCGAAAGACGGTTCATAACGATCTTTTAGACGCCGGATTATGCACTTTACCGCGGGTTTGCCCGAACAGGGCAAACAAAAAGCCGCTGGGCTTTACAAGCGGCTTCGGTGAAATGTCGATTGCGTCACAGCGGTCAGCGGCAGTGTCTGACTTCGCCCACACGCCGGGCCGGGGCCCGGCGCGGGAACCAAACGGTTCAGGCGATTCAGGCTGCTGCCTGGCGCTTGACGGCAACGTGGTGGTGGTCCTGCGTTCGGGTTTTGTAGCGCCCGACCTGGCGGTCAAGCTTGTCGGTCAATTCATCGACAGCGGCGTACAGATCAGCGTGGGAACTCTCGGCAAACAGGTCGCGGCCCTTGACGTGCACATTGCACTCGGCTCGCTGGCGTCTTTCCTTTTCCTTCATGTTGTCGACCGTCAGAAGGACTTTCACATCCACGACCTGATCGAAATGCCGGGTGATCCGGTCTAGTTTGGTGGTCACGTAACCGCGCAGGGCGGGGGTGACTTCGAGATGATGGCCGCTGATCGTCAGATTCATAAGGAGACTCCTTTTTCCGAAAAGATCCACTTGCGGTGGATGCGGGTTGAAAAGCCGCCCGGCTTGTGAGGCCCCGGCGGCACGCGGGACACTCTCTTGAATTAACTATGCGCCCGAACCTGGTCATTTGCAACCGTGCACCGCAACAAACATTGCAACTGTATGAAAAACCGCTTGCCGGCCAAAAAAGTTCACATGAGCGATCGGTTTCATTGGCTTTCATGCGCCCGGTCAATGGCAAAGCCAGGGCTGAACTGCCATAATTCGACTTGATTCAACAACGGAGAAATCCTTGGAAAGCAGCCCCAGTTGCTAGCTTTCAGCACCGCAGACTGATGGGTCAGTAAAGTTCTACCGAGCTTTTCCGAATCGTTTGGGGGGTTGAAAGCAGGCACAGCCCCACCCCCTGTCGCGCTAAGGCCACCCGCCTGGCGTACCCGCAAACGATCAGGCCCGCGCGGCCTTGAGGCCCTCCGTCATGCTCAATATTTTCACGCTCGCCAACGGGCGGCTCTTCCAGGAAGAGATCGAGTCGCTCGAAGAGCTCTCCAAATTCCAGCCGATCTGGGTTGACCTCGAATCGCCCACCCCGGAAGAAAAACGCTGGGTCAAGCAGTACTACGGCCTGTCGATTCCCGAAGACGCGATGGACGAAGACATCGAGGAATCGGCCCGTTTCTACGAAGAAGACAACGGCGAGCTGCACATCCGCTCCGACTTCCTGATCGCCGATGCCGACGAACCGCGCACGGTGCGCGTTGCTTTCATCCTGAACCTGGTCAATGACGATCTGCGCAGCAAGGGCGTGCTGTTCTCTATCCACGACGAAGACGTGCCGGTGTTCCGGCTGCTGCGCATGCGTGCGCGGCGTGCGCCGGGGCTGATCGAAGACGCCAAGGAAGTGCTGCTCAAGCTGTTCGACGCCGACGCCGAATATTCAGCCGACACGCTGGAAGGCATTTACGTGCAGCTTGAAAAAGTCAGCGCGCAGGTGCTGTCAGGTGACGTGACCGACGCGCTGGCCGGCGAAGTGCTGGGCGCGATTGCGCGCCACGAAGATTTGAACGGCCGCATCTGCCGCAACATGATGGACACCCGCCGCGCCGTCAGCTTCATGATGCGCAGCAAGATGCTGAACGCCGAGCAGTTCGAGGAGGCGCGGCAGATTCTGCGCGACATCGACTCGCTGGATTCGCACACCGCCTTCCTGTTCGACAAGATCAACTTTTTGATGGACGCCACCGTCGGTTTCATCAATATCAACCAGAACAAGATCATCAAGATTTTCTCGGTCGCCAGC
>JANNKV010000035.1:0-3008 GCA_031396485.1 Polaromonas sp. | reverse complement strand
ACTATTGCCTCCCCTGCCGCCCTTCACCACGATGTGCCCGTGATTTCCGGCATGACCGAGCTGACGCACCTGGGCGTGATTCGCGCCACCGGCGAAGACGCGGCCACGTTTTTGCAGGGCCAGCTGACGCAGGACGTGCTGTCGCTGGGCTTGTTCGAAGCGCGGCTGGCCGCTTTTTGCAACGCCAAAGGCCGCATGCAGGCCAGTTTCATCATGTTCAAGCGCAGTGAGCATGAAATCTTGCTGGTCTGCAGCCGCGACATCTTGCCGGCCACCTTAAAGCGCCTGTCGATGTTCGTGCTGCGCGCCAAGGCCAAGTTGACGGACGCCAGCGCCGAATTCCGCTTGCTGGGCCTCATGGGTGACGCTACTGAATTGATAGCTGCTGGCGCAAGAAATACTTGGGCTAGAGCCGATATTGGTTCTGCAAATGTCGTCTTTTTGCCTGCGGGCGCTGGCCAGGCCCGTGCGCTGTGGTGCGCCCCGGTGGCCGAGCCGTTGCCTGACTTCCCTTCGATTGATCTGAACCTCTGGCACTGGCTGACGGTGCAATCGGGTATCGCGATGATCAGCCAGCCGATCTTCGAGGCCTTCGTGCCGCAGATGCTCAATTACGAATCGGTGGGCGGCGTGAACTTCAAGAAGGGCTGCTACCCAGGCCAGGAAATCGTCGCCCGCAGCCAGTTTCGCGGCACGTTGAAGCGGCGGGCTTATCTGGTGCATACCGACACTGACGCCAACGGACCCGCCGTCGGCCAGGAAGTTTTCAGCGCGATGGATGCCGAGCAACCCTGCGGACTGGTGGCAGCCTGCGCGCCGAATCCTGCAGGCGGCTTCGACGCGATTGTCTCGATGCAGACGTCTGCTTCGGTCGAAGGCGCGGGGGCACTCACGCTGGGAAGCGCCAGCGGGCTGACCTTACAACTGCTGCCGTTACCTTATAAATTACTTGAAGATATCTAAAAAGCAGTATGAAAATATTGAATATTTTTATCTTCAATAAATATTTGAAAATCAGAAACAAGTCCATCAGAGCCTAGCGCCATGTGCCTGATCGCCTTTGCCCTGCACGCGTCCAGCCGCTGGCCGCTGGTCATCGCCGCCAACCGGGATGAGTTCCTGGACCGGCCCACAGTACCGCTGGCGCGCTGGAAAACGCCTCAAGGCCAAGCCATCATTTCTGGCCGCGATCTGCGGGCCGGTGGCGCCTGGTTCGGCATCACGGCGGGGGGGCCGGACGGGCCTGACGGAAGGATTGCGTTTTTGACCAACGTGCGCGAGGCAGAACCCGTGGCCGCGCCGCGCTCCCGGGGCGAACTGGTCACGCGCTGGCTGGAGTCGCAGGTCAATGCCGACGACTTTCTGACTAGGCTCGCCACCGACCCGATGGCCTTTGCCGGCTTCAACCTGGTCGTCGGCGACATCAAACGCGACCAGTGGCACTGGGTAACGAACCGGCCTTCTGAGGCGCAGCAAAACGGCAGCGCCTGGCACCACGAAGTGCTGAAGCCCGGCATTTACGGGCTGTCGAATGCCGCGCTGGATTCACCGTGGCCGAAAACCACGCAGCTCAAAAGCGCTCTCGGCCAATCGCTGCGCGCTTATGAGGCCGCCGGTGACCTGGATGCGTTTCAGGCGGAGTTGTGGCAAGCCCTGGGCAGCCGCGAGCGCGCTGAAGTGGCCCACTTGCCCCGCACCGGCATTCCGCTGGCGCGCGAAGAAGCCCTGTCCAGCGCTTTTGTGGAGATTCCCGATCACGGCTACGGCACGCGCAGCAGCACGTTGCTCACGGCCAGTGCCGGCTCAGGTGGCTGGGAAGTGCAGATGGAAGAACGGGAGCATTTGCGAACAGCGGTTCAGGCCGGACAGGCGCCGAACCTGGATTGGCAGGTTCGGCGCGAAAGCCTTTGCTGGCCGGTGGCAAGCGCTTTGCTCTCTGCTTTGCCCAGCGCTACAGCCGCTTGAAAAATTCGAGGTGCGGAATTCCCGCCTCTTCGAAATACGCGCCCCGCGCCGTGAACCCGGTGCTTTCGTAAAACCCCTGCGCGCTTTTTTGGGCGTGCAATATGACTTCGCCATCGCCGCGCCGCGTCGCGCCATCGACCAGCGCCTGCAAAACATGGCTCCCCACGCCTGAGCCGCGCAACGCCCGATGGACGGCCAGCCGGCCGATCTGACCGACCGCGTTGTCTTGACGAACCAATCGCCCGGTAGCCACGGCCTGCCCCAGGCCGTTGTAGGCCACGGCATGAAGGCCCGTTTCGTCGGCGGCATCGCTCATCAGGTTCAGTGCTATGCCCTGCTCCTGCGCGAACACGGCGGTTCTGAGGGCGGTCGCCTCCGCGCCTAGCGTGGCCCAGTCGCCGGTCTCCACCCGGATCATGTCGCCGCCGGCCTCAAACTTGTCCAGCAGTTCGCGCAGCAGGGGCGGCACCGGTTTTGAGGTCTGGGTGGCGGGGTCAGCAAAGACATAAATCAGCTCGCAGCTCACCAGCAGCGCGCCGTCCCGACTGATTGCACCTGAAAAGGTGAGCGATGAATTACCGATGCGCGCGCACTTCAGCGCGACTTCCAGCCGGTCATCAAACCGCGCCGAACCGTGGTATTCAACGCTGGCCTTCTTGACGTAAAGATCGCCGCCCAGTTGCTGCATCGCCTCTTCGTAAGGCAGCCCCAGCGCGCGCCAGTAGTCGGCAATGGCGGTGTCGACGTACATCAGGTAATGACCGTTGAAGACGATTTTCTGCATGTCGACTTCGACCCAGCGTACGCGCAGGGAGTGGGAAAAGCGGAAGTGTTGAGGTGTCATGGTGAATTTCAGTCTACAGGCAATGGGGCGATAAACGCGGCGAATCCGTTCCCCGTTCGGGCTGATACCTACCCACCCGTTCGGGCTGAGCCCGCCCACGCCTGGTTGCAAAGCGAAAACCCCTTCGACAAGCTCACGGCGAACGGCTAGGTGAAGCGTATTTGGTCTACAGGAGCTGCAGGGAAAAAGCATTCCGCAG
>JANNKV010000014.1:0-11365 GCA_031396485.1 Polaromonas sp. | reverse complement strand
TTTGGTCTGTTCCGCCGCTGACGGCCCCATGCCCCAGACCCGCGAGCACATCCTGCTCGCCCGCCAGGTTGGCGTGCCCTACATCATCGTGTTTTTGAACAAATGCGACATGGTCGACGACGCCGAACTGCTCGAACTCGTCGAGATGGAAGTGCGCGAACTCCTCGACAAATACGATTTCCCTGGCGACGACACCCCCATCATCCACGGCAGCGCCAAGCTCGCCATGGAAGGCGACAAGGGTCCCCTCGGTGAAGAGGCCATCATGAAGCTGGCCGACGCCCTCGACAACTACATCCCCATGCCCAAGCGCGCGGTGGATGGCGCCTTCCTGATGCCCGTTGAAGACGTCTTCTCCATCTCCGGCCGCGGCACCGTCGTCACTGGCCGCGTCGAGCGCGGTGTGGTCAAGGTCGGCGAAGAAATCGAGATCGTCGGCATCGCCGATACGCAAAAGACCATCTGCACCGGCGTCGAGATGTTCCGCAAGTTGCTCGATCAAGGCCAGGCCGGCGACAACGTCGGTATCTTGCTGCGCGGCACCAAGCGCGAAGATGTCCAGCGCGGACAGGTCCTGTGCAAGCCCGGCTCCATCAAGCCGCACACCCACTTCACCGGCGAGATCTATGTCTTGTCGAAAGACGAGGGTGGCCGCCACACGCCTTTCTTCAACAACTACCGCCCCCAGTTCTACTTCCGCACGACGGACGTGACCGGCGCGATCGAGTTGCCAGAAGGCAAGGAAATGGTCATGCCTGGCGACAACGTCAGTATCACCGTCAAGCTGATCAACCCGATCGCCATGGAAGAAGGCCTGCGCTTTGCGATTCGCGAAGGCGGCCGCACTGTTGGCGCTGGCGTTGTGGCCAAGATCATTGCGTAAGACGCAAGAGTCAAGCTTTATTAAGGTCAAAGATTGATATAGGGGTATAGCTCAATTGGCAGAGCGTCGGTCTCCAAAACCGAAGGTTGTAGGTTCGATTCCTACTGCCCCTGCCACCGACCATTGATGCGTGTCGCTAGCGTTTCGGTGGTACAGGTGGTTTGAAAAGACAAGCAAGCAGGCCCGCCGCGAGTGAAAACTCCTGGTGGGCTTAAGCGTCTTCAGGGACGCACGAAGATTGAACAGGAAATCCGGCAACCATGGCCTCTTCTCAAGTTGAAACCGTCAGCACCACTGCCGACAAGGCCAAGCTGGGTCTCGCGGTAGCCCTTGTGCTGGCGTCGTTGGCGGGGTTTTACCTGCTGAGCAAGCAAGGTCAAGTGGCCCAGTGGGGTGCATTGATCGCTGGTCTGATCGCCGCAGTCGTTGTCTTTCTGACCTCCGAAGTCGGCAAGCAGTTCGTGGCCTTTGGGCGCGACTCCTGGCGCGAAGTCAAAAAGGTAGTTTGGCCATCGCGCAAGGAGGCCATTCAGATGACGGCTTACGTGTTCGCGTTCGTTGTCGTGATGGCTCTGTTTTTGTGGCTGACCGACAAGGCGCTCGAATGGGTGTTTTACGACCTGATCTTAGGGTGGAAAAAATAATGAGCGACATCAACGCAGAAGTTTCCGGCGAAGCGACTGCTGAGTCCTTTTTGCCAAGCCCCGGCATGCAGTGGTATGTCGTCCATGCCTACTCCGGCATGGAAAAAGCAGTCGAGCGCAATATTGTCGAGCGCATCAACCGCGCCGGCATGCAGTCGAAGTTCGGGCGGTTTCTGGTGCCGACCGAAGAAGTGGTCGAGATCAAAAATGGCCAGAAAAAAACGACGGAGCGTCGCTTCTTTCCGGGATATGTCTTGGTCGAAATGGTGATGGATGACGAAACCTGGCATTTGGTGAAGCACACCAACAAAGTCACGGGATTTGTTGGTGGCGCGAAGAACCGCCCGGCCCCGATCTCTGAAGAAGATGTGCAGAAAATCGTGAGCCAGATGCAGGTCGGCACCGAGAAGCCGCGCCACAAGGTTGAATTTGAAACGGGCGAATACGTCCGCGTTAAAGATGGTCCGTTCACTGACTTCAACGGGACCGTTGAGGAAGTCAATTACGACAAGAACAAGGTGCGCGTTTCGGTGACCATTTTTGGTCGCGCAACGCCCGTGGAGCTGGAATTCAGTCAGATCGAGAAGACCTGACCGGCTAGTTGGTTTCGCGCTTTGCAACTCGGCGCGGATGGTTTGAAAAGAACCACTTTGAGTTGTTTAACCCCCGGGGAGCCCGGACCCGCTTTGTAGCGGCGTTCAGGCGCTATCACCCGTAAGGAGAAAAGTATGGCGAAAAAAATCGTCGGCTTCGTCAAGCTGCAAGTACCAGCTGGCAAGGCCAACCCGTCCCCCCCGATTGGCCCGGCATTGGGTCAGCGCGGCCTGAACATCATGGAGTTCTGCAAGGCGTTTAACGCCCAGACCCAGGGTGTAGAGCCAGGTTTGCCGCTGCCTGTGGTGATTACCGCCTATGCGGACAAGAGCTTTACTTTCATCATCAAGACACCGCCGGCTGTCACGCTGATAAAGAAGGCCATCAAGCTCGACAAGGGCTCTGACACGCCGCACACGGCCAAAGTAGGCAAGATCACCCGCGCCCAACTGGAAGAGATTGCAAAGACCAAAATGAAAGACATGACGGCTGCCGACCTCGACGCTGCCGTTCGTACGATTGCCGGTTCGGCCCGTTCCATGGGCGTGACGGTGGAAGGTGTTGTATGAGCAAGATGACCAAACGCCAGAAAACTGTCGGCGACAAGATCGACAGTAACAAGCTGTATGCGCTGCCTGAGGCCCTGGGCCTTGTAAAAGAGTTCGCCGTCGCCAAGTTTGATGAGTCCATCGACGTGGCCGTGCAGCTCGGCATTGATGCCAAGAAATCGGACCAGGTTGTTCGCGGTGCTGTCGTGTTGCCCAATGGCACCGGCAAGACCAAACGCGTCGCCGTGTTTGCCCAAGGCGCCAAGGCTGAAGAAGCTAAAGCAGCCGGAGCCGACATCGTTGGTATGGATGATCTGGCTGCCGATATCAAGGCTGGCAAGATGGACTTCGACGTCGTGATCGCTTCGCCTGACGCCATGCGTATCGTCGGTACCTTGGGTCAGATCCTCGGCCCACGTGGCCTGATGCCTAACCCGAAGGTCGGCACCGTGACGCCTGACGTCGCAACCGCCGTGAAGAACGCGAAAGCCGGCCAGGTTCAGTTTCGCGTTGACAAGGCCGGCATTGTGCACGGCACGATTGGCCGCCGTTCGTTTGATACCGACAAGCTGCAGGGCAACCTGGCTGCGTTGATCGAAGCGCTGACCAAGGCCAAGCCGGCCACCAGCAAAGGCGTGTATTTGAGGAAAGTCGCCGTGTCGTCGACGATGGGCGTGGGCGTTCGCGTCGACACGCAAACCATATCGGCTTGATGGAAGTGATTTGAGAAGCCCGAAAGGGTTTCTCGATGTGGTGGGCTGCTGGGGAAGTTCTCTGGCAGGCCATCCAGGACCGTTGGTGTGCAGTTTAAAAATCTGTACTTAATCGTCGGAAGACAGCCAACGCAGATGGCGGCCCCGCTGCAGATGATTTTGAAAAGAGTCTGAAACAGTTGGTCGCTGAACAGAAGCTTGCCCGAAGGCAAGGGCGAAAGCCCCGCCGGACGGTAATTTTAAGGAGTAGACCTTGAGTCTCAATCGCAGTGAGAAACAAGCCGTCATTGATGAAGTGACAGGCCTCGCCGCTAAAGCTCAAACGCTCGTGATGGCGGAATACCGTGGCATCACGGTCGCTGACATGACCCGTCTGCGCAGCCAGGCCCGCGACAAAGGCGTGAATCTGAGTGTTCTGAAAAACACTCTGGCTCGCCGTGCGGTGGCTGGAAGTGCATTCGAAGTCGTCACCGACCAGATGACCGGTCCGCTGATCTACGGCTTTTCCGTCGATGCTGTTGCCGCTGCGAAAGTAGTGGCTGACTTCGCGAAAACCAACGACAAGCTGGTGATTCGTGGTGGCGCATTCGGTGGAAAGACCCTGGACGTCAACGGCGTGAAGCAACTGGCCAACATTCCTTCGAAGGAAGTGTTGCTGGCCCAGGTGTGTGGCTTGCTGATGTCGCCGATTTCGCGTACGGCCGTTGTGCTGGGCGCGCTGGCGGCGAAAAAAGGTGGCGGCGACGCTCCTGCAGCAGAAGAAGCGACACCTGAAGCTGTAGCGGCTTGAACGATAGACCTTGAGAGACATTCGACCGCGCTCCGCGCAGGCCCCGTCTCCAACTGTTAGTAATACTTTTTAGGAAATCAAAATGGCATTCGATAAAGACGCATTTTTGACCGCGCTGGATAGCATGACGGTCCTCGAACTCAACGATCTGGTGAAAGCCATCGAAGAGAAGTTTGGCGTAAGCGCAGCTGCCATGGCAGCGCCTGCTGCTGGCGGTGGCGCCGGTGCTGGCGCCGCAGCTGCTGAAGAGAAGACCGACTTCAACGTCGTTCTGCTCGAGGCAGGTGCCCAGAAGGTGCAAGTCATCAAGGCAGTTCGCGAACTGACCGGCCTAGGCCTCAAGGAAGCGAAAGATCTGGTCGACGGCGCGCCAAAGAACGTCAAGGAAGCAATTCCAAAGGCCGACGCAGAAGCTGCCAAGAAGAAGCTCGAAGAAGCCGGCGCGAAAGTCGAACTCAAGTAATTCTTGCTGTTTGCAAAGGCTGGAAGACCTCAAAAAGGGCTTCCAGCCTTTCGCGCTTCATGGAGCGCACTGGAAAGAGGATTTCGAACAGTCTCCTTTCCAGTGTTCAACAAAGCTCGAACCCCGGCGATGCCGCTATTTGAGCTTTGTTGAACACTGCGCGCTGACGCCCGCTTAGTGTTTTGTAGAAGCACCGGAAAGGAGATTGCAAACAATCTCCTTTCCAGTGTTTTCTGAATTTCGACTGCAGAAAACGCCTTGGTTCGGGTGACGTGCAATGCGTTACCGTCCGCCATGGTTGGTAGTGGCCAACCACCAAGCTGCCTGAATACGCTTTTGTATTCGGGCACGAGAGTCGCCAGAGCCCATCATTACGGAGAACTCATGGCCTTAACTTCAAGTTACAGCTTTACCGAACGCAAACGCATCCGCAAAAGCTTCGGAAATCGTGAAAGCGTATTGACTGTCCCCTATTTGCTGCAGATGCAAAAAGACGCGTACACCGCGTTCCTGCAGGCTGATCGGGCACCTCAGAAGCGCACCGTGGAAGGCTTGCAGGCAGCGTTTGAGAATGCATTTCCTATCGTCTCGCACAATGGTTTTGTCGAGATGAAGTTCCTTGAGTACAACCTGGCGAAGCCCGCCTTCGACGTGCGTGAATGCCAGACCCGCGGGCTGACGTTTGCGTCGGCTGTGCGCGCTAAAGTGCAGCTGATTATTTATGACCGCGAGTCGTCGACGTCGCAGTCCAAGGTCGTCAAGGAAGTCAAAGAGCAAGAGGTCTACATGGGCGAAGTGCCGCTCATGACCGACAAGGGCTCTTTCGTCATCAACGGGACTGAGCGCGTCATCGTATCGCAGCTGCACCGCTCGCCAGGCGTGTTCTTTGAACACGACAAAGGCAAAACCCACAGCTCGGGCAAGTTGCTGTTCTCCGCCCGGATCATTCCTTACCGCGGTTCGTGGCTCGATTTCGAGTTTGACCCGAAAGACATTTTGTATTTCCGCGTCGACCGTCGCCGCAAGATGCCAGTCACGATTTTGCTGAAGGCCATTGGCCTGAATCACGAATCGATCCTCGCGAACTTCTTTGTGTTCGACAACTTCCGCTTGATGGACAGTGGCGCGCAGATGGAATTCGTCGCCGAGCGTATGCGCGGTGAAGTGGCCCGTTTCGACATCACCGACAAATCCGGCAAGGTCGTGGTTGCGAAAGACAAGCGCATCACGGTTCGCCACACCCGCGAGCTGGAGCAAAGCAGCACCACTACGATCAGCGTGCCCGAAGACTTCCTGGTCGGCCGTGTGGTCGCCAAAAACATCGTGGACGCCGAAACCGGTGAAATCATCGCCAAGGCCAATGACGAGCTGACCGAAGTGCTGCTGAAAAAGCTGCGCGTTGCCGGCGTGCAGGACCTGCAGGTGCTTTACACCAACGAACTCGACCAGGGTGCGTACATTTCGCAAACGCTGCGTGCTGACGAAACGGCTGACGAGTTTGCTGCCCGCGTGGCCATCTACCGCATGATGCGTCCTGGCGAGCCGCCAACCGAAGACGCCGTGCAAGCCCTGTTCCAGCGACTGTTCTACAACCCGGACACCTACGACCTGTCGCGCGTCGGCCGCATGAAGTTCAATGCCCGCGTGGGTCGCGATGCTTCCACGGGTCCGATGGTCATGACCAACGAGGACATCCTCGCCGTCGTCAAGATTCTGGTGGACTTGCGCAACGGTAATGGCGAAGTCGATGATATTGATCACCTCGGCAACCGCCGTGTGCGCTGCGTCGGTGAACTGGCCGAAAACCAGTACCGCACCGGTCTGGCGCGAATTGAGAAGGCCGTGAAAGAGCGCCTCGGTCAGGCCGAGCAAGAGCCGCTGATGCCGCATGACCTGATCAACAGTAAGCCGATTTCCGCTGCGCTGAAAGAGTTCTTCGGTGCGTCGCAGCTGTCGCAGTTCATGGACCAGACCAACCCGCTGTCCGAGATCACGCATAAGCGTCGTGTTTCGGCTCTTGGCCCTGGTGGTTTGACCCGTGAACGTGCAGGTTTTGAAGTGCGCGACGTGCACGTGACCCATTACGGTCGCGTCTGCCCGATTGAAACGCCTGAAGGTCCGAACATTGGTCTGATCAATTCGCTGGCCCTGTACGCCCGCCTGAACGAATACGGCTTCATTGAAACGCCGTATCGCCGTGTGGTCGACAGCAAGGTCACGATGCAGATCGATTACCTGTCCGCTATTGAAGAGGGCAAGTACGTGATTGCGCAGGCCAACGCCTTGCTCGATCAGGCCGGAACGCTGACCGGCGATCTGGTATCGGCGCGTGAAAACGGCGAATCCATTCTGGTCGGCGCTGAACGCGTGCAGTACATGGATGTGTCGCCGGCTCAGATCGTGTCAGTCGCTGCTTCGCTGGTTCCGTTCCTGGAGCACGACGACGCCAATCGCGCGTTGATGGGTGCCAACATGCAGCGCCAGGCCGTGCCTGTGCTTCGCCCAGAGAAAGCATTTGTCGGTACCGGTATCGAACGCGTGTCGGCCGTCGACTCTGGCACCGTGGTGACCGCCAACCGCGGCGGCGTGGTGGACTACGTCGATGCAACGCGTATCGTGGTGCGTGTGAATGATGCAGAAGCCCTCGCCGGTGAAGTCGGCGTCGACATCTACAACCTGATCAAGTACCAGCGTTCCAACCAGAACACCAATATCCATCAGCGCCCCATTGTCAAGATGGGCGACAAGCTGGCCAAGGGTGACGTGATTGCGGACGGCGCATCGACCGACATCGGTGAACTGGCGTTGGGCCAGAACATGCTGGTCGCGTTCATGCCCTGGAACGGCTACAACTTCGAAGACTCGATCCTGATCAGCGAACGCATCGTTGCCGAAGACCGCTACACCTCGATTCATATCGAGGAGTTGGTGGTGATGGCGCGTGATACCAAGCTGGGGTCAGAAGAGATCACCCGCGACATTCCGAACCTGTCCGAGCAGCAGCTCAACCGACTAGACGAATCCGGCATTATTTATGTCGGTGCCGAAGTGCAGCCGGGCGACACGCTGGTGGGCAAGGTCACACCGAAGGGCGAGACCACACTAACGCCGGAAGAAAAACTGCTGCGCGCCATCTTCGGCGAAAAGGCCAGCGACGTGAAAGATACCTCGCTGCGCGTGAGCCAGGGATCGCAGGGCACCGTCATCGACGTGCAGGTCTTTACCCGTGAAGGCATCGTGCGCGACAAGCGGGCTCAGCAGATCATTGACGACGAGCTCAAGCGCTTCCGGCTTGACCTGAACGACCAGTTGCGGATTGTCGAAGCCGATGCGTTTGATCGTATCGAAAAGCTCCTCAACGGCAAGGTCGCCAACGGTGGTCCGAAGAAGCTGGCCAAAGGCACCAAAATCGACAAGGCTTATCTGGCTGACGTCGAGAAGTACCACTGGTTTGACATTCGTCCGGCCGATGATGAAGTCGCTTCGCAACTCGAGAGCATCAAGAACTCTATGGAGCAGACGCGTCACAGCTTCGATCTGTCGTTCGAAGAAAAGCGCAAGAAGCTCACGCAGGGCGACGAGTTGCCTGCGGGCGTGTTGAAGATGGTCAAGGTGTATCTCGCCGTCAAGCGCCGTCTGCAGCCTGGCGACAAGATGGCTGGCCGTCATGGCAACAAGGGTGTCGTGTCCAAGATCGTTCCGGTCGAAGACATGCCTTACATGGCCGACGGTACGCCGTGCGACATCGTGCTCAACCCGCTGGGCGTGCCTTCACGCATGAACGTCGGTCAGGTGCTGGAAGTTCACCTCGGCTGGGCCGCCAAAGGCCTGGGCCAACGGATTGGCGACATGCTGCAAGCTGAAGCCAAGGTGGCCGAAGTGCGCAAGTTCATGGACACGCTGTACAACAAGTCGGGCCGTGCGGAAGACCTGACCAAACTCTCGGACACCGATGTCATCGAGATGGCTGGCAATCTGTCGACGGGCGTTCCGTTTGCAACCCCTGTGTTCGACGGCGCGTCCGAGGCCGAGATCATGGCCATGCTGCAACTGGCTTACCCGGACGATATCGCGAAGGCCAAAGGCCTGACCGCAACGCGTACGCAAGCCCAGCTGTACGACGGTCGCACGGGTGACCAGTTTGAGCGCACCACGACGGTTGGCTATATGCACGTCCTGAAGCTTCACCACCTGGTGGACGACAAGATGCACGCCCGTTCGACCGGCCCGTACTCGCTGGTCACGCAGCAGCCGCTGGGCGGCAAGGCGCAGTTCGGCGGACAGCGCTTTGGCGAGATGGAGGTCTGGGCGCTGGAAGCGTATGGCGCCGCCTACACGCTGCAGGAAATGCTCACCGTCAAGTCCGACGACGTGCAGGGCCGTACCAAGGTCTACGAAAGCATCGTCAAGGGCGAGCACTCGATCACGGCGGGTATGCCCGAGTCGTTCAACGTGCTGGTCAAAGAGATTCGTTCGCTCGGTATCGATATCGAACTCGAACGCAGCTAATTCACAGGACAAGGATTTAAACCATGAAATCATTACTCGACCTGTTCAAGCAATTCACGCCGGATGAGCATTTCGATGCCATCAAAATCGGTATGGCCTCGCCCGAGAAGATCCGTTCGTGGTCTTTCGGCGAAGTCAAAAAGCCCGAGACCATCAACTACCGCACCTTCAAGCCAGAGCGCGACGGTCTTTTTTGCGCAAAGATCTTTGGCCCTATCAAAGACTACGAATGCCTGTGCGGCAAGTACAAGCGCCTCAAGCACCGCGGTGTCATCTGCGAGAAGTGCGGCGTTGAAGTCACGCAGACCAAGGTTCGCCGCGAGCGCATGGGTCACATCGACCTGGCCGCACCGTGCGCGCACATCTGGTTCCTGAAATCGCTGCCGTCGCGTTTGGGCTTGGTGCTCGACATGACGCTGCGCGATATCGAGCGCGTGCTGTACTTTGAAGCATATGTAGTGACTGACCCCGGCATGACCCCGCTGAAGAAATTCAGCATCATGTCGGAAGACGACTATGACGCCAAGCGCAAGGAATATGGCGACGAGTACACCGCCAAGATGGGCGCGGAAGGCATCAAGGACCTGCTCGAAGGGCTGGACCTCGACGACGAAATCAACAAGCTGCGCAACGACCTGACCGGCTCCGAGATCAAGATCAAGAAAAACGCCAAGCGTTTGAAATTGATGGAAGCGTTCAAGAAGTCGGGCATCAAGCCGCACTGGATGGTTTTGGATGTGCTGCCGGTGCTGCCACCGGATTTGCGTCCGCTGGTGCCGCTGGACGGTGGCCGTTTTGCAACGTCGGACTTGAACGATCTGTATCGTCGCGTCATCAACCGCAACAGCCGTCTGCGCCGTTTGCTGGAACTCAAAGCGCCGGAAATCATTGCCCGCAATGAAAAGCGCATGTTGCAGGAAGCAGTGGATTCGCTGCTCGACAACGGCCGCCGTGGCAAAGCCATGACGGGCGCCAACAAGCGCGCGCTGAAGTCGCTCGCCGACATGATCAAGGGCAAGTCAGGCCGTTTCCGCCAGAATTTGCTGGGCAAGCGCGTCGACTACTCGGGTCGTTCGGTCATTACCGTGGGCCCTACGCTCAAGCTGCACCAGTGCGGTTTGCCCAAGCTGATGGCGCTGGAACTGTTCAAGCCCTTCATCTTCTCGCGCCTCGAAGCCATGGGCATTGCCACCACCATCAAGGCCGCGAAGAAAGAAGTTGAATCAGGTACGCCCGTCGTGTGGGACATCCTGGAAGAGGTCATCAAGGAGCACCCCGTGATGCTGAACCGTGCGCCTACCCTGCACCGTTTGGGCATCCAGGCCTTTGAGCCGATCCTAATCGAAGGCAAGGCCATCCAGCTGCACCCACTCGTTTGCTCGGCCTTCAACGCCGACTTCGACGGTGACCAGATGGCTGTTCACGTGCCACTGTCGGTGGAAGCGCAAATGGAAGCGCGCACCTTGATGCTGGCATCGAACAACATCCTGTTCCCGGCCAACGGCGAACCGTCGATCGTGCCGTCACAGGACGTGGTGCTGGGCCTGTATTACACAACCCGCGACCGCACCAACGGCAAGGGCGAAGGCCTGGTGTTTTCGGACACCGGCGAAGTGCGTCGTGCTTTTGATTCGGGCGAACTTGATCTGAATGCCCGCATCAGTGTGCGCCTGACCGAGTACACCAAAGATAAGGAAACCGGCGAGTTCGTGCCATCGACCAAACTGTGGGAAACCACCGGCGGCCGGGCACTGCTGTCGGAAATCCTGCCTAAAGGGCTGCCTTTCTCCAACATCAACAAGGCGTTGAAGAAAAAGGAAATTTCCAAGCTCATCAACGTGTCTTTCCGCAAATGCGGTCTGAAAGAGACCGTGGTGTTCGCCGACAAGCTCCTGCAGTCGGGCTTCCGTCTGGCGACCAAGGCCGGCATCTCGATCTGCATCGACGACATGCTGGTGCCGAAGGAAAAAGGCGCCATCATTGCGCGCGCCCAGAAGGAAGTCAAAGAGATCGAGCAGCAGTATGTCTCGGGTCTGGTGACGTCTGGCGAGCGCTACAACAAGGTGGTCGACATCTGGGGCAAGTCGGGTGACGAAGTTTCCAAGGTCATGATGGCCCAGCTCTCGAAAGAGAAAGTCATCGACCGCCACGGCAAGGAAGTCGAGCAGGAGTCGTTCAATTCCATCTACATGATGGCCGACTCGGGCGCTCGCGGTTCTGC
>JANNKV010000162.1:0-3467 GCA_031396485.1 Polaromonas sp. | reverse complement strand
ACACTGATGCGCTGCCCGCGGTTGCGTGCCACCACCGCCACACCGCCGGTCTGGGTGAACTTGAGCGCGTTGTGCACCAGATTGCCGAGCATGCGCTCCAGCAGGGCCGCGTCGGCATAGACCCATTTGCAGCCGGGCTTGAAGCGCAGCGCCAGCCCCTGCGACTCGGCCTGCTGGCCCAGATTGACCTGCAGCCGCCTGAAAATATCGGACAGCGCCACCGGTTCGGCCTTGACTTCGACCACGCCCGCGTCGAGCTTGGAGACATCGAGCATCGACGAAAAGGACGTCTCCAGCGCGTCGACGCAATGCATCATGTTGCGCGCCAGCGGCTCGTCGGGCGTGGCCGCGAGTCGGGCCAGGATGGCCGAGCCGAACAGGCCCAGTGAGTGCAGCGGCTGGCGCAGGTCGTGGCTGGCCGAGGCGAAGAAACGTGTTTTCTCCAGGCTCGCCCGCTCGACCATGCGCACCTGCTCGGCCAGGCGTTTGGCCAGGTCTTCCTTTTCATAGCGCGCGCGCAGCGCTTCGGTCAGCAGGCGGTTTTGCTGCAGGCCGAATCTGAGGCTGACGACCAGATAGGCCAGCGTGCACATCGCCAGATAAAAATTCGTCAGCTCGCGCTGCCACAGCAGCGCTGCAGCCAGCCCGGTGAGCAAGGGCACGATGAAACGAAACAGCGCCGGCCTGTAGGGCGCCAGCGACGCCACGCCACCCGAGCTCACCCCGAGCAGCACCAGCATCATTAAAGAGGTCAACGGCAGGTTGCCCGCCGGAAAGAAAAGCCAGGGCGCCGAGCCCCACGCCACTGCATTCAAGGTCAGCGCGTTGCAATGCCAGCGGGCAGACCGCTCGGAATTACGCTCGGCAGGCGGGGTCCTGATGTATCTCTGGTTGCCGACAAAACGATAGGCCTGCGTCGCATGCAGCAGCGCGGCCCAGACCAGCACGCCAGGCTGGCGCGTCTGGTAATAAAAAACCGCCCAAAAGCCAACGGCCGTGAGAAATGCGCCTATCGATGCGGTCGTGCTGGTGCCGAGGAGCGAATCGACCTGTTCGCGCAGAATGCGCTGGTCGAGCGCTTCCTGATGCTGGGCCGGAGACAGGCTGAGCGACTCGGAAATGAAGCCAGCCTTCATCAAAACACGCTAATCAACTGGGATCGCGAATGCACATCGAGCGACAGCATGATCGACGACACGGTGTTTTTGACTGTGCCCAGCGCCAGATGACATTCGGCCGCGATCTCCTGGTTGCTCATGCCGGCCAGCACCAACTCAAGCACGCGCAGCTGCGTCGGGTTGAGCATGGCCGTGCGCTCATGCAGGCTGTGCGCGCCGCGGCTGGCTCCGCTGGGCTCCAGCGGCGCGGGGCCGGACGTACGCGCTTCATTGACAGCCGCACCGACCAGCAAAGATTCGACCAGCCGCAGCGTGGCGTGACCCGATGACGACTTGGGAATAAAACCCACCGCACCGAGCGCGAACGCCTGGCGCACCACGAATTCATCTTCAGTCGCCGAGAAAACCGCGACCTGCGCCTGAGGGTGTTCGGCCAAAAAGCGGCGCACGCCGTGCAGACCCTTGCTGTCGGGCAGATTCAGGTCAAGCATCACCAGATCGATGTCGGGCTGCTGGCTGAATATGTCCAGCGCATCACCCAGGTTGCCGGCCTCCATCCAGTCCAGACGCAGTTCACCACAGGCCTGCGACAGTGCCTTAAGGCCCAGCCTCATCATGTGGTGGTCATCCACCACCAGCACCTTGTAGTCGCCGGCTTGCTCCACAGAAACTCCCCTCGAAGCCTCAAATATGTTTCCAATTGTGCGCGGATTTGCAGTTCTGGCAAGTGACCTTAGTCATTCGCCAGACGCCGGCAGATGGAGACAACTTTTTTCAAAACTTTTTGAGATCGTTAACCCCATCCGCGCCACTTGTTCGTTTAACCAGGTTCCAGACTTTTTTCCACCCCCTTTTTTTGGAGCCAGCCGTGAAACCTGCGTTTTTCTTCCACACACTTTCGGCTGCAGGTATTGCACTGGCCTGCGCCAGCCTGCCCGCCCACGCTATTGGCAGCCTGGCCGACGTGACGGTCATCGACCGCAACTCGGGCGCCAGTCTGCCGGTTTACTACCACCGTGGCGACTACTGGGTCGCGGGCAAGCCGGGCGCGGCGTATGCGATTTCGGTGCGTAACAAAACCGGAGAGCGCGTGCTGGCCGTCACCTCGGTCGACGGCGTCAATGTGCTGAGCGGCGACGCGGCCGGCTGGGGCCAGACCGGCTACGTGTTCGGCCCCTACTTCAATTACCAGATCACCGGCTGGCGCAAGAGCAACAGCGAAGTCGCGGCCTTCGAATTTTCTGCCGCCAGCGAATCGTATGCCAGCCGCACCGGCCGGCCCGATCAGGTCGGCGTGATTGGCGTGGCGCTTTTCAGGGAAAAGCAAGCGCAGATACAACCCCAGATACAGGTTCCGCGCCCAGACCATTCCAGCCGCAGCGAGTCCTCGGGCGAGTCTTTCAACGAATCATCAGCCATGCGGCAAAAAAGCGCGCCTGCTCCGGCGCCCGCGGCCACCGCACCGGCCGCGCCTGCCGCCGGCATGGCCGACCGCAGCAGCGGCGACGCATCGAGCCTGGCCAGAAGTGACAGCGCGGGCGAGCGTTCGGGCGCTCTGGCTGCTAGCCCGAAGCAACTCGAAAAACTCGGCACGGCTCACGGCCAGCGCGAATCGTCGTTCGTTTCCCACACGAATTTTGCGCGCCTGCAAACCCAGCCCAACGAGATCATCCGCATCCGCTACGACAGCCGCGAACGCCTGATCGCCAGCGGCGTGATCCGCGAACCAGTGCGCCATTTGCCGAGTCCCGACGCGTTCCCCGATTCGGCCAGGGCTTCGTATGTGCCCGACCCGCCGCAGCGTTACTGAAGCGTCTGGCCAAAGGCCACGCCCGCATAATCGGCCGCATGCCGGCACCCGCCCCACCGCCCAACGCGCATGCCGATGAAAGCGACGAGTCGCTGATGCAGCGCTATGGCGCCGGTGACATGGCCGCTTTCGAGCAGCTTTATGCCCGGCACGAACTCGGCGTGTGGCGCTATCTGCTGCGCAGTGTGCGGTTGCAGGAGGTGGCCGACGATCTGACGCAGGATGTGTGGTTTGCCGTGGTGCGGCCGGGAAGGAATTACGTCGCAACTGCCACATTCAGAACATGGCTGTTCACCATCGCCCACAACCGATTGGTAGACCACTTCCGCACCGCCAGAAATCACACCAGTCTGGATGCCGAAACAGCCGACAGCGACGTGGCGTTGATCGACACGCTGGCGGCTGATTCGGGCTTTGGCCCGGTGCGGCAACTCGAATCACGCGAGCAGGCCATGGCTCTGATCGCAGCGGTCGAAGCGCTGCCGCCCGAACAGCGCCATGCGTTTTTACTGCAGGCAGAAGCCGGCATGAGCGTCGAT
>JANNKV010000392.1:0-3073 GCA_031396485.1 Polaromonas sp. | reverse complement strand
CATCACATCGCGATCGCGGGCGCCAGCGGCCGCATGGGGCAGATGCTGATCGAGGCGGTGAATGCCAGCGACGACTGCCTGCTGACCGGCGCACTCGACATGGCTGGCAACCCGGCCATCGGGCTGGACGCCAGCGCGTTTTCGGGACGCGCCAGCGGCGTGCTGATCGAGTCGGATCTTCGCCAGGGGCTGGCCAGATCCAGCGTGCTGATCGACTTCACCCGGCCGAAAGGCACGATGGCGCACCTGGCCGTGTGCCGCGAACTGGGCGTAAAGCTGGTCATCGGCACCACGGGTTTTTCTGACGCGCAGAAAGCGGACATCGCGGCGGCTGCCAAAGACATCGCCATCGTGATGGCACCCAACATGAGCGTCGGCGTCAACGTCACGCTCAAGCTGCTGGAAATGGCGGCGAAAGCGCTGTCCACCGGTTACGACATTGAAATCATCGAGGCGCACCACCGCCACAAGGTCGACGCGCCATCGGGCACGGCGCTCAAAATGGGCGAGGTGATTGCCGGCGCGCTGGGCCGCGATTTGAAAGACTGCGCCGTCTACGCGCGTGAAGGCGTGACCGGCGAGCGCGATCCGTCGAGCATCGGCTTTGCGACGATTCGCGGCGGCGACATCGTGGGCGACCACACCGTGCTGTTCGCGGGCACCGGCGAGCGCATCGAGATCAGCCACAAGTCATCGAGCCGCGCCACCTATGCGCAAGGCAGCCTGCGCGCTGCGCGCTTTTTGCACGGGCAAAAGGCGGGCCTGTTCGACATGTTTGATGTGCTGGGGTTGAAGTGAGCGGGAATGAACGCCGCGAAGTGAAACGCGTGAAGGCTTTGTCTTCCCCAGCAGGGGCCGCGGAACCGGCCTTGCCGGGCCGCAGGCGCAGCGCCCCCTTTCAAAAGGCAAGGGGCAGCGAATCGCCGAAGGCTCACGAAGTGGGGAGCGTGGGCGCATGAATTTCTACAGTTTGATGACCCAGGGCGGCGCGGTCAGCCAGATCGTCGCCGTGTTGCTGCTGGCCATGTCGGTCGCCAGCTGGGTCGTGATTTTGTGGAAGGCCTGGCTGCTGCAACGTGCCACCGGCGATGTGGCGCGCAGCACCGCGGCGTTCTGGCAGTCGGCGTCGGTCGACGAAGCTTCCGGCAAAGTCGCTGCGTTTGACCGCGAGCAACTGGTGCTGCCGTTGATCGCCGCGACGAACATGAAAGACAGTCAAACCTTGGCGTCAGCCGGTGACAAGTCCCAGCAACTCACGCGCGTGCTGCGCGATGCCCTGCACGCCGTGCTCAACAAGCTGCAATTCGGCCAGGTGCTGCTGGCCACCGTCGGTTCCACCGCGCCGTTTGTCGGGCTGCTGGGCACCGTCTGGGGCATCTACCACGCACTGATCGGCATCGCCGGGGCCGGGCAGATCACCATCGACAAGGTGTCAGGCCCGGTCGGCGAAGCTTTGATCATGACAGCGGCCGGCCTGGCCGTCGCCATTCCGGCCGTGCTGGCGTACAACATTTTTGGCCGGTACATCGGCAGGATCGAAGCAGATCTGGAAGGCTTCGCGCGCGACCTGCGTGAACTGTTTTCACATCAACCGCAGAACGGATGAACATGTGCTGCGGTGGCGATCTTTTCAAGCAGGGGCCGCGGGACTGGCTTTGCCAGACCGCAGGCGCCGGGCTGCGAGACGCAGCCCTTCTGCGTGCCGTCCAAGCCTGCACCGCAGGCTCGGAGCCGCGGCACACAGCCCCCTCGGGGGGCAGTGAGCTACGCGAAGCGAGCGAGCGAGGGGGCCATATCCACCGTGGGGGCCTATGAGTTTCGGAAGGCTTGAACGAACCCAGGGCCCGCAGCCGATGAGCGAGATCAACGTCACGCCGCTGGTCGACGTGATGCTGGTGCTGGTGGTGATCTTCATCATCACGGCGCCGCTGCTGGCGAGTTCCATCAAGCTGGATTTGCCGAAGACCGATGCCGCGCAAACCAGCGAGGTGCCGAAGTTCGTCACCGTCGTCATCGACAAATCGTCCCAGGTTTTTTTAAATGACCAGACGACCGACCTCGCCGCTCTGGCAGAGAGCCTGAAAAAATCGGCTACCGCCAACCCCGACACCGAAGTGCAGCTGCGCGCCGACGAAGCGGTGCCCTACGGCCGCGTGGTCGAGGTGATGGGCGTGGCGCAAAAAGCCGGCCTCAACCGCATCGGCTTTATAGCCCAACCCAAGCCGCCCTGAAGCCACCCGGAAGCTGGTCGCTATAACTTTAATAGCGGTCTGCGCTGGTATTCATTGGGCTAGCGCCCTGATTTGCACATAAAACCGTAAAATAACCCCCCATGGAAGAAAAATACGAGCACCTGGCCGTTGAAAAGGCCGCGCAGACGCACTGGAACGCCCCGTTGTGGAATGGGCATGACGCCTACCGCGTCCACGAACATGCGCTAGATGCACACGGCGCACCGAAACCCAAGTATTACGCCTGCTCGATGCTGCCCTACCCCAGCGGCAAGCTGCATATGGGCCATGTGCGCAACTACACCATCAACGACATGCTCGCGCGCTACCTGCGCATGAAGGGCTACAACGTGCTGATGCCTATGGGCTGGGACGCGTTCGGTTTGCCGGCTGAAAACGCGGCGATGAAAAACAACATGCCGCCGGCGAAGTGGACGGACGACAACATCGCGCACATGAAGGCGCAGATGCAGGCGCTGGGGCTGGCCATCGACTGGAGCCGCGAGGTCACCACCTGCAAGCCTGAGTATTACCGCTGGAACCAGTGGCTCTTTTTGAAGATGCTCGAAAAAGGCATCGCCTACCGCAAGACGCAGGTCGTCAACTGGGACCCGGTCGACCAGACCGTGCTGGCCAATGAACAGGTGATTGACGGCAAGGGCTGGCGCACCGGCGCCACAGTTGAAAAACGCGAGATCCCCGGCTACTACCTGAAGATCACCGACTACGCCGAAGAGCTTTTGAACAGCGTCAGCACCAGTTCGAGCGACGCCGGGCCGCCCCAAGGCGCGAGGGCCCCCTCGGGGGGCAGCGAACCACACAAAGTGGGGGAGCGTGGGGGC
>JANNKV010000381.1:0-1745 GCA_031396485.1 Polaromonas sp. | reverse complement strand
AAAGTGTCCGATACTTCTGGCAGGATGAAATCCCCGGCGCGTGTTATTGATCGGTCAGTAGAAGGTCAGTGATCGGTCAGCCGGAACAATTTGCCAGGAGAACCCATGAAAATCAGCAGCGCGGCAGGTCTTTCGATGCTTCTTTCCAGCTTGGCCGCGATTCCGGCAGGCCACGCATGGGCGCAAACGCAGCCCGCCAGCAGCAAGGAAGCGCTGTACACCCAGAGCCTGGCCGCTACATGCGCCAATTGCCACGGCACGAACGGCAAGGCGGTGGAGGGCTCCAGCGTGACGTCGATCGCCGGCCTGGATAAAAGCTACATTGCGGCGCAGATGAAAGCCTTCAAAACCGGTACGCGCCCCGCGACCGTGATGCACCAGATTAGCAAGGGCTACAGCGATGCGCAGATTGAAACGCTCGCCGCCTACTTTGCCGCCCAGAAGAAATAAGCCGAGGAACGACACCATGCATTCCAATCAGCACAACCGCACGGCGGCAGGTCTCCAGCGTCGCGCGCTTCTTCAGTCTGGCGCCGCTTTTGGCCTTGTGGGTCTGGCCGGATGCGCCGGCCTGTCCGGCAGCCCGGGGGGCATTCCGTCCAAGGCCAAAGTGGTCGTGATCGGTGGCGGCTATGGCGGCGCCACGGCAGCCAAATACGTGCGGCTGCTGTCAGGCAACAAGATCGACGTGGTGTTGATCGAGCCGCAGGCGGCTTTTGTGTCGTGTCCGATTTCGAATCTGGTGCTTAGCGGCGGCAAGCAGATCGCAGACCTCACCACGCCTTATGACGGCCTCACGAAAAATCACGGCATCATGGTGGTTAAAGATTACGCCAGCGCCATCGACACTGCGAAAAAGCGCGTCACGCTGGCAGGCGGCGCCAGCATCGGCTATGACAAATTGATCGTTTCGCCGGGGGTGGAGCTGATGTTTGGCAGCATCGAAGGCCTGAAAGAAGCCAATGCTTCTGGCCAGGTTCTGCAGGCGTGGAAGGCCGGCATTGAGACCGTCGCACTGCGCCGCCAGCTGCAGGCCATGCCCGACGGCGGCGTGTTCGCCATCACCATTCCCGAGGCGCCTTACCGCTGCCCGCCCGGCCCGTACGAGCGGGCTTCAGTCGTTGCCGGCTATCTCAAACTCGCCAAGCCGCGCAGCAAGGTGCTGATTCTGGATGCCAACCCGGACGTCACCTCCAAAGGGCCATTGTTCAAAAAAGTCTGGGCCGAACAATACAAGGGCATCATTGAATACCGCAGCCAGCACAAGGCGATGGCGGTCGACGCCAGGGCTGGCCTCATCAAGTTTGATGTGCAGGAAGACGTCAAGGCCAATGTACTCAACGTGCTGCCACCGATGCGCGCCGGCAGCATCGCGGTGCAGACCGGCCTCAATAACCAGGCCAACCAGCGCTGGTGTGGCGTCGACTATCTGACCTTCGAATCCACCGCCGCCAAAGACGTGCATGTGTTGGGCGACTCGGTTCTGGCCGCGCCCGCCATGCCCAAAAGCGGCCACATGGCCAACAACCACGGCAAGGTGGCGGCTGCGGCCATCGTGGCGCAGCTGGCGGGCTGGGACGTGAACCCGCAGCCGATGCTGACCAACACCTGTTACAGCTTTGTCGACAACCGCAACGTCGTGCATGTGGCCAGCGTGCACGAGTACGTCGCGGCGGAGAAAACCTTCAAGACCGTGGCTGGTTCGGGCGGCGTCAGCGCCGGTCCAACCGAGCTGGAGGGTGTTT
>JANNKV010000345.1:0-4275 GCA_031396485.1 Polaromonas sp. | reverse complement strand
GGCGGTTTTGCCGAATATTTGAATCAATTAGGCCGCTAGCCCAGGCAATACCTGCGCGAGCAGCTATCAAAACAATAGCGACCTGGATGTGCGGTCTGCGCGTCTCAAGTCTGAAGCTGCCCTGCCAGCAGCACCGCCACATGAATGGCCTCGCGCTGCGCGCCATCCCGGATCTGGTGCCGGCAACTGGTGCCGTCGGCCACCACGATGGCATCGGGTTGCTGGCGCACCGCGGGCAGCAGACTCAGCTCGGCCATCTGCATTGAGACGTCGTAGTGACTTGCTTCGTAGCCAAAACTTCCCGCCATACCGCAGCAGCTCGATTCGATCAGCTCCGGCTTCGCACCCGGAATCAGTTTCAGCACATCCATGATCGGGCTGACCGCACCAAAAGCCTTCTGGTGGCAATGGCCGTGCAGCAGGATGGCTTGTGTGGTGGGCTTCAACGCAGCTTTCAATGTCTCGAGTTTTCCTGCTGCAGCTTCGCGTGCCAGAAATTCTTCCAGCAGCAGCGCGTGGCGGCTGATGGTCTGCGCTTCCTCGCCCAGACCCATCACCAGCATTTCGTCGCGCAGCGTGAGCAGACACGACGGTTCCAGCCCGACGATGGCAATGCCTTTGTCGGCGAAGGGCAGCAGGGCAGCGACCAACTCGCGCGCCTTGGCTTTGGCTTCATCCACCATGCCGCTGGCCAGGTAGGTTCGCCCGCAGCAAAGGGCTTTACCGTCTGCTATGGTTTTGGTAGCTACGTGTGCTGTGTATCCGGCGGCTTGAAGCACTTTTAATGCTGAAGTGGCGTTGTCTGACTCGAAATAGCCGTTGAAGGTGTCGACAAACAGCACCACCGGCTTGCTGGCCACCAGAACTTCTTCGCGGGTCGCGCCCCAGCCCTGATTGGCTGGCGCCGAGTTGAAAAAAGTTCGCGTCTTCCACTGCGGCAGCGTGCGCCTGGCAGAAAAACCGAGCAGCTTTTCGCTCAAGGCCGCCAGACCTGGAATTTTGTCGCGCAGATTGAGCAGCGGGGCGAGGCGGCTGGCCCAGGGTGCGTAGTCAGGCAAGCAGGCGACGAGTTTGTCCTTGAGGCTGTAGCCGTGTCTGGCCTTGTAGTGGTGCAAAAACTCCACCTTCATTTTGGCCATGTCGACACCGGTGGGGCACTCGCGCTTGCAGCCCTTGCAGCCCACGCACAGGTCAAGTGCGTCTTTCACGGCTTCGCTGGTGAAAGCGTCTTTGGCCTTCATGCCTTCGATCTGACCGGAAAGGGCCAGGCGCAAGGTGTTGGCGCGTCCGCGGGTCAGGTGCTTTTCGTCCCGGGTCACGCGGTAGCTCGGGCACATCGTGCCCGCATCGAACTTGCGGCAGTGGCCGTTGTTGTTGCACATCTCCACCGCTTTGGAAAAACCCCGGGCAGCATCGCCACCGGTGCCGGGTGCGCTGGTTTGTTCTGTCACCGGATCGTTCTGCACATTCCACGCGCTCCAGTCGAGAGCTGTTTTCAAGGCGATGACTTTGTACTTGGGCGGAAAGCGCAGCAAGCGCAAGTCATCCATCTTCGGCGGGTTGACGATGCGCTGCGGGCTGAGCAGATTCAAAGGATCGAGGTAGTTTTTGATCTGCGAGAACGCTTCGGTGATCTTCGGACCAAATTGCCACCCCACCCATTCACCGCGGCACAAGCCGTCACCGTGTTCGCCGCTGAAGGCGCCCTTGTAGTGGCGCACGAGGACGGCGGCTTCCTCTGCAATCAAGCGCATTTTGGAGGAATCTCCGCGCCGCATGTCCAGAATCGGCCGCACATGCAGCGTGCCGACCGACGCGTGGGCGTACCAGGTGCCTTTGCTGCCGTACTTGTGAAAAACCTCGGTCAGCGCGTTGGTGTATTCGGCCAGGTGCTCCAGCGGTACGGCACAGTCTTCGATGAAGCTCACTGGTTTGCCGTCACCCTTCAGGCTCATCATGATGTTGAGGCCGGCCTTGCGCACTTCCCACAGGTTTTTCTGCGGTGCGTCGTCAATCATCTCGACCACCGAACCGGGCAGGCCCAGTTCGCCCATCAGCTCGACCAGTTGCCTGATTTTCGGCGTCAGTTCCGCTTTGGAGTTGCCCGAGAACTCGACTAGCAAAATCGCGTCGGGCTGACCGATGAGCGCGGTGCGAACCGTCGGTGCAAACGCCGGGTTCTGCAGCGACAGCTCGATCATCGTGCGGTCGACCAGTTCAACCGCAGTGAGCGTTCCATCGCCCAGCTTGACGATGTGCTGCGCCGAGTCCATCGCCTGGTAGAAAGTCGGGAAATTCACCACGCCCAGCACCTTCGTGCGCGGTAGTTCGCTCAAACGCAGCTTCAGCGATTTCGTCAGCGCCAGCGTGCCTTCGCTGCCGACAAGCAGATGCGCCAGATTGACCGAGCCGTCTGCGGTGTACGGCTTTTCGCTCTGGTTGTTGAAGATGTCGAGGTTGTAGCCCGCCACGCGGCGCAGCACCTTGGGCCAGTGGGCCTCGATCTCGGGCCGCAGTTCGTCTGACAGGGTTTTGACGTAGTCGCCCAGCGCACGTGCCGAGCCGGTGGCGCTGTCATATCTGCCCAGTTCCAGCAGGCCGCCGCTTGAAGTCCAGGCGGTCGCGCCCATCACGTTATGCACCATGTTGCCGTAGGCAATGCTGCGGCTGCCGCAGGAATTGTTGCCCGCCATGCCGCCCAGCGTGGCCTGCGCGCTGGTCGATACATCAACCGGATACCACAGACCGTGCTTTTTCAGCGCAGCATTCAGGTGGTCGAGCACGATGCCGGGTTCGACCTCGGCGGTGCGATTGTCGACATCGACATTCAGGATGTTGCGGATGTGTTTGGCATGGTCAATCACCAGCCCGGCGCCTACGGTTTGCCCGCACTGACTGGTGCCGCCGCCGCGCGGCACGATGGGCACCGACAGGTCGCGGCAAATATCGAGCGCGGTTTTGACGTCGTCGCTGTTGCGCGGAACGAAAACACCGACCGGTGTGACCTGGTAGATTGATGCATCGGTGGCGTAGCGGCCCCGGTCTGCGGGTGAGAAAAGAACTTCGCCAGTGGTGTGCGTTGCCAGCTTTTCGGCCAGCTGGCCAAGGGCCTCGTTGCTGAGTCGGGAGACGTCGTTGTAGGCTCGGCCAGCGGCCTCGCGGGTGATTTTGAGAGGGAGCGGGGCGTTCATGCTTGGCTGGTGGAATCGTTGGCCCTAGACGCGGCGCGCAATTGCTCAATCACCACATCAAGCTTGTTCGCCAGATGACTGGCCAGCACCGCGCGCATGGCCACTGCATCATGGGCGCTCAGCGCGTCGATCATCAGCTCGTGCTCCTTCACGGCGCTCTTCCATTTTTCGCCGTCCTGGTTGGAGCGAAAACGCAGCGCCTGCAGCCGGGCGTTGACCTGGTTGTAGATGGCTGCCAGCACCGGGTTCTTGGCTGCTGCGTTGATCGCGCCATGAATCGCCGAGTTGAGCCGGTAGTACGCGGGCAGATCGCGCCGGGTGTAGGCCGCCAGCATCTCGAAATGCAGGGCCTTGATCTCGTCCAGTTCAGCATCGGTGATGCGCTGCGCGGCCAGCTCGCCCGATTGCGCTTCCAGCCCGGCCATGACTTCGAAGGTGTTCAGCACATCTTCTTCGGTCAGCTCCACGGCGATGGCACCGCGATTCGGCAGCAGCTCGACCAGGCCTTCGGCCGCCAGCATTTTGATGGCTTCGCGCAGCGGTGTGCGCGACACGGTCAGGGCCTTGCTGAGTTCGCGCTCGTTGAGTTTGGCACCGGGCGGTATGCGGCCTTCGACCAGCATCTCGCGCAGGCGATGTGCAGCCTGCTCATGCAGCGAAGCGCGCGCCACCGGCAATATTGGAATGATTTCTGCGGTCATCCTTAAATTTTGTATGCAAAATATGATGCTGTCAAATACGTATTAAGCCGTAACTGGTTGCAGTACGTATTGACAAATGAATTTTGTATGCAAAAAATACAGTTCCAGTTTTTGCACCCTCACTTAACAGAAACCAGCCATGTTGACGCTCGACTTCCACCCCACCGGTCGCCATTTTCTGCAGATACCCGGCCCCTCGCCGGTGCCAGACCGCGTTTTGCGGGCCATGAGCCTGCCCACCATTGACCACCGCGGCCCGGAGTTTGCGGCGCTGGGCCTGAAGGTGTTGGCAGACATGCGAAAGGTTTTCCAGACCCGGCAACCCGTCATCATTTACCCGGCCTCCGGCACGGGCGCGTGGGAAGCTGCGCTGTGCAACACGC
>JANNKV010000321.1:0-8297 GCA_031396485.1 Polaromonas sp. | reverse complement strand
GACAATGATGCGGCGCAGCTCGCGCTCTTTCTTGCGCACGTCGTCGACCTGCGTGCGCAGCATGTCGCACAGTTTTTCGATGGTGCGTGCGGTGAAGCGGATCGTCATCAGCTCTTCGCTTAAGGCTCTTTGTGCCCGGGTGTAGGCCGGCGTGCCGTAGCCTTCCTTGTCGTAGATCTTGTGGACCTTCTCGAACAGACCGGCCATGCGGTCGAAGCGTTCCAACGCGTCGCGCTTGAGTTCTTCGAGCTTCTTGGTGAGCGCCTTGGAGCCGCCCTGGCCGTCGTCGTCGTCTTCCTCGTCGAACTCGTCGAAGTCTTCCTCGGCCACGTAGTCGTCGGCCTCGTTCGGGTTCGAGAAGCCGTCGACCACGGTCGAGATGACGATCTTGCCGTCGCGGATGTCGGCGCCCAGGCGCAGGATTTCGGCGATGGTCGCGGGCGAGGCCGAGATCGCTTCCATCATGGCCATCAGGCCGCCCTCGATGCGCTTGGCGATTTCGATCTCGCCTTCGCGCGTGAGCAGCTCGACCGTGCCCATCTCGCGCATGTACATGCGCACCGGGTCGGTGGTGCGGCCGAACTCGCTGTCGACCGTCGAGAGCGCCGCTTCGGCTTCTTCCTCGGCCTCTTCGACCGTGGTGGCGGTGGGGGCGGTGTTGTTGAGCAGCAGGGTTTCGGCGTCTGGCGCCTGTTCATACACCGCCACGCCCATGTCGTTGAGCATGTTGACGACGACTTCCAGCGTCTCGGCATCGACCAGCTTGTCGGGCAGGTGGTCAGAGATTTCGCCGTGCGTGAGGTAGCCACGGGTTTTGCCGAGCTTGATCAGCGTTTTCAGGCGCAGGCGCCGCTTGAGCATATCTTCCTCGCTCAATACGGTTTCATCCAGGCCGAATTCTTTCATCAAGGCACGTTCTTTCGCCTTGCTGATCTTCATGCGCAGTGGTTTGACCTTTTCGGTCGTTTCAACGACCGGTTCACCGACCAGATCGTCTTCGATGTCGGACATGTCCAGGTCGTCGCCGGATTTGGCTTCAGCCGCTTTGGGTTTGCGGCCGCGTTTGGCGCCAGCAGCAGGCGCGCCGTCGGCTGGCGACGCAGCCTTCGGCGGGCGGCCAGGTTTCTTTTTTGCGGGCGTTGCAGCCAGCAGGGCATCTGCGGCTTCAATGAGTTGGGCTTTGGTGGACTTGGTGGGCACGGCGGGAACTTTCTTCAGGGGAACATCAGGTTTTGCAGCTCTCGCGGCGGGCGGCGGGCTTTTGCTCGCCAATACGGGCTGGACACGGGCTGCATGAGCTTTAACAGATATGGCGGGTTGCGCGGGTTTTTCAACCTTTGAAATTTTTGACGGAGACGCTTTGGTCGAGGTTTTGGCGGACGGTTTGGAAGATGGCTTGGCGGATGTCTTCGCAGGCAGCTGTTTCCCGGGCTTGCTTTGCGTGTTCGGCTTGTCATTTTTCAAAGTGGGCACAAAAACCTCCAGAAATCGGAAAAATTAGGGGGACTCTCGACCTTCAACCTTCAACCGCTGCTGATCGCACATTGACCATCAGCCAAAATTTTCTCCGTTGCACGCGTGCAGCCTCGGCGGCGTACCGCAAGACTCGAGCGCACAACGTGCAGGATCAAATGCGAAAAAAATCAGGGCCGTTCGGACAGGTACGCAGCCAGACGGCGAATCACTTTATTTGGCAAGCTGTCTGGGCGAACATTTGGAGTGCAATCCTTGCGGGAAGTTGGCCGTCTCTTGTGTGAGTACCCTTGGGTGAAAGGGGGCCGGTGCCGGAGGTGTTGCTGTCGCGCTTGCCGCTGAATTTACCGTTAAATCAGCGCCGAAAATCGGATTATACCTTATTGCCTTATTTTTAGGCAATATTTTTAAGCTAAATTCAGCTTTTGAATCAGGCTTTGACGTCCGGCTTTTGAAGACTGGCCTGAAGCAGTTCCTGATAGCGCTGCCTGGCCACCGGGTCGGTCATCACCAGCGGCGCCAGCGCGCTCATTTCGCTCTGCTGGTTGAGCTTGAGGATTTGGCTCAGGATGCTCTGCACCTCGTCCCAGTCGCACTGAATGCCCTCCAGAATCTGCGCGATTTGCGCAATCGCATGCTTCTCGTGCGGATGCCCGCGCAGGCCTTCGCGCAGCGCCGCCCAGGGCTGCGGGCCATGCTCGTGCATCTGACCTTCCAGCCAGACAAATAGCGGGCCGTGCGGGGCGGGGAGCCCCAGCAACAAATGATGTTCCTCGGCGCTCAGGCGGTCCCAGCTGTCGGGCTCGGTCAGCAGCAGGCGCAGCACCCGATCTTCGCGGCTGGCGGGCAAGATGCGCCCCGCGACCCGGCGCGGCGCAGTCGTTGTGCGAGATGAAGGACGAAAGGCCTGTTTTGCCGCTCCACCGGGAGTCGATTGCGGCGGCGGGAACGAAGGCTCAGACGCGTAATAGTCAGGCATGTCCGGGTAATCGGGGCCATCTGCCATCGCGTGCGCAAAGTCTGCTGTCGCTGCGTTGTCGCGGTTTTTGGATGAATCAGGGCTGTAGCCCAAGGAGGATGTGCGCGGGGTGCTATTATTTTTATAGCTCTTCTTGTAACTGGTTGACGCGGGTGACCACAGTTGAAGCAGTTCCCGGCTGTCGATCAGCACCGTGTCGGCGATTTCTGCCAGCAACTGGCTTTTTAAGGCGCCGTCGGGCATGGCGCTCCACAGCGGCCGGGCATTGCTCGCCATGTGCGCGCGGCCCTCAGCGGTGTCCAGATCGCAACCATCGGCTGCCGCTTCCAGCATGAACTTGCTCAGCGGCACGGCCGCCTTGATGCAGGCGGCAAAACCTTCTGTGCCGTGTTCACGAATGTAGCTGTCGGGGTCGTGTTCGGCAGGTAAAAACAGGAATTTGACCGTGCGAACGTCGGTGGCAAAGGGCAGGGCGGCGTCGAGTGCCTTGCGCGCCGCCCGCCGGCCAGCAGCGTCGCCGTCGAAGCTGAACACCACCGATTCAGTGAAGCGGAACAGCTTTTGCACATGGTCGGCGGTGCAGGCGGTGCCCAGCGTGGCGACCGTGTTGGCAAAGCCCATCTGTGCCAGCGCCACCACGTCCATGTAGCCCTCGGTGACGAGTGCGTAGCCATGTTCGCGCAGGGCGGTCCGTGCTTCAAACAGGCCGTACAGCTCGCGCCCCTTGCTAAAAACCGGGGTCTCGGGCGAATTGAGGGATTTGGGTTTGTCATCACCCAGCACGCGCCCGCCAAAGCCGATGCATTCGCCCTTGACGTTGCGGATCGGGAACATCACCCGGTCACGGAAGCGGTCGTAGCGCTTGGCTTCGCCGCTTGAGTTTTCTTCGCCCGGCTCACCTGTGATCACCAGACCGCTTTCGACCAGCAGCGGGTCGTTGTAGTCGGGAAACACGCTGGCCAGCGCGCGCCAGCCTTCGGGTGCGTAGCCCAAGCCAAAGGTTTTGGCGATTTCGCCCGACAGGCCGCGCGCCTTGAAATAGTTGATGGCTCGCTCAGAGCCGCGCAGGTGCTTGATGTAGGCGGTACCGGCTTTTTCCAGCACGCTGGTCAGGGTGGCCTGCTGCGCGCGCATTTGCGCGGCCTTGGCCCGGTCTTGCGGCGACACGTCATCTTCCGGCACCTGCAGGCCGACTTGCTGTGACAAGTCCTTGACCGCCTCGATAAACGTCATGCCAGCGTGTTCGCTCAGGAATTTGATCGCGTCGCCGCTGACGCCGCAGCCAAAGCAGTGGTAGAACTGTTTGGACGGGCTGACGCTGAAAGACGGTGATTTTTCACCGTGGAAGGGGCACAGCCCCATGAAGTTGGCGCCGCCCTTTTTGAGTTGAACATGGCGGCCCACGATGTCGACGATGTCGACGCGTGCCAGCAGTTCCTGGATGAATGATGAGGGAATGGCCACAGGGCTATTTTGACCCAAACCTGGATTGCGCCTGGCGAGCCCCGATGGCCTTCAGTTCGTTTTTCAGGGCCTATTCCATCTCTAAATCATTCGTGAGCGCGAAGCCGACAAAGTGCACGGATGATTGAGAGATGGATTAACAGACGAAAAAAAGCCCGCGGTGAGCGGGCTGTTTTTTGTCAGAGTTGACGACCAATTACTTGGCAGGCATCTTCTTGACTGGTTTCTTGCTTTTCTTTTGTTTGGTAACTGCGTTCATGATGAATCTTTCAGATTTATAGAAAATTACAAAAAAATCTGGTCTGCGAACAAGCCAGCGTCTCCTCTTTGCCGTGTCACGAAAATCCCGCGACGCGCGAAGCATATACGTAACGAGCCGGTTTGGAAATGGGTTGACACCCGACAGCAAAAACTACACTGGGTGGCAAATTCATTTCTCCATGACGCCAACAACCGCTCCCCTGATCGCCCCTCAACCCACGCCAGCGGGTGCGCAGAACCCCGTGATTGCCGCTTACAGGCAGCGCGATTTCCTGCGCTTTCTGCTGTGCCCGCCGTTCTACTGGATGCTGGTTTTGCTGGTGGTGGAAGCCGCGCTGGCCGCCACCACCACGGCGCTGATCATTGCCGCAGGCCGCGATGTGGCCGAGCAGGAGTTTTTGATTTCAGACTTCGTCTGGATCGTCGTGACGCAGTCAGCCTCTTACGTATTGGGTGCGACCAGCTGGATTTTTGCTGAACGCGCCGGTTTCGGTGCCTACGGCCGCTACATGCTGCGCTTTGCGCGCGACAACCGCCACCTGCCGGCGCTGCTCAATGACAAAAACGAGCGTGAGCGGGCCGAGCCTTTTCTGACCAACGAGACTTTCCACATCTTTTTTGAGTTGACGTATGAATTGGAAGCGGACTTCAAGCTTTTTTTCGCCCTGATCTTCAACGCCATCGTGCTCGGCTTCGCCATCGACGCCGGTCTGCCGGGTGTTTACGCGGCCGTATTCTTATTGCTGCTGTGCCTGCAGTTCGCGGTGCGCAGGCCCGTCGCCGCCGCCTACCTCAAGCAGCAGCGCACCACCAACCGCATGACGGCGCACACCTATACCGCCTGGGACAACATCACCACCGGCAACCGCTATAACTTCAGGCTCTGGCACGCCGGGTTCAAGTCGCGGCTGCGTGCGGCGCTCGACGCGCAAATCCGCGCCATTCTGGCCAAGGAAGGCATTGCGGCCATCTGCGGTATTTTTTCGCTGCTGGTGATCTTCAGCTACCTGGCCTGGGTGGCTGGCCGCAACGTGACGGACACCGGCCTGCTGATTGCGCTGGCTGCCACCTTGCCGCGCCAGATCGACTTGTCATACAGCCTGCACGGTCTGGCGTCAGGCTGGAACGACCTGCTGGCCGTGTGGACGCGCATGGGCGGCGCCTGCCAGGCCATGCGGCCGACCGCTGACAGCCAGTTTGATCAGCGTATCCGCTTTGAAGGAGTTGCTTTGCACGACGGCCCGACCCGCCTGCCCTGCAGCAGCGTCGATGAAGCGCTGGCGCACCTGAACGCGCGACCACACGGGCGCCTGGCGGTGCGCGGCAGCAACGGTTCGGGCAAATCGACCCTGCTGGCGGCCTTGAAGGGCCGGCTGGGCGTGGATGCTTTTTATTGGCCCACCAGCGACAAGCTGGCGTTTGCCTTTGCGCACGCTCAGGCCGCTGACGAGGCCGATGACACTGATGACACGGACGACACGGATGAGCTTGACGATGCGGGGCAGCCGGTTCAGCCGACACAGCCTGTGACACCGCAACGCCAGAACACCTACGCCGGGTATTCATCGGGTGAAAGGCAGCTCAAGTCACTGGCAGAAATCTCCAGTCAGACGCAGGCCCGTGTGTACCTGCTCGACGAGTGGGACGCCAACCTCGACGCCAAAAACCGCGCCAGTGCGGAGCAGCTGGTGGCGCTGCTGGCGGAGCGCGCGCTGGTGGTGGAGATATCGCACCGCGACCGGGTTTAAGGTCCCACAGTGACGTTTTAGGCATCAAATACGGCTCTAGCCCACGGTTTAGCTGCGCGAGCAGCTACGCAATTGATAGCAACCGGCTGTCCTGAAGTTCGTTCGCCGCGCCATCTGCACGCCCCAGCGGCGTGCCGCCTGACACCATAAGCATCGCGCAAGGACTACGATGACCGCAAGAACCGCACCCGCACAGGAGACACCCATGCCCAACATTTTTGACCAGGCCCTTCCGCGCAACGAAGCCAACTTCGCGCCGCTGTCGCCGCTGTCGTTCATCGAACGCACCGCCGAGGTGTACCCGGACCGGCTGGCCGTGGTGCATGGCGATTTGCGCCACTCTTGGGGCGAGCTGTTCGCGCGCTGCAGGCAGCTGGCCAGCGCGCTTGAAAAGCATGGCGTCAAAAAAGGCGACACGGTGGCGGTGATGCTGCCGAACACGCCGCCCATGGTCGAAGCGCACTTCGGCGTTCCGGTGACGGGCGCGGTGCTCAACGCGCTGAACACGCGGCTCGATGCCGAAACGATTGCCTTCATGCTCGACCACGGCGAGGCGAAAGTCGTGATCGTCGATGTGGAGTTTGTCGGCGTGATGAAAAAGGCCTTGGCCATGCGCAAGGCGACGACGTCGCTGCTGGTGATCGACGTGGAAGACAGCCTCTACGACGGCGACGTGCAGCGCATCGGCAGCACGACTTACGAAGCCTTCCTGGCATCGGGCGATGCGGCGTATGCGTGGCGACTGCCCGACGACGAGTGGGACGCGATCGCGCTGAACTACACCAGTGGCACCACCGGCAACCCGAAGGGCGTAGTGTATCACCACCGGGGTGCTGCGATGAACGCCGTGTCGAACATCCTTGAATGGGACATGCCCAAGCACGCGGTGTATTTATGGACGCTGCCGATGTTTCACTGCAACGGCTGGTGCTTTCCGTGGACGGTGGCGGCGCGCGCCGGCGTCAATGTCTGCCTGCGCCGAACCACCGCGCAAACCATCTTCGACGCCATTCGCGACCACGGCGTGACGCATTACTGCGCCGCGCCCATCGTGCACGGCATGCTGGTCAATGCGCCGACTGCGCTCAAGCAGGGCCTGCCCGCAGGGGTGAAGGCGATGGTGGCGGGCGCCGCGCCGCCGGCTTCGATGATCGAGGGCATGGAAGCGCTCGGCTTTGCGCTGACGCATGTGTACGGGCTGACTGAGGTGTATGGCCCGGCGACGGTATGTGCAGTGCAGGACGGTTGGGAAGCGCTCGACATCGGCGAGCGCGCGCGCCTCAACGCGCGGCAGGGCGTGCGCTACCACCTTGAACGTGACGTGCGCGTGCTCGATTCGCTGACGATGCAGCCGGTGCCGCAAGACGGCGAAACCATGGGCGAAATCATGTTTCGCGGCAACATCGCGATGAAGGGCTATCTGAAGAATCCGAAGGCGACCGAAGAGGCGTTTGCGGGCGGCTGGTTTCACAGCGGTGACCTGGCCGTGATGTACCCCGACGGCTACATGAAGATCAAGGACCGCAGCAAGGACGTGATCATCTCGGGCGGCGAAAACATCTCGTCGATTGAGGTCGAGGACGTTCTGTACCGCCACCCCGACGTGCTGGCCGCAGCCGTCGTGGCCAAACCCGATGCGCGCTGGGGCGAAACGCCGTGTGCATTCGTCGAACTGAAAGCCGGGGCGCAAACGACGGAGGCCGACATCGTCGCGCACTGCAAAAAGCACCTGGCTGGTTTCAAGGTGCCGCGCGCCGTGGTGTTTGGCGAGCTGCCGAAAACCTCGACCGGCAAGATCCAGAAGTTCGAGCTGCGCAAGCTGGCCGGGTCGGCGGTCGCGATTGATGTTTGACGCGTTCATCGACTGCTATGAATTTCGTAGCTGATTGCGCACGTGATACCTGGGCTAGAGGCAAAAATCGCCTTTTATCCGCTCGCCCTGAGCCTGTCGAAGGGTTTTCCCAGAGCAACGAGGTTTCGACAGGCTCAACCCGAACGGGTTCAGTGACGCGTCAGTGTCTAGCGTTGGGGATGCAGGCCTATTTGATGCTTGAAAAAGGCTCAAAACGGTGAAGCTCAGCCCCCAGGCAGCCTACGTGCTCAGCCACCCGGGCGCGTTCGCGCTGCGGGTGCTCAAAGGCTTTCGCGCCAACCAGGGCCTGCTGCTGGCCGGCGCCGTAGCGTACTACGCCTTGCTGTCGATCGTGCCGCTGTTGATTCTGGTGGCAATTGCGCTGTCGCATGTGATTGACCAGACTGCGCTGCTAGAAGCCATTGGCCGCTACATCGGCTGGCTGGCGCCGGGGCAGTCGCGCTTTATCGTCGGCGAGCTGGCCAATTTTCTGGCGCACCGCGAAGTCGTCGGCTGGCTG
>JANNKV010000242.1:0-5191 GCA_031396485.1 Polaromonas sp. | reverse complement strand
TCGGCCACCGACTGGCCCATCAGCCCGTGCGCCACGCGGCAGCCGAAGTGCGACGCGTTGGCGTATGCCTCATCGACATGCACCGGCGTGAAGTCGCCGGTGAGTTCGGCATACGCATCGATGCGCTCGGATGTGACGGTGTAGGTCGGGCTGGTGCATTCGTCGCCCAATCTGGCGTCGTCCCAGTATTTTTCGGGGGTGTTGAATTGAATGTCGGGTTTGGGCATGCTCAAGCCCTCGGATTCACCGCCAGCGCCTCAGCCACACTGCCAGCGCTGGCCTGCAACAGCTCCACCGCCAGCCCGTCGGGCAACTGCAGCCAGTTACGGCCTTGTGGCAATTCCTTAACGCCCCACTTATGCGCTGCAGTCAACGCCGCTTCCACGTCATCAACCATGATGCCCAGATGCGCTAGCCAGCCGGCGTCGTTGCTCGGCGGCGCTTCAAAGCCAGGTGTGCTCATGAACTGCAGGCCGCCGATGCTCCAGTACTGATTCGGCGCGTCGGCGCGGCCGTCGATGTCGCGCGCTTCCATGCCCAGTACATCGTGGAAAAAATTGATGTGCCAGTGAATGTCTTTGACGCGGATAGCGACGTGTTCGACGTAGGCTTTTGTTGCCGGGGTTGCTTGGGTCATGTTGATGATCTGGTTGTTTTGATGGCTCGCGAAGAGAACTAAAGCGCCGCAGCGCCGGGCGCGCTTCCGAAGCAAGGCACGGTCCCCTCGGGGGGCAGCGACCTACGCGAAGCGAGGAGCGTGGGGGCGCCACGTTCGATCCCTTTGATGCAGGCCACCAGCGTTTGATTCACCGGCGTTGGCACACCGCACTTGACGCCCCAGCGCACCACGGCGCCGTTGACGAAATCAATCTCGGTGACCGATCCTTTTTCCAGACTCTGCAGCATCGAGGTCTTGAATTCATCAGGCAGGCCGGCACCGGCCTTGACCCACGCGTCACGCGGCTCGGTGATGCCGAGCACGATGCCGCTGGCCCGCGCCACCGCCATCGCCTCGCCCACCGCCGCCACGGCGCAGGCTTCCAGCTCGGGTTGCTTGTACAGATCACCATAGGTCAGCTGCGTGATGCCGGTCAGTGCGCCAGTCGCCACGTTGATCAGCAGCTTGTCCCACATCGTGCCGAGGATGTTGTCACTGACCTGCGTCTGCAGCCCCGCTGCATTAAAAACGGCCGCGATGCGCTCAGCCCGCTCCGTGATGCGGCCGTCCAGCTCGCCAATGTGCGTGTCCTTGCCGCGCGTGCCAATCAACACATGGCCCACGCCCAGCTGCGTGCCACCGGTATAGGTTTTGCCGGCCAGCACCCGTTCACGGCCCACGATGTCGGCCAGGATGTCTTCATGACCAAGCCCGTTTTGCAGCGACAGCACGATGGTCTGCGGCCCGACGAGCGACGTCGCCGCGTCCATCGCCTGGCGCGTGCCGAACGACTTCACCAGCACCACGACCAAGTCCACCACCCCCGCGTCTTTCGCCGTGGTCGCCGCCTGCACGCGTACCGTGCGGTCCACGCCCGCTTCGCGCAGCACCAGGCCGCGGCTGTTCATGGCCTCGACCTGCGCGGCGTTGCGGTTGATCAGCCAGACCTCGTTGCCCGCCTCGGTCAGCACGCCGCCGATGGCGCAACCGAGGGCGCCGGCGCCCAGAATGCAGATTTTCACGCTTGTCTCCGGAAAGAATCTGTGACGGATTTTGAGGCGCGACCCTTCTATCGACAATGCAATGGAGGCAAAACACGCCATTGCTCTTTTTAATAATATTGGTTGAAAGCGGCCGTTATTCGCCGCCTCGGTTGCCCTAAACTGCAGTTTCCTCTAATATTGCTCCAAATTTAGCGCACTTTACTGTGCAAGGAGCTCATCATGGGAATTGCAGTCCGCGACATCGTCGCTTTTTCAGACGCGCGCACCAACCTGTCGCGATTGGTCGATGAAGTGCAAAATGGCGCCGAAAAAATCATCACTAAAAATGGCGAGCCGGCCGTGGCGCTGATCGACGCCAAGCGGCTCGACTACTACCACAGCCTGGAACGCGACCGCGTCCACATGCTGCTGATTGACGAGGTGGAGAAGGGCCTGGCGGATGTGGTGGCGGGGCGCACCGTTGATGCGATGGAAGACCTCGCTGAACGTCTGGCACGACACGAGCAAAAAATGCTCGCCAAACGAGCAGCGTCTTGATTCAGATTGTTGCCACAGACAACTATCGAGGCAATCTGGACAGCATCGAAACGTATTGGGAAGACTGTCTATTCCCCGCAGGCAATGGGAAATTGCTGACTGAGTTGGCCGCCACCGCGCTGGTGCATTTGCGAAACCACCCGCGCATGGGGCGCAACTTCTTGCAGCGCCAACCCAAGTCCGTCGATGCGGTGGCGCGCATTCAAAAGCTTGACGCACTGCTGCGCACCCTGGACACAGACGCCGCACGTGCCGAAGTCCGCGAGTACGTGATGACCGACTACCTGCTGCTGTATGCGCTGGTGGGTGACGTGATCTACCTGCTCGCCATCAAGCACCACAAGCAGCTGTCTTTCGATATCGATTTATAGAACGCCACAGACCCGCAGCGTGACGCATTGCCCGTTCGAGATTCCGGGATTCACCTTGAAGCACTACTGGCATGCGCGGTGTCGCCATGATCCGGCTTGCCGGTGGATGCGTGGGGTTTGTGCTGAGCTATTTATGAAAAGTGGTGCCAGCCAATGTGGTAAATGCACAAGCAGCTATTATTTTGGTAGCATTTTAGAAGCCCGAGAGCGCAGCTGCGTAATCTTTTCTTAGGAGGCAGCGCTAGCGACGACTTTTTACACAGATTGCAGTAGCGGCCTTTTCCTTAGTTGATACATCTGATTTAGCTCATCGAAATGCAAATGCAACGCTTGCGCTATCTCTTCGTGTGAATAGTCCATGTCTTCTTGAATGTTGCGTATGAGGGCTTCAAACACGCTGGTTTCTTCATTTGCAAAATCCAGCGACGCAGGCTCTCGTATGCGGTATCCCTGAGCAGACATGATGCGCCACATGTATTGAGATTTGCCCTCGTCAATGACACCAATAGACTTGGCGCGGTAAATGAGTGAGCCCATTGACGTTTTCCAATACGGTTTCAAAGCAGCCGCGCGCTCAATAGTGAGGCGTTGCAGGTCTGGCGCAATATCGGCAGCGGGCATCAAAAATGCAGAGGCAAATTGATTCGCCTCTACTTCCATACTGGGGGTGGGAAAGCGGTGAAGCACGATGTGGCCGAGTTCATGTGCCAGCGTGAAACGCTGCCGGTCAGCTGGCAGGCTGTTACTCAAGAAAATGACGGGCGGTAGGCTTGCAATCTGATAGCTGACTCCATCTATACGAGCCCCGTTCATGTCGCATTTGACGATGATCACTCCCGCACGCTCGAGATACTCCATAAGGTTTTTTACGGGGCCACGCGGCATAAGCCACGCGCGGCGCACGTTTTGGGCTATCTCCTCGATGTTTCCTGCGAAGTCGTCCAACTCATAGGTTGGGCGAGGAAGCTCTGTCTCAATTTCCACCATCGACAAAAGGGTGCGAAGGTGGGCGATGCGCACATTAAGTTCGGCAATGATTTTGTCGATGGCCTTTTGACCAACGGATGCGCTCTTGCGGAACATACCGTCGTGCAGGCTCAGGGGCGAGCCATATTCGCGCTCTGTCTGAAAGAAAAAACTTGCAGGGCAATGCAGTGCCCGCGCAAGCGTTTCAGTGTGAGACATCGTCACTTCTTTAAGACCCTGCTCGATCTTGGACAAAGTGCCTTGGGAAATTCCAGCCGTTTCTGCCAGTTCGGTCTGACTCAGGCCCAGCATGCGGCGGCGTAAGCTGAGCAAGTCATGCCGGAAGTTGGTGTTATGGGGCCTTTCCTGAGATGCGGCGATTGCGGTCATCTGTTTTGTCCTTCGTCTTCTTGATAAGTCTCTCCGCCGGGGAGCCCTGCGGTGCAGGCTGCCACGGCATTTCAATGATGTTTTGGTCGGGCTCGTCCCGTGCAAGGAGGTCGATTGTCCAGGCAATTCGGCCCTTGTCTTTGCAAACCAGCATGATGCGTTCGACCTCGAGCTCGTCACGTGTCGGAACGTAAACCAGTTCCAATCGGGTCAACCCATTCAAGGCTTCGATAGGCTGAGACTTGTCCAGAAACGCCTGGGCCGACCTGGTTTGTACGTTGCTGGTGCGCAGATTCCGCTTGCCTTTTTTGAAACGAAGGTAGAGGGCGCTTTCAACATAGAGGCCCACATATGGGCGCTTGGTCTCTATGTGGGCTCGACCACTCGCGTTGTAAAACCGATGCGTGGCTACTTCTAGGAAATAGTTGCACATGGCATTGCCCATCACGGTCTTCCAGTGCAAGTGGCGCGCATGGTCACTTGCCCGCCAGCGCTCCCACGACTCATGCACACATGCACGAATATCTTCGACGTGCGGCTGAATGATCAGTTCGACTTGTTCTTTGCTGTGTTCAATCATGTAGGTCCTGCATGTTCTCTGGATGCCAAAGTTGAGCGGGTGAGATGCTCACGTCCAAATCATAGCAGAAACAACAAAATCGAATACAAATTATTCCGTAAATTATTTGCATGACCACGGCCTCCAGCTAACGAACTCCCTCCAGAGGACATCGCAAATACGGCTAGAAGCCTACAGCAAGCGTCATTACCAATCGAAAGTACCCACAACCCATGCTTATCAGTCAGTGACTTCGCCTCCTATGGTCCAGAAACCGGATTGTCTCAATCGCAACAAAATCCGACAGCCATTCGAAATGAGCGCGGGCTTCTTGCTTTGTAAGGCTTCACACGGGGCGCCCCGGCTCGCGCCGATCCAGAATCTGTCGAGCCAGAGCAATCACTCGATTCCCGCCTTCGCGGGAATGACGGTTTTACGGCCTGAAACGGGGTTCTCTTAAGGATAAAAAGTGCCTCAAGCCCACAAAATACGTGCGCAAGCAGCTACTTATTTAATAGCGCCATGCCAGCCAGCGTCGCTACTTTTCAACCCGGCGCAGCACCTTGCGTGCCCGTGTAAACCGCGTACAGCGACTGGCTGGCCGCCATGAACAGGCGGTTGCGCTTCGGCCCGCCAAAGCAAACGTTGGCGGCGCGCTCCGGCAGGCCGATGTGGCCGATCGGCTGGCCCTGCGGATTGAAGATGC
>JANNKV010000226.1:0-18401 GCA_031396485.1 Polaromonas sp. | reverse complement strand
CCGCCAGCACGATGGCGAAGGCCGCCGTCCTGTCACCCAGCAACAGCGCCACCTGAACGCGAAGGCCGACCCTCAGGTCCTCTTTGAACAGAGACAATGCCAGCAGATTTGCTTTGATCTGGCTCCGCGTGTGCTTGATCGCCGCCTGATTTGACGTGTACTTGAACATCAGGAGCATGATGACTCCTGTGACGGCCGCGATCAACGTGGCCGAAAGCCAGCCCGGCAGTTTCAGGGGCCGGTCACCGCGCATCAGCAGCTCGCCAAGCAGACGATCGCGCTTGCCAGGCTTCCCTAATGCGAGCCAGCTGTCCATCAGCGTGCTGAACAGCGGCGACAGCTCGGCAGCCAGCGGCCCGGTGCCCGCGAAGTAGGGCTCCAGCAGCGCAACCACGCGCGTGTCCTCGCCCCACCCGTTCCATTGCCGCGCGGTATCTGCGACTTCCTCGATGCTGGCTTTGCTGGAAGCCACTTCGACCAGCCGCCTTTTTGTGTAGGCGTCAAGCACGTAGCGCAGCAAATTCATGTTGCCAAACAGCGGCGGCATGACCAGTTCGCCGCAGCAATGCTTGTATTTCTTTCCCGAACCGCAAGCACAGGGGTTGTTGCGGCCAAGCTTGGGCTGGCTGACCCGCTGCAGATCATGGTCGGGCTGCGGCAGGTCGGCGAACAGGTTGAGCGCGGCCACGCGCAAGAATTTATCGACCTCTTCCGGCGTCGGCTCTATCTGCGCCAGCAGCGCGGGCATGACTTCGGGAACGGTCTGGCGGAACCAGTTCACAAAATCTTCGGCAGAAGGTTCTGAACAAACCTCCCGTCCGGCGAGGCCTAACAGATTTTCAATTTGTTGCTCGAAGTCAGAGGGAGAAATTGGGTTCATGGTGTGACAGGTTACGGGACACAAAATAATAGAGCAACTTTGCTTCTTTCTGCGGCCGAAGCCACGACGATGTCTGCTTCGGGGCATTCTGCGAAGGCTGCCGCTTGGGGTGTCAGCGAAAGAGCCTGTCTGCCCCATTTATGAATCAAATCGACCTGTAGCCCACGCAGAACGTGCGCAAGCAGCTATCAAACTAATAGCGCCCAGGCATTCACATCAATGCGTCACCGGGCTGTCGCGCAACTGCCGACGGAGGATTTTTCCAATCGCGGTTTTGGGCAAGGGCTCGGTGCGGAACTCGACGATCTTCGGCACCTTGTAGCCGGTCAGGTGCTTGCGGCAATGCGCCATCAAGTCTTCTTCGGTGAGTAGCGGGTCTTTTTTCACCACGATGATCTTGACGACTTCACCCGAGCGTTCATCGGGCGCTGCGATGGCGGCAGCCTCAGCCACGCCCGGATGCATCACGACGACATCTTCGATCTGGTTCGGGAACACCTTAAAGCCCGAGACGACGATCATGTCTTTCTTGCGGTCGGTGATCTTGGAATAACCGCGCTCGTCCATGAAACCCATGTCACCGGTGCGCAGCCATCCGTGGTGTGTAAAGACCTTTGCCGTCTCTTCGGGGTGGTTCCAGTAGCCCGCCATGACCTGCGGGCCGCGCAGGCAGATTTCGCCGACCTCGCCCACTGGAAGTTCTTCGTCACCCTCGTCAAGGATGACCGCCTGCGTGGACGGAATCGGCATGCCGATGGTGCCGGTCCAGTCTTCGATGTCGAGCGGATTGGCGATGGCGCCAGGTGAAGTTTCAGTCAAACCGTAGGCTTCGACCAGCGGCACACCGGTCGCTTTTTTCCAGCGTTCGGCCACTACGCGCTGCACGGCCATGCCACCGGCATTGGCCAGTTTGAGCTGACGCACATTCACCTCGGCAAACGCCGGGGCATCCAGCAGCGCGCGGTACAGCGTGTTGACGCCAATGATCGCGGTGAACGGGTATTTCTTCAGGTCATGAATAAAGGCGGGCATGTCCCTGGGATTGGTGATCAGAATCGCATGCGCGCCGATCTTCATGAACACCAGGCTGGAGGCGAGCGCGTAGACGTGATAGAGCGGCAACGGGCACACATAGATCTCATGGCCATCTTTCAGGTCACGACCGATCCACGCCGCAAGCTGCTGCACGTTCGCCACCATGTTGCCGTGCGTCAGCACCGCTCCCTTGGCCACGCCGGTCGTGCCGCCGGTGTAATGTAAAAACGCCGTGTCGCCATGGCCCAGCGGCACCTCGCCAAGGGCCTGCTCGCGCCCGCTGTGCAGCGCGGCGTTGAATTCGATGGTGCCTTCAATCTTCCAGTCGGGCACCATCTTCTTGACATGCTTGACCACGATGTTGGTCAGCATTTTCCTGACCGCCGGCAGCATGTCACCGACTTCGGTGGTGATGACGGTGAGTTTCAACGCCGGGTTCGTGTCGAGCACTTCCTGCAGCGTATGGGCAAAATTTTCCAGCACTACGATGGCGGCAGCGCCGGAGTCCTTGAGCTGGTGCTCGAGCTCGGAGCGGGTGTATTGCGGGTTGACGTTCACCACGACCATGCCCGCGCGCAGTACGCCAAACAGCGCCACCGGATACTGCAGCAGATTGGGCAGCATGATCGCCACCCTGTCGCCGCGCTTCAAGCCCAGTGACTTCTGCAGGTAGGCACCGAAGGCGCTGCTCAGGCGATCAAGTTCGGCGTAGGAGATCGACGCGCCAAGGTTGCTGTAGGCAGGCAGATCGGCAAAGCGCTGGCAACTGCGCTGGAGCACCGCCGGGAGCGACGCGAATTCATGCACATCAACTTCCGCCGGAACGCCTGGCGGATAGTTCTTTAACCAGATCGGTTCCATGTTGTCTTGCCTTCCGCTGAATACTGCCTGCTGCCTGCTGCCTGCTGCCTGCTGCCTGCTGCCTGCTATTTGCCGAACTGGCCACGCTTCAAGGCCGCGTTCATTGCTTCATTCAAAGCTGTGACTTGAAGTAGTGAAACGAATGCGTGAAAGCGTCGCGGATTTTCTCCATTTCCTTGACAACGCTGTCCCAGGAATCTTCTCCCGCGGCCTTCAGCTCTTCGAGTTTGGCAACGGCCAGTCTGGATTGGTGACGCAGGTTTTTCATCTCTTCGCGGTATTTGTCGCGCGCGTCGTCCCTGGCGTCTTTTGCCTTGGCTTCCAGCGTGTCCATTCGCGCGTTCATCGCGTCCAGCTCGGCTTTCATTTTCTCGATATAGGCATCTCGTTTTGACATGGTGGGTGACTCCTGTGTGGTTGAAAACAGAGGCGCCGCGGATGCGGTGCTCATGGTCCGGCCTTCCGGCAGACGCCTCCATTGGTGATTGAACGCCGGGAATCGGGGAGGCCTATTGACGAAGCGCAAAGATGTCTTCAATACTGGTCTGAATCGTTTTTCTCCTCCAGACAAATGCTCCGTTCCTGTCGCGGGTAGCTACAGGGAAAAGTTTGTACCCGCTATTAAATCAGGAGCGGCTTGCGCAGGTATTACATGGGCTACAGGCCAATTTCATCAAAAAAATGGCTGCTATGGCTTCTACCGGAGTGCGCCAGACCGATTTCGGGCGCATTCGTGATTTCCCGGCGTGGGCGCGGGTCCAACCGCGCTACTGGCGCCAATTGCTGACACACCCGAAGGCGATTTTCCGGTACTGTCATCTGTCAGAGAAATTCTTGCCGAGAACTTTCATGGAATTCAAGGACTACTACAAAACCATGGGCGTCACGAAAGACGCGACGCCCGAGGACATCAAGCGCGCACACCGCAAGCTCGCACGCAAGTACCACCCGGACGTCAGCAAGGAGAAAAACGCCGAAGCGCAATTCAAGGACCTGGCCGAAGCCTACGAAGTGCTGCGCGACCCGGAACGGCGCGCGGCGTATGACCAGCTGGGCGCAAACCACCACGCGGGCCAGGAGTTTCGCCCACCGCCCGAATGGGCCAGCCGTCAGGCTGCAGGCGGTGCAGGTTTTGACACGGGCGACGGCGCTGACCACAGCGCATTCTTTGAGGAACTGCTGCGAAGCATGGGTGGTATGGGCGGCGGAAGGTCCGGTGCCGGCCGCGGCGCTCAAGCAACCTTCGACATGCACGGCCAGGACCAGCATGCGCGTATCCAGATCAACATCGAAGACTCTTACAGCGGCGCCGCGCGCTCCCTGCAGCTGCGCATCCCCGATGCGGAAACGGACCGGCTGCAAGACCGCACCATCGAGTTTTCAATTCCCAAAGGCATACGCGCCGGCCAGCACATTCGCCTGGCTGCACAAGGCGCGCCCGGCATGGGGCGCGGCAGCCCGGGCGACCTGTACCTCGACGTCGAGTTTTTACCGCACCGCCTGTACCGCGTTGACAAACTCGACGTGTACATGGACTTGCCCGTGGCGCCATGGGAAGCCGCGCTCGGCGCCGAAGTCGAAGCGCCTACGCCGACCGGCCGGGTCGAGGTCAAGATTCCGCCGGGTTCGGCCAGCGGACGCAAGCTGCGCCTGAAGGGGCGCGGGCTGCCAGCGAAGACTCCTGGCGATTTTTACTTCGTGCTGCAGATGGTGGTTCCGACCGCCACGCATGCGGCCGAGAAAAAAGCGTATGAAGATCTGGCGGCGGCGTTCAAGACCTTCCAGCCGCGCGCAAACCTCACCGAATGAAAGGCCAGGCATGACCGCAGACCCTACCCATCCCGGCAAGTCCGCCAGCGCGCAGTTCACCAGCTTCATCCTCGAAGACCAGATCGGACTGACACTTGACGACCTGTGCCGCGCCTGCGCCGCGCAGTCTGAAATGATTGTCGAACTGGTCGACGAAGGCGTGTTGACGCCCGACCTCGTGCCGCTGGCTGGCGAGGTGCAAGCAACCCCGGCGGATTGGCGCTTCACCGGCGTTCACATGCACCGCGTGAGGGTGGCGGTGCGTCTGCAGCGTGATCTGGGCGTCAACCTGGCGGGCGCGGCGCTTGCGCTTGAACTTCTGGAAGAAATGGACGCGCTGAAGGCGCAGCTGCGCAGGCTGTCGGGGGGCTGAAGGTGTTGCCCACCGCAGCAGTTTGAGTGCCTGCACAACGGGCCCGGCAGGCCTGCACTGAAGGTTGGTTCAACCTAGAAACGGCAGCTGGATGCGCCCGAGTGTGCCGTGATTGGCGTGCCAGGCAAGGCGAGACAACGCAGTGGGCTTTTGCCCACAAGGCGGAGCAACGCGGCTTGGCGCGTCAAGCACGGTGCAATCGGGTGCATAGCGCTGTCACTTATCAGGTGAGCATGATCGAAGCGGAAAGCACCAGTGGCGCGCGGCTCTCCTGAGGTTTGCGAGCGGTCAACTGCCGTTTCTAGGTTCAAACGTAATGGCTTGTAAATAACCCTCCAGATGGGGGATGAAAAACCTGCGCGACAGGCCTACTATCTGGTCATGCGACCTGGCCGATCGCGTCCCCAGGAGAACCAGATGTCTGCCTCTGTTCCGCGGGCTTTTCGAATCATGCTGAGCTTCAACGGCGACGAGTTCAAGCTCGATTCCGCCGTACGCATTGAAAAAGTGGTGCCCGCCTCGGCGCCACCTCCAAAAACCGGTACCGAGGCCGAAGCGGGCTCCTGGTTTGCGGTCGAAGACAAGGAAGGCCGTACGCTGTACCGCCACCTGCTCAACAACCTTTTTGAAGACTTTGAGACCGACGCCGACGACCAGCGCGGTCTGCGACGCGTGGGCAAGGCAGCAGTCGCAGGTACGCTGAGTCTGCTGGTTCCGGAACTGCCAACGGCGCACACTTTCAGCATTCATTCCAGCCACAGCGCTGGAAAGCGCGGGTTCGGCGCAGCGCGACCACTGATGAAGCTGCCGCTGCGCGAGATGGCGGCCATGGCTGCCAAGGCTTCAATTCAGGGAGGCCATCATGGGCGCCGCTGATGGATTCGTCATTGGACTGAAAAAGGTGCTGGACCACGGCCCGGCCGCCATACGCTGGAATCTGGTGCTGGTGGCGGAGGGCTTTCAGGCGAGCGAGATGCCGCAGTTCCACCAGGAAGTCAGCAAGTTCGTCGACAAGCTGTTCAACACGCCGCCATTCGACCAGCGCTGGTGCGGCATCAACATCTACCGGCTCGATGTGGCGTCGAACGAAAGTGGCGCCGACGAGCCTGCGGGCGGCAGTTGTACCGGCAGCGGTACCACCCGCGCGACCTTCTTCGATGCGACCTTCTGCAGCAGCGGCATTCAACGGCTGCTGACCGTGAACAACGGGCTGGCGTTTTCGACCGTGGCAGCGGCCCTTCCGCAGTACGACGAAATCATCATGGTGATCAACAGCACCACCTACGGCGGCGCGGGCGGCACGCACATCGGCACCTATTCGCTGGGCTTCAGCCCGGTCACTGGACAAGGTGGCGTCGAGATTGCGATCCACGAACTCGGGCATTCCGCCTTCGGTCTGGCCGATGAATACCCGTACGACAGCGGGAACACGTACGGCGGCATCGAGCCTTCCCAGCCCAACATCACCAAGAACACGAACAAGGCGACCATCAAATGGAAAGACCTGATCGCCGGACCCACGGCGGTGCCGACGCAGAGCAACCCTGATTGCACGCAGGAAGACCCGAACCCGAGCCCGGTGCCTGCCGGCACAGTGGGCGCATTCGAGGGCGCGGGCTACTTCCACTGCGGCCTGTTCCGCCCCGAGTTCGACTGCGAAATGCGGGCGCTGGGCAAGCCGTTTTGCGCGGTCTGCAAAAAGCGCATCCTCGACACGCTGGCGCCCTTCATGATGCCTGTGTCGGTGACGCTGGTCACGCCCACTGTCGATTTCAAGGACATCCCCGAAGGCATTGGCGGCGTCGGCGTCACCACGCACCGCCCCGCACTGTTCGAGATCGGCTCGTGCACGCCAGTCACGCTGCAGGTCACCGCCGGGCCCACGGGCGGATTCGGCCTGCCGCAAGGCGCTACGCTGGTGGTCAACCCGGGCCAGGTGGCATCCGAGGGACGGATCTGGGTCTCGTACACCTCGACCACCGCCGGCGCCACCGCCAGCGGATCCATGACGGTGCAGGCGATGGAAACCGGCGAGTCGTGGGTCATCCCGATCACGGCCAATACCATTGCGCGGCCAAAGACCGCAGTGGCGATGGTGCTCGACCATTCGGGCAGCATGAGTGAGGACGCAGGCGACGGCAACACCAAGGTCAAAAAACTGCGCGAAGCCGCCAAAACCTTCATTGACGTGATGCTGGCAGGAGACGGACTAGGCCTGGTGCGCTTCGACGACACGGCGCAGGTGGTGATGAACGTCGATGACGTCGCGGTCAATGGAGGCCTGGCCAAGACCACCATTGACGGCCCACAGTTCGACCCGGCGGGCGCAACTTCCATCGGCGACGGCCTGCAGAAGGGTTCACAGGCACTGGCCGCAGCGCCAGCCAGCTTTAGCGTCAAAGCCATGGTGGTACTGACTGACGGCATGGAAAACACGGCGCCGCTGATCAATTCGGTGTCCGGCCTGATCACCGCCAACACGTTCGCGGTTGGCCTCGGCAAGGCATCGAACGTTGACGTGGGCAAGCTCGAACTGTTGACCGGCACGCACGAAGGCTACCTGCTGGTCACCGGTGCACTGACGACCGATCAGACGTTTCGCCTGCAAAAGTATTTCCTGCAGATTCTTGCCGGGGTGACCAACGCCAACATCGTGCTCGACCCGGGCGGCGTTCTGCACAAGGGCGCCGAACACCGCATTCCCTTCAACCTGACCGAGGCCGATTACGGCGCTGATGTGATCCTGCTGGCAACAGAGCCCCGGGCGATCGACTTCCAGCTGGAGACCCCCGACGGCCAGCGCATTGACCCGGGTGTAGCCGGCACCGAGCCGAACATCGGCTTCGTCGTGACACCCCAGGTGGCTTACTACCGTATCGGCCTGCCCGCGCTGCCGGCCGATGCCGACGGCAGCCACGGCGGACGCTGGCATGCGGTGCTGCGGCTGGGCGGGCGCCGGGAAGTCGCGGCCGGGGCCGCGGCGCAGGCGGGCGGACGGGCCATGGCCTACAACCTGATCGTGCACAGCTATTCCAACCTGCAGTTCAACGCCCGCCTGGCTCAACCCACACGGCTTCCCCCTTCAGACTTTCTGCTCGACGCAACGCTCACCGAATATGGCGTTCTTGTCGGGCAGCGCGCGCAGGTGTGGGCCGACATGACGCGCCCCGACGGCAGCAGCCAGCGCGTCGACCTGACCGAAACCGGGCCCGGCCGCTTCAGCGCGCGCACCACCGAAACACTGACGGGCTTGTACGTGTTCCGCGTGCGTGCGGGTGGGTTGACGCTGGACGAACGCCCCTTCACGCGCGAGAAAACGCTGACGGGCGTGGTCGGACAAGATCCGACAGGGCCGGCGGGACTGGTGGGTGAATCGGACCTTTGCAAGCTGGTGGACTGCCTGACCGATGGCAAGGTGTTGCAGCCCCGCGCGCTGGAGCAGTTGAAGGCGATCGGCATTGACGGCCGTGCCCTGCTGAAATGCCTGCGTCGTCGCTGCAGGGAAACGACTGGAAAAGGCTAGGGACCCTCTGCATAACTCTGGCGGGACTGTGGTATGCGGATCGGGATGGGCCGCAAGGCGTCTTTTTGCAGTCAATAGCAGGGCTATTGCAAGAAAAACAACGCGGCGGACCGCCCGAGCCCGCGCTGCCACAGACCGCAGGGAGTTCTGTGGAGGGTCCCTAGGGAAGCCGGGCTGAAGACAATACCTGTGCGCGGGTGTGCGCGCCCGGCGAACAGGTCGTATTCAATAAGAAATAGGCTTGTAGCCCAGGCATTGCCTGCGCCAGCAGCTATTTTTTTAATAGCAACGGGAAAACCGTCACCCGCCCGCTCTTTTGCTTGGGCGCCGGGTGTATAACCTTCAATCCCTCTGGTTCTGCGCCCCCGTGACTTAAAACGCCGCGCAGACCATTCGCATCGGACAATAGGGCGCACACAGCGCCGCAACACAAGGAGACTCCAGCATGGGCGCGCAATGGAAAGCAAAAGGCAAGGAACTGGCTGCAAACGCCAGAGGCCGTGTTTTTGGAAAACTGGCCAAGGAAATCATGGTCGCCGCGCGCAGCGGGGCCGACCCGGCTTCAAACGCGCGCTTGCGGCTGGTCGTCGAGCAGGCCCGCAAGGTTTCCATGCCCAAAGACACGCTGGAGCGCGCCATCAAGAAGGGCGCGGGTCTGACAGGTGAGACCGTCCATTTCGAACACGTGATTTACGAAGGGTTTGCACCGCATCAGGTGCCCGTGATGGTCGAGTGCCTGACCGACAACCTGAACCGCACCGCGTCAGAGATACGCGTGATCTTTCGCAAGGGGCATTTGGGAACCTCGGGCTCGGTGTCGTGGGATTTTGACCACGTGGGCATGATTGAGGCTGAGCCCGCCGCCGGTGCCGACGCGGAGCTGGCCGCCATCGAAGCCGGCGCGCAAGACTTCGAGCCCGGCGACGAAGATGGCACCACGCTATTTCTGACAGACCACTCCGACCTCGATCTGGTCAGCCGCGCCCTGCCCGCACAAGGTTTCACAGTCCTGTCTGCCAAGCTGGGCTACAAAGCGAAAAACCCCATCGATCCGGCTACCTTGAGCGCCAGGGATCTGGATGAAGTCGAAGCCTTCCTCGCCTCCATCGATGCCAACGACGATGTGCAACATGTGTTTGTGGGGCTGGCTGGTTGACTGAGCGGCTACCCCACAAGCGTCCGCGGCGCTGCAGGCCACGCTGACCCCCGCATCAGGGCTTGCCCGCGTTGCTTCGGCCTTCACCCGGCCTTAGCATGAAGCGCCGGCGGGCTGAAGTTGCAGCCCCATCAGGGCACAAAATACGTCACAAAAAAAGGAATTACCTTGTCCACTTCAAAACTTATTCTTGACCATGTCTATGAACATGAGTCAGCGCTGGCAGATCAGATTTACCTGACGCAGCCTGTGGGTAACGGGCAAGTCGTTGACTACACCTGGCGCCAGATGATGGATCAGGCGCGTCGCATGGCCACGCACCTGGCATCGCGCGGGTTTGAGCCGGGCTCGCGTATCGCCATCCTGTCAAAAAATACCGCGCACTTCATGATGGCCGAGCTGGCAATCTGGATGTCTGGCGGCACCACGGTCGCGATCTTCCCGACCGAATCTGCAGAGACGGTGAAGTACGTGCTGGAGCACAGTGGCGCCCGTCTATTGTTCGTTGGCAAGCTCGACACCTGGGCCCAGCAAATGCCGGGCGTTCCCGCCGGGCTGCCATGTATTGCGCTGCCGCTGGGGCCAAAAACCAGCCATGACACCTGGGACGCGATTGTCAAGGCAAGCCCGCCCATGCCCGGTAAGCCGCAGCGCAAGCCTGATGATCTGGCGATGCTGATGTACACGTCTGGCTCGACGGGCACGCCAAAAGGCGTGATGCACAGTTTCGAGCGGGTCACGCGCGCCAGCGAGGGGATCGTTGCCTATCAAGAGCAACAGGCGGGTTCAAACTTTCCCTACCGTGCGTTGTCGTACCTGCCGCTGGCGCACGTTTTTGAGCGTGCCTGGATCGAATGCGCAGGCTTTGTGCGAGGCCGGGGACATGTTTTTTTTGCAGAGTCGCTTGATACGTTTTTACAAGATCTGCAACGCGCACGCCCCACCGTATTTATCTCGGTGCCGCGCCTGTGGCTGAAGTTTCAGCAAGGCGTGTTCAGCAAAATGCCGGCCAAAAAGCTCGACTTTCTGCTGTCCATCCCGTTGCTCGGAAAAATCGTCGCACGCAAAGTATTGACGCAACTTGGCCTCAATGAAGTCATGCTGGCCGGCAGCGGCTCGGCGCCGATCCCCCCGGCGCTGATTGCGTGGTATCGCCGGCTGGGCCTGAACCTGATGGAGGGCTACGCGATGACGGAAGACTTCGCGTACTCCCACACCACCACCAGCACCCTGAACGCCGCAGGACATGTGGGCGTGCCGTTTCCTGGCGTACAACGGCGAATCAGCGCTGACGGCGAAATTTTGATCAAATCGCCCGGCACGCTGGTGGGCTACTACAAGCGGCCTGACCTGGATGCCGAAACCTTTGATGCCGACGGCTTCTTCATGACGGGCGATCTGGGTGAAGAAGGTCCGAACGGGCAGCTGAAACTAACCGGCCGCAAAAAAGAGCTGTTCAAAACCGGCAAGGGCAAGTACGTGGCACCGGCACCGATTGAGAACCTGATCAACGAAAGCCCCATGATTGAGCTGTCACTGGTTTCGGGCGTCGGCCAACAGGCCGCTTATGCAATGGTTGTTCCCGCCGAAGGACTGCGACCCCGATTGGCAGACCCGGCCGTGCGCGCCGAATTTATCGAGGAAATGGCGGCCGTGCTGAAGCGTGTCAACAGCAAGGTAGCCGACTACGAACAGCTGAAAATGATTGTGGTGGCCCGCGAAGCCTGGTCCATGGACAACGGCTTTTTGACGCCCACGATGAAAATCAAACGCAACCGAATCGAAGCGGCTGTTGACCCAGAAGTTGAAAAATGGTTTTCAGCCAAGGGGCCAGTCGTCTGGCAGTGATCACTGGCTGGACGCAGCCGCCGGTTGGCCCGCCAATCGACCCACATTGACTCAATGGAAGAAAACCCGATGACCGAAAGCACCCCGCGCCCGCCCCTGCCAGACCGCCTGTCCGCAGACACGCGAAGCCCGCATCACGTCGCCGCCGTGTTCGAGCACGACATTGGCATTCGACTCAACAACAAGGAACGTTCGGACGTCGAGGAATACTGCATCAGCGAAGGCTGGGTCAAGGTGCCCGCCGGCAAAACGGTTGACCGCAAGGGCCATCCGCTGCTGATCAAGCTGAAGGGCGCGGTTGAGGCGTTTTATCGGTAACAGGCGCCGCAATCAAGCGCAGCCATCTGACCACCCTGAAGCCAATTCCACATGAGCTATAAGCATCATGCCCTCATCGCATCGATCGTCGGAACGCTTTTTCTTGTTGGCTGCAACGACCGCAACGCAGCTCCCGACACCGCCAGCAGCGCCAGTTCTGGCGGTGTGCGCGTAGATGCGCTAACCGACAAATGGCTTGGCCAATGGAATGGCCCTGAAGGAACGTTTCTCCGACTAGCCGGTGGTCAGGGAAAGTATGAAATTACCATCCAGAACCTGGACGGGCCCCGTACATTTCAAGGAAGCACGGCCGGTTGCCAGATTCAGTTTGAACGAGATGGGCTGAAAGAATCCGTTCGGGCGACAGACGGCGCTGAGACAGGCATGAAGTGGCTCAGCGGCAAGTTGAATTGTTTAACGGTGCGTGCCGGCGAAGGCTACTGTCGGGACTGAGCAGGCGTAGCCTTTGCCGCTCGCGCGTCCTCCTGGTTTTCGGGCGGTCAGGTGGACGCCAACCGCTACATACCCCATCGCAACGCAGCCGTGTGAACCGGCGCGTCCCATAGCGCCAGTGTCGGAGCGTCTGCGATGCTGACGGTGATCGAGCAACCCGCCATTTCCAGCGAAGTGACGTACGAGCCGGTCAATGTCCGCACTGCCTTGACCCCTGCGCTGGCCAGTACTTTATTGGCTGCGTTGACCATCACATAGAGCTCCATCAGTGGCGTGCCACCAAATCCGTTGACCAGCAAAAGCACTTCCTGCCCGCGGTTCAGCCCCAGATCCCTGAGCACGGCACCAGTCAGTTCAGCCGCGATTTTGTCGGCATTAGTGAACTTGACCCGTCGGCGCCCCGGCTCACCGTGAATGCCGACACCCATTTCCATCTCATCCGCAGCAATCTGGAAGGTGGGCTGACCAGCAGCCGGCACCGTGCATGACGTGAGCGCCACACCCATGCTGGCGGTGCTCTTGTTCACGGCGTCACCCAGCGCTTTGAGATCAGCGAGGCTGTCGCCCCGCTCGGCCGCAGCACCCACAATGCGCTCAACCAGCAGGGTGCCAGCGACGCCGCGGCGGCCGGTGGTGTAGGTTGAATTTTCGACCGCTACGTCGTCGTTGATGATGACCGTGGCGTTCTCGCGGTCCAGCATTTCCGCCGCCATCTGAAAATTCATCATGTCACCGGAGTAGTTCTTGACGATGAAGAGCACCCCGGCGCCGGTATCGACTTCCTGCGCCGCCGCCAGCATCTGGTCGGGCGTGGGTGACGTGAAAACCTGCCCCGGGCAAGCGGCATCGAGCATGCCGTGGCCGATGAAACCGGTGTGCAGCGGCTCATGCCCAGAACCACCCCCGGAAATCAGCGCTACTTTTCCCGTTTTTAATGTGCGGCGGCGCACGAACTGCAGAGCCGGGTCGAGTGTCACGATCTCTGCATGCGCCGCCGCGAAGCCCTGCAGCGATTCGCCCAAGACGGTGTCGACATGATTGATAAGTTTTTTCATGAACAGACCTGGTTAGCTGAATTTATAAAGGAAACTGACGCGGTTTTAAAGCAGTTTTAAAGCTGATCACACACGGCACCGATGATGAGCGCCATCGAACGCGAGCCTGGATCGACATGGCCAAGCGCACGATCACCGAGGAACGATGAGCGCCCGCGGCCGGCATTCATTTGCGCCGTGGCTTCGGCGCTGTCGAACGCACACCGGCGTACCTGGGTGATCAGTTCGGCATCCCAACGATCGCTGTCGGCCAGTAATTGACGCACCGGGTCCAGCACATCAAGCAGTGTTTTCTGGCCGACTTCAGCCTTTCCGAGCCGGGTGAGCGCCTTGATTCCCGCATCCAGCGCGCGCGCCATATCTGCCGCACGCGGCTCGGCGGGCAGCTCTTTTCCGAGCGTCACAAGCAAGGTGCCGAACACAGGGCCGGACGATCCGCCGATGGTGGACATGCAGGTCATGCCCATGGTTTTGAGCGCGTCTGCAAGCGACTGGGCAGTCAGCTCATCCATCCTGGCCTGAATGGCCAGCGCGCCACGGCGCATGTTGAGGCCGTGATCGCCATCGCCGATAGCCTGGTCAAGCGCCGTGAGCTCATCGACATGATCGATCAAGATTTGCGTAGCCGCCTGGATCAGCGGGGCGTGGTTCGCAGTTTTCATGGAAAGTCCTTGATTGAACGGGCTAGGCCCGGATGCGTTGGCCGTCTGCATCAAACCAGAAGGCGTGCCGAACTTGCAGATGCACTGCATCTCCGGGCACCAGCCCGATGTTTGCCGCAGGGGCGCATATGAGCTCTTTGTCGGAGCCGTCAAGCGCGACATGCACAAGATACTGGTCGCTGAGACGCTCGACGCGCAGCACCTTTGCTGCCTGTCCCCGCTCAGCCTGTGTGGAGCCGCTTTTCTCCAGGCTCAGGTGTTCGCTGCGAATACCCAGGATGGCTGCCTCCCCAGGCGCAGCAATAGCGCCTAGCGCATCGCGCGGCACCAGGTTGATGCGCGGCGCGCCCAGGCGCGAGGCAACATAGCTGCTCACGGGGTCCTCGTAAATCTGCCGCGGCGTCCCCAACTGCACCAGCCTGCCTTGCTCAAGCACACCCACGCGCGTGGCGAGGGTCAGCGCTTCGGTTTGGTCATGCGTGACGTACAACATCGTGGCCCCCAGGTCCTGCTGAATGCGTTTGAGTTCCAGCCGCAAGTCGTTGCGCAGCTTGGCATCGAGCGACGACAGCGGCTCGTCCATCAGGTACACGGCCGGGCTGCGTACCAGCGCACGGCCGATCGCCACACGCTGCATCTGCCCGCCCGACAAGCGCGTGGCAGGGTTCTGCAATTTGTCTTCGATGCGCAGCATGCGTGCAACTTCAAGCACCTTGCGTTTGATTTCTGCCTCAGGCACCGGGCGTAACGGCGAGCGCAGCGGAAACGCCAGATTGTCGAAGACGCTGAGGTGCGGGTACAGCGAATACTGCTGAAACACAAACGTCACGTCGCGCAGCGCCGGCGCGAGGGCCGTCACATCGCGCCCGCCGATATGGACTTGTCCAGCCTCGGGGGTCTCCAGACCGGCGACGAGTCGCAACGTGGTTGTCTTGCCGGCGCCGCTGGGGCCGAGCAGCACAATGAATTCACCGCTCTGAATATCCAGACTCAGGTCGCTGACGGCACGTACATCGCCGAAGCTTTTGCTGACGCCGCTCAGTCGCAGATCAGCCATGGTGCGCTCCTTCACGGCGCTTGCGACGATAGCCAGGCACGTCGTCGCGGGCGGTGCGTAGCGCGCGACCCGAAGCCTGGTCAAAAAGCGAGACAGCCGACACGTCGAACGCCAGCCCCACATGATCGCCGCGCGCCGCTCTGGCGTCGGGGTTGATCTTCGCTCGCAGCGTAGAGCCGAGTGTCGTGGCAATGGTCACCACCTGGCTGGTGCCCAAATATTCGGTGCCCAGCACCTCGCCGCGCAATAGTGAATCATCGTTGAGCCGAACATGTTCAGGCCGCACGCCGCAGAGTAGCCGGCTGGCCACCGAATCCTCTCGTACTTGCGGTACTGCCACGGTGGCACCGCCAAGCTGGATCGAATCAGCCCCAGACTTCAACGCAGCCTCGAACGGTAAAAAATTCATCGCCGGCGAGCCAATGAAGTCAGCCACAAACACGCTGGCGGGCCGCTCGTACATGTCCATCGGCGCGCCGAGTTGCTCGATCAGTCCGTTGTTCATCACCGCGATCGTGTCGGCCATGGACATGGCTTCGGTCTGGTCGTGCGTGACGTACACCGTGGTTGCGCCGAGACGGTCGTGCAGAGCGCGCAATTCAAGGCACATCACTTCGCGGAATTCGGCATCCAGCGCGCCCAGCGGTTCGTCCATCAAAAACGCCAGCGGCTGCCGCACGATGGCCCGGCCCAGCGCGACGCGTTGCCGGTCGCCGCTCGACAGCCCCGACACCGACGAGGCCAGCAGATCGGTGATGCGCAACGTGCGTGCTGCGTCCATCACGCGGCGATCTATCTCGGCGCGCGGCATGCCCTGCGACACCAGAGGAAACGCAATGTTCTGGCGCACGTTCATGTGCGGGTACAGCGCGAACATCTGGAACACGAACGCGATGTCGCGCGCCGAGGCTCGTTTGACGCTGACGTCTTCGTTGCCCAGAAAGATCTGACCCGAGGTCGGCAACTCCAACCCTGCGATCATGCGCAGCGTGGTGGTCTTGCCGCAACCGGAAGGGCCGAGCAGGCAAAAGAATTCGCCGTTGTCCACAGTGAAAGTCGAATCCCTGACTGCCGTGAAATCAGCAAATGCCTTGTGCAACTGGTGGACGCGTATTTGAGCCATGCCGTGAGCCCTATTCGGGGAACTTCGTGACGACCGTGAACATGAGCGTACCGAAAAGCGTCGTCACGAACGACCAGGTGAAGAGGATCAGCGCGAAGGGCTGCAACATCATCGCAATGCCGAGGGCGATGATGACGCACGCCACCATTTCCATTGGTCCGCGTCGCAGGTATTTGGGCCAGGACTCATGCCGATCCGGTTGCTTCATTTGCGTACCGCTCCGAAGGTGATGCCGCGCAGCAGATGCTTGCGAAGCAGGATGGTGAACACCAGAATCGGTATCAGGAACAGCGTAGTGCCGGCGGCCACGGCCGGCCAGTCCTGACCGCCCTCCCCGATGATGATGGGAATAAACGGCGGCGCAGTCTGCGCGGTTCCTGAGGTCAGCAACACCGCAAACGCGTACTCGTTCCATGAAAAGATCAGGCAGAAAATCGCTGTGGCGACGATGCCGGTGGTGGCCTGCGGCAAAACCACTTTGCGAAACGCCTGCAGCCGGGTGTAGCCATCGACCATTGCGGCTTCTTCGTATTCGCGCGGTATTTCGTCAATGAAGCCCTTGAGCAGCCACACCGCCAGCGACACGTTGACAGCGCTGTAGAGCAGGATCATTCCGAGCCGGGTGTCAGACAGGCCCAGCTCCCGGTACATCAGGTAAATTGGAATGGCCACCGCGATCGGCGGCATCATGCGCGTCGACAAGATGAAAAACAACAGGTCGTCTTTCAGCGGTACCTTGAAGCGCGAAAACGCATAGGCGGCCATCACGCCGAAACCAACGGACAGAACCGTGGAGCCGAACGCGATGATCAGCGAATTAATAAAGCGCGGTACGTAGTTCGATTGGCCGGCTATCACCATATTGGCGCTGCGCGCTGCTTTTTCGCAGGCGCCATCGGCTGGCGGCAGCGCGGCAATGTATTCGGGTGTCTGGCGCGAACGGGTGGTGAACAAATTGCAGTAGCCGTCGATCGTCGGCGTGAACACGATCTTGGGCGGGTAGCTGATCGCATCTGACGGCGTTTTAAAGCCGGTCAAGATAATCCACACCAGCGGCACGATGGTGATGAATGCGTAGAGCGCGACGAGCAGGCCGGCCACCAGGCGCGTTCCGCCGGTCGGCTCCACCACCGAGTGGGCGGTGCTGATTCCCTTGTGCAACAGTGTGGTCATGGCGGCCTACCGGTTCTTCACGTGGTTGAGTGCCTTGACGTAAATATTCGCAAGGCCAAACACGGCTACAAACAAAATCACCGCAAACGCCGACGCATAACCCGTGCGCCATTTCTCGAACGCCTCGCGTTTGAGCGTGATCGATGCCAGCTCGGTTGCAGAGCCCGGCCCGCCAGATGTCAGCAGGTTCACCATGTCGAACATCTTGAAGTTTTCGATGCCGCGAAACAGCACTGCCAGCATCACGAAGGGCAACACCATCGGCAAGGTGATTGACCAGAACTGACGCAATGGCGAGGCACGATCCACCTCCGCAGCTTCGTAGATGTAGTCGGGAATCGAGCGCAGCCCGGCGAGGCAGATCAGCATGACGTAAGGCGTCCACATCCAGGTATCGACGATGACTATCGCCCACGGCGCCAGGCTGACCGAGCCGAGCATGGAAAACGACGAAGGTGATACACCGCTGAGAAACGCCGCGACATAGTTAAAGAGCCCCATCTGCGGCTGGTATAAAAAAGCCCAAAAGTTGCCGACCACAGCCGGCGACAGCATCATCGGAATCAGGATCAGTGTGGTCCAGAAACCGTGGCCGCGAAACTTGCGATCGATCAGCCAGGCCAGCGAGAAACCGATCAGCACCTGCAGAAAAATAGTCCAGAATAAAAAGTGCGCGGTGGTCTGCATCGCCGCCCAGATGTCCGGGTCGGTCAAAACCGATATGTAGTTGTCAAGGCCCACGCCCAGCACCTCGGCATTGGGCCGGTTGGCGCGATAGTTGGTGAACGACAGCCTGACTGTCCAGATCAACGGAAAAATATTGATCACCAGCAGCAGCAGCATGGTCGGTCCGACGAAAAGCCACGCCACGGCGCGGTCTGACAGGCCCCGTGCCCGCGTGGCCAGCGCGGCAGGCGTTGCGCGGGCAACCGTTTCGGCCAGGTGAATCGGAGTGGAGCTCATGGTTTCAATGCGCCTGGATAGCGGTCAAAGCCTCTTGCCCGAACAACAGGCCAGGCAAGAGACTTGACTGCGTTGACATTGCTTACTCGGCTAGTTACTTCGCCTTGCCGTC
>JANNKV010000180.1:0-60938 GCA_031396485.1 Polaromonas sp. | reverse complement strand
GGGGGCCCGCCCTATATCCACGCCGGGGCCGCGCAACCGGCCCGGCCGGGCCGCCGGCGCGGCGGCCCCCGGGGGGGTCTGGAAGCACCGCGACGCCCGCGACCGTGGGGGCACTACTTCAACGCCTTATAGCGCATGCGCTTCGGCTTGGCGCCCTCTTCACCCAAACGCTTCTTCTTGTCGGCTTCGTATTCCTGATAGTTGCCATCAAAGAAAGTCCACTGGCTGTCGCCTTCAGCGGCCAGAATGTGCGTGGCGATACGGTCGAGGAACCAGCGGTCGTGGCTGATGACCATGACCGAGCCGGCAAATTCGAGCAACGCATCTTCAAGCGCCCGCAGCGTTTCCACGTCCAGGTCGTTCGAGGGTTCGTCAAGCATCAGCACGTTGCCGCCGGCGATCAGCGTCTTGGCCAGGTGCAGCCGCCCGCGCTCACCGCCTGATAGCGTGCCGACGCGTTTTTGCTGGTCGCCGCCGTTGAAGTTGAAGCGCCCTGCGTAGGCGCGGCTCGGCATCTGGAATTTGCCGACGTTCAAGATATCAAGGCCGCCCGAAATATCTTCCCAGACGGTTTTTTCGTTGGCCAGGTCATCGCGGTTCTGATCGACAAACGCCATGCGAACGGTCGAGCCCTTGACGACTTCGCCGCTGTCGGGCTTCTCCTTGCCGGCGATCAGTTTGAACAGCGTGGACTTGCCGGCGCCGTTCGGGCCGATGATGCCGACGATAGCGCCTGCTGGCACGGTGAAGCTCAGGTTGTCGATCAACACGCGGTCGCCAAACGACTTGGTGACATTCTTGAATTCAATCACCTGCGCACCCAGGCGCTCGGCGACCGGAATGAAAATCTCGTTGGTCTCGACGCGTTTCTGGTATTCAAAGTCGCTCAATTCCTCAAACCTTGCCAGACGCGATTTGCTTTTCGCCTGACGCGCTTTCGGGTTTTGACGCGACCATTCCAGCTCTTTCTTCAGCGCCTTGGCACGAGCCTCTTCGCCCTTTTGCTCGACGGCCAGACGTTCGCCTTTTTGCTCCAGCCAAGTGCTGTAGTTGCCCTTCCACGGAATGCCGTGGCCGCGGTCCAGTTCCAGAATCCATTCGGCGGCGTTATCAAGGAAATAGCGGTCGTGGGTGATGGCAACCACGGTGCCTGAATAGCGCTGCAAAAATTGCTCCAGCCAGTCCACCGATTCAGCGTCAAGGTGGTTGGTCGGCTCGTCAAGCAACAGCATGTCAGGCTTGGAAAGCAACAGTGCGCAGAGCGCTACACGGCGTTTTTCGCCGCCCGACAAGATACTGATCTGCGCGTCCCACGGCGGCAGGCGCAGGGCGTCAGCGGCAATTTCGAGCTGGTGCTCGGAATCAGTGCCGGAGGTGGCGATGATCGCCTCCAGGCGTGCTTGCTCGGCGGCCAGCGCATCGAAGTCAGCATCGGGCTCGCCATAGGCGGTGTACACGGCCTCCAACTGCGCCTTGGCGGCAAACACGGCGCCCATGCCCGCCTCAACGCTCTCGCGCACGGTGTGGCCCGGGTCCAGCTTGGGTTCCTGCGGCAAGTAACCAATGTTGAGGCCGGGCATCGGCGTGGCTTCGCCTTCGATTTCCTTGTCGAGGCCGGCCATGATCTTGAGCAAGGTCGACTTGCCCGAGCCGTTGACGCCGAGCATGCCGATCTTGGCGCCGGGGAAGAAGCTGAGGGACACGTCTTTGAGAATGTGACGCTTGGGCGGCACGATCTTGCCGACCTTGTTCATGGTGAATACGTACTGGGCCATCAGATTCAATCTCTAAAAAAGAAAACAGGAACAAACAGGGATAAGAGGGGCTGTCAGGCAAGACTCAACGGGGGAGTCGATCGGGGCGAGCTTTGCTTGCTGCGATTCGTGCAAGGTATCGCCTGAATACTGCCTTCAACCCTATATTATCGTTCCGTGAGACAATGATTGCGTCGCAGGCTCCAGTTACCCGCGACATTTGGGCACATTTCCGGGTCTACCTTGCTTCTCCTGCACAGGCACCTGCGATGTTCACGGCCCGACTTTTTGACTCCATCTGCCTATCACTGGCGGGTTGCTTCCACAACAAAGCACCCTACAGGCCGATCAAAAAGCACCTCGACGGTGCAAAACCATGACCTTTGAAAATCTGAACCTGGCCCCGGCCATTCTTAAAGCCGTGCTTGAGCAGGGCTACGACACACCCACCCCCATCCAGGCCCAGGCGATTCCCGCCGTGCTGGCCGGCAGCGACCTGCTGGGCGGCGCCCAGACTGGCACCGGCAAAACAGCTGCCTTTGTACTGCCGATGCTGCAGCGCCTGATCACCGAGCCACGCCTGACCAACCGACGCGGCGTGAACGCCGTGCGCTGCCTGATCATGACGCCGACGCGCGAACTCGCCGCGCAGGTTGAAGAAAGCGTTCGCGTCTACGGCAAATACCTCGACCTGACCTCGATGGTCATGTTCGGTGGTGTCGGCATGGGCGCGCAAATCGAAAAGCTGCGCCGCGGAGTTGACATTCTGGTCGCCACACCCGGCCGCCTGCTCGACCACGCCGGTCAGGGAACGCTGGACCTCGGCCAGGTGCAAATTCTGGTGCTCGATGAAGCCGACCGCATGCTCGACATGGGCTTTATCCACGACATCAAAAAAGTGCTGGCGCTGGTGCCGAAACAAAAGCAGTCACTGCTGTTTTCCGCCACCTTCAGCGACGAAATTCGCGAACTGGCCAACGGCCTGCTGCGCGACCCGCTGCACATCCAGGTCACGCCGCGAAACACCACAGTGCAGCGCATCACGCAGACCATCCACCCCGTCGCGCGAGCCAAGAAAAAAGCGCTGCTGACGCACATCATCAACGAACACAACTGGAGCCAGGTGCTGGTCTTCACACGTACCAAGTTCGGCGCCAACAATGTGGCCGAACACCTGACTAAAAACGGCATCGAAGCGCTGGCATTGCACGGCAACAAAAGCCAGACCGCCCGCACGCAGGCGCTGCAGGGGTTTAAAGACGGCACGATTCGCGCGCTGGTTGCGACCGACATTGCCGCTCGCGGCATTGACATCGACGAGCTGCCACACGTCGTGAACTACGAAATCCCGAACGTCAGCGAAGACTACGTGCACCGCATCGGCCGCACCGGCCGCGCCGGCAATAGCGGCGAAGCCGTCAGCCTGGTCTGCCTGGACGAAGAAGGCTTCATGCAGGACATCGAGCGCTTCACCAAGCAGAACATTGAAAAGATCATCATCCCCGGCTTTGAAGCCGAGCCCGGCGAGAAAGCCGAGCCGCTGGCCATGGGTCGCCAGACGATCTGGGGCGGCCTGGGCAAGCCGCCAAGCCGCGACGTGATGCAGGCCGCGGCCAAGGCAGCTCGCAGCGAAATGATGCAGCGCATTCGCGACACCAAAGGCTCGCAGCCGGCGCGTGGCGCGAGTGGCGGTGGGAACGGCGGTGGCGGCGGCCGTGGTCGTGGCCCTGCCGGTGGTGGCAACGGCGGTGGTGGTGGCAGTAATGGCGGCGGCAATTTCGGTCGCGGCCCGCGCACGCCAAACCCCGGTCAGCCACGTCAGAATTCTGGCTATGGCGCGCCGGCTTCAGGTCAACCGCGTCAGGCGCAGCCGCCACGTCATCGTGATGATTCCCAGCCGCCACGTCACCGTGACGAGCAACAGCATCAAGACCCGCGCGGTCCGCGCACCGAATCAAGAGGCGCGCCCCGCAATGACTTCGACAACCAGCAACCCGCAAGCCACGCTTCCTCAGGCTTCCCGTCCTCTGGCCAGCCCACGGGCGGCAACCGGGGCAACTTCCGCGGCGGACGACCCAGCGGCGGCGGCGCGGGTGGCGGTGGTGGCCGGAGCAACGGGCCTCGTCGGTCGGGCGGTCCTGGCCCGTTTACTCGCTGACAAGTCGTACTCGGCGGTTTACGCCGTCGGGCGCCGCGCGCCTGACCAGCAGCATCCGAAGCTGGTGGTGCACATTGCCAACTCGTTCAGCGACCTGAAATTGCCGCCAGTCGATGATGTTTTTATCGCCCTGGGTACGACCATCCAGGTTGCTGGCAATGCGGCGGCATTTCGCGCGGTGGATTTCGATGCGGTCGTGGCGATAGCTCGCGCGGCGCGGGCCGCTGGCGCATCCCGGTTGGGCGTGGTTAGCGCCATGGGTGCCAACCGTCGATCCAAAGTTTTTTACAGCCGCGTCAAAGGCGAGATGGAAGACACCGTGGCCACGCTCGGTTTTAAAGCCATCGTGATCGCGCGCCCTTCCCTGCTCGCAGGCGACCGCGACGCCTTGAAGCAGCCTGGGCGAGCTGTCGAAAAGATGTCGCTATTTGCCATCAACCTGTTCAAGCCGCTGGTGCCTGCCAACTACCGGCCCGTGGAAGCGGGCGACGTCGCGCGGTCGCTGGTCGATGCGGTGCGAGCCGCAAATCCAGGCACGCGCGTGATGTTGTCGTCAGAACTGCAAAAGTAGCTTCAAACAGCCGAAGTTTAAGCGTTTTTGGGCTCTAGCCCAAGTAAAGCGTGCGCGAGTAGCTATTACTTTTATAGCGCCTGTGCTGATTTTGTAATCGCTAGAAAATCCCGTTTTTTATCAACAAGTTGCCTGACGAAAGCTTTCCCAAGCCTTTGCCGTCGGTGTCGTCCCCGCGCCCGGCAATGTGGGTAGTTTGAATAAACCGTCCACCACATCAGCAGGATCGGTAAAGCAATCCTTGATCCACGGAATGTATTCGAGCACCTGACACGCCGGATGCGCGTACGAGAGGTGCACATGGACCTGACTCATGTCGCCCGCGTGCGGCGCGACCGGCAGACGAAAGCTGTGCGCCGTTTCGCACACGCGCAGCACCTCGGTCAGACCGGCCATGCGCGTCACGTCGGGCTGGACCCAATGGATAGCCTGCTGCGCAAAAAACTCGGCGAACGCATCGGTCGTGTAGAGCTGCTCACCGAGCGCCACGGGAATCGACGTTGATCGCGCCAGCTGCGCATGACCTTTCACGTCGTCATGCCACAGCGGTTCCTCAAACCAGAATACGTCAAGACCCTCCGCACCCAGGCAAAAGCGCTGGCAGGTGGCCAGGTCCCATTTGCCGTTGCCGTCGACGGCCAGCGTCACATCAGGGCCGATGGCCTGGCGCACCGCGGCCAGCCGGCGCAGATCGCGTTCGACTGTCGAGCCGACCTTGATCTTGATGCCGGTAAAGCCATCGGCCACCGCCCGCTGCGCGCCTTCGACCAGTTTGTCATCGGTAATGCTGAGCCAGCCGATATCGGTGTTGTAGGCGCGAACTTTCTCACGCACCTGACCGCCCAGCGTTTTCCACAGCGGCTGCTGCTCCGCCTTGGCTTTAATGTCCCACAGCGCAATATCAACGGCCGCGTGCGCAAGCGTGGTCAATCCCGCGCGGCCGATCCATTGCAGCGCCGGGTTGCGCGCGATCTTTTGCCACAGCCGGTTGATGTCAGCAGCATCTTCGCCAACCAGCAGCGACGCAAAGCAGGTCTCGATGCAGCGCGCGATCAACTGGTCGCTGGGCAGGTGCGCGTGGGTGCCAGTGAATCCGTAGCCGGTTATGCCGTCTTCGGCTTCAATCTGCGCGCCCACCACACCCCAGTGCGAAATCGAATGGGTGCTATCGGCGATCTGCCCGCCCGTCACGGGCACATGCAGGATGAACGGCTTGACTGAGACGATCTTCATGATGACTTGGCTCCATTGGAAATACGTACCGCGGCGTCGGCGCGTTTTTGCAGGTCGGGCAGCAACTCCAGCCCCAGGCCCGGCTTGTCATTGAGGCTGATCATGCCGTTTTTGACGACTGGCAACTCGGTCACCAGCTCCTTGTACCAGCCCGTGAAAAACGCTCGCACGCTTTCCTGAATCAGCGCGTTAGGTGCATGCAGCGACAGATGCGTCGACGCTGCCCACACCACCGGACCGGTGCAGTCGTGCGGCGCCACCGGAATCTGCCACGCATCAGCCATAGCGGCAATCTTGCGTGCTTCGGTCAGGCCGCCGCACCAGCTCAAATCAAGCATGGCAACGCCAGCCACGCCAGTCTGCAGATAGTCCTTGAAGCCCCATTTGTAGCTGAGCGTTTCGCTCGCGCAGATCAATGCGTCACAGTCTTTCGCGTACTGTTTCAACAGGTCGAGCGAATCCATGCGAATCGCGTCTTCATGCCAGAAAGTGTTGAAGGGTTTCAATGCACGCGCAATCTTCTGCGCCATCGGCAGGCGCCACAGGCTGTGAAACTCGACCATGATGTCCATCCTGTCGCCGACCGCCTTGCGAATCTTTCGGAAAGGCTCCAGTGCCATATCAAGGTCTTCGTTGCTGATGTACTGGCCGTGGCTTTTCTCGGCCGCTATGTCGAAAGGCCAGATTTTCATGCCCGTGATGCCTTCACTCAGCAGCGATTCGGCCACTTCGTCGGCACGGTGCAGAAAGCCTTCCAGGTCTTCGTAGGGGCCAGAGGCTGAACTTTTTGCTCCTTGCAAACCCCAGTTCGCCGTGCTCTGGTTCACTGTGCTGCGCACATATTGATAGCCCGCGCAGGTGTTGTAGATGCGAATGCTGTCACGGCTCTTGCCGCCCAGCGCGGTGTGCACCGGCATGTTCGCGGCCTTGCCGAAAATATCCCACAGCGCAATGTCAACCGCTGAATTACCACGTGTTTCCACACCCGACCCTCGCCAGCCGAGGTAGCCGGTGATGTCGCGGTTGCGCGCCTCGATAGCCAAGGGATCTTGCCCGAGCAGCTTGGGCGCGACCCATTCATGCAGATAGGCCTCGACCGCCACCGCACCCATGAAAGTTTCGCCGAGACCGACCAGACCCTCATCAGTGTGCAGTCGGGTCCAGATGATGTTGGGGAATTCGCCCAGACGAATCGTCTCGACTTGCGTGATCTTCAATGCAGTCTCCCAAGAAAAAAGGCCGCAGGAGTAACCCCTTGCGGCCTTGAATAACTATCCAGATAGACCTGCGACCGGAATCAGCCGCCGCGGGATTTCTTCAATGCATCCAGCACAGTCGTGACGGCCTCGGCGCCAATGGTCGGCACGTTGCGGTCATACACCGGCTTGACCTTTTCGAACATGCGTTTCTGCTCAGCGGGGGTGATCTCATTGACCTGCATGCCTTTGGTCTTCAGGCTGGCCAGTGACTTTTCATTGAGCGAGCGATTGGCCGCACGCTGAACTTTCTGCCCTTCCATCGCCGCTTCACGCAGAACCGCCTGCTCTTGCGGGTTCAGCTGGTCCCAGAGCTTTTTGCTGTACAGCACCAGGAACGGTGTGTAGGCATGGCGCGTCACGCTCAGGTACTTTTGCACTTCATTGAATTTGGAAGTTTCAATCGTGACAAACGGGTTCTCCTGGCCGTCGATGGTTTTGGTTTCCAGCGCGGTGAACACTTCACCGAACGCCATCGGCACCGCGTTGGTGCCCAGCGTCTTGAAGGTGTCGAGGAAATTATTGTTCTGCATTACGCGAACCTTGACGCCGTCAAAGTCCTCAGCTTTGGCCACCGCGCGCTTGCTGTTGGTGAGGTTGCGGAAACCGTTTTCCCAATAAGCCAGATTAACCAGGCCGGCGTCTTCCAGCTTTTTGTTGAAATACTGGCCGGCCGGGCCGTCGAGCACCGCATCAGCTTCTTTTTCGTTGGCAAAAAGAAAGGGCAGATCGAATGCGCCGAGTTCCTTGACGATGCCGACGAGCGGTGAAGACGATGTGCAAACCATCTCTTGGGTGCCCGCGCGCAGCGCCTGCGTGGCGGGCAAGTCACCGCCGGCCGCACCGCCCCAGAACGCCGTAATCTTCATCTTGCCGCCAGTTTTTGCCGCCAGCACCTCCTGCATTTTCTTGACGCCGACGCCGACCGGATGATCTTCATTGACGCCGTTGGTGAACTTGATGGTGCGTTCGGCAAACTGCGCAAAGGCGGAAGTAGCTAAAAGCAATGATGCCGCGGCAACGGCAGTGGCGAGGGTTCTGCGTTTAAACATGGAAAGTCTCCTTGGGTTAATGACGTCGAGAAAACAGGGAGGTGGCGAGTCCTCTTCGCAAGTGCCAGCGCGGAACCGGCTCTGCCGGGCCGCTGGTGGCGCCCCTTGAGGGGAGGCGGCCGCAGGGCGCTTCGGGGAGAATCACTATTTCATCCACCACTGTAGCGGCACGGTCACGATGGCAGGAAAAAGTACCAGCAGAAAAAGCACGGCCAGTTGCGCCAGCAAGAACGGCAACACCCCTTTGAAGGCATCGTCCATGCTGATTTTGGCCACGCCGCAAACGACATTGAGTACCGTGCCTACGGGCGGCGTGATCAGGCCGATGGCATTGTTCATGATGAACATAACGCCAAAATAAACCGGGTCGATACCGGCCTTGAGCACGACCGGCATCAGCACAGGCGTCAGTATAAGAACCGTCGGCGTGAAATCCAGCGCGGTGCCCACGATGACGATCAGCACCATCATGACGAACATGAGCAGCATCTTGTTGTCCATGAACGGCGACATCATGGCGGCCACCTCGGTCGGGATATTGGCGACGGTGATCAACCAGGCGCTGACCATGGCGGCAGCAACCAGAAACATCACCACGGCCGTCGTCTTGCCGGCCGTCAGAATCAATTGGTAAAGCTGCGAAAACTTCAACTCACGGTAAATGAACATACCTACCACCAAGCTATAGACCGCAGCCACCACTGCGGCTTCGGTCGGCGTAAAGATACCAAACTTCATGCCGCCGATGATGACGATGGGCAGCGCCAGTGCGAAGCCGCCCTCTGCCGTGATGCGCAAGCGCTCCGGCATGTCCAGCTTGGGGGCCGAGGGCACGTTTTCTTTTTTTGCGACCCACCACCACGTAAGGCCGATGGCCAGGCCCATCAGCAGCCCTGGCACGATACCCGCCAGAAACAGCTTGGTGATCGACACATTGCCAGCCACGCCGAAAATAATCAGACCAATCGACGGCGGAATTACCGGCGCGATGATGCCGCCCGAGGCGATCAGCCCTGACGCCCGGCCGATGTTGTAGCCGGCTGCGCGCATCATCGGAATCAGCAAGGCCGCCAGCGCGGCGGTATCGGCTACGGCCGAGCCCGACAGCGACGCCATGATCACCGCAGCAATCACCGTGACATAGCCCAGCCCACCGCGGAAATGCCCGACCCACGCCATCGCGAGATTCACAATACGGCGACTCAAGCCGCCCGCATTCATGAACTCTCCAGCCAGCAGGAAAAACGGCACTGCGAGCAACGGAAAGTTGTCGGCGCCTTCGACAAAGCGCTGCGCCAGAATCTGGCTGTCGAAGCTCACTACACCGCTGGTCGCCGCCAGAAACGCCATCAGCGTAACGCCGCACACCAGCAACGCGTAGGCAATTGGCATGCCGATGGCCATGGCCGCGAGCAGACTCAAAATAAAGACCGAAACCGTCATGTCTGACCCCCGGTTGCGTTCGAGTTGAGGTGTTGAAGCGTCATGTCCGTACTTCCTTCATGTGCTTCTCGACTTCTGCCAGTCCTTCGGTTTCGATCACCTGCACCAGTTCGTCATCCCGCAGCTTGCCCGTGACCAGCCTATACAACACATTGAGGTTGATGATGCCCATCACCACGCTCACGACGTATCCGATACCGTAAATCCAGATCATCGAGATGCCGACCACTGGCGAAATGTTGGTGACCTGCAGCTCATGCATCTTCCAGGTGCCGAGTAAAAAAAGACCGTTGCAGCCCAGCATGAGCGCTTCGCTGAGGAACAGGCAGACCTTTTTGCCACCCACGCCCAGATGTTTGACCAGCGTATCCACGCCCAGATGCCCGCCCTCGCGCATGGCCACCATCGCGCCGATGTAGGTCAGCCAGATAAAGCAGTAGCGCGACATCTCGTCAGACACGGTGATGCCCGAATTGAATCCGTAGCGCAGCACCACGTTGCCGAAGACCATGACGACCATGGCCACCATGGCGACCACAATCAGCAACTCCAGCAGCTTGAAAAACCAGTTGATCGGGATCTGAAAATAAGTTTTCAAAACTACCTCCGTTTGTCGTCAGATCATTTTTAGCAACGAAGCCGGCTGACTCAGGATGGGCAAACGCCGGCGCGACGCGAGCACTTCTTCAATATCGTTGCGTGCACCGTCGATCAACACCCGGATCGCGGTTTCAGCCCGGTCGGGGTCATGGGCAATCACCGCATCCAGCACTTCCCTGTGCAGCGGAAGCGAGTTAACAGGACCGTCTTTACGCCGCGTAGAAATCTCAAAGCTCGTACGCAGCAATGCACCCAGCGCCTTGCTCATCTGCACCAGCATGCGGTTACGACAGGCACGCAACAGGCCTTGGTGGAAGCGCAGGTCGTAGGTGACGTAGTCACCGCCGCTTTCGACCGCGCGCTTCATGCCTGCGTAGGCCAGCTCGATTTCCGCGAGGTCTTGCGGGGTCGCCCGCTCGGCGGCCAGCCGCATCGCGGCGGGTTCAACAACGCGGCGCAAGTCCTGCAGATCTCGTAAAAATTCAGGGGTTAGCCCAGCCTTGGATTGCCAGCCGATCACATCCGGGTCAAACCAGTTCCAGTGATCAGAGGACAACACGCGCGTGCCGACTTTGGGACCGGTGGTCATCAAACCCTTGGCGATCAGCGACTTGACAGCTTCACGAACCACGGTGCGGCTTACCCCGAGCTCGGCGCACAGCAACGGCTCTGGCGGAATGGACGCACCGACAGCATAGCGCCCGGCGACGATGGCTTCGCCGAGGTGATCCACCGTGTTGCCGTGGACGTTCTTGATCATGGTCGTATAACTTACTCTACTTCCAAATCATTCGTGAATACGAAGGCGAAGCGCGGCATTCAGGTGTAGGGCGCTAGCGAAGCCGACAAAGTGCGCGGACGATTTAGAAATGGAGTTAGCCCCGTACGAACAAGGTGACAAGCGGGTCGTCGCCGATCTGCCGACTCCAGTGGCCATGAATGGCAGCATTGAAAGTCGCTCCTGGCGGCAACAAATCTGCCGAATAAAAATGCTGGCCGGGCTTGAAGACGCGGGAAGTGCCGCCCTGCAGCCCAATTTCCATCTCGCCGCCAAGGATGAAAACCCACTGCGCATGAGGCGAGCAATGAGACTGACTGCGAAAACCCACGGGACTGTGCCGCAACTGAAATCCGGTAGAAGGAAAGAGCGCAGAAAGCATGGCTTGCGGAGAACCTTCGCCGAGCGGTACAGACTCCTCTCGAAATCTCGCGCAGCCGTCGGTATCTGTGTAAAGAATGACTTGGGTGAAAGCGTTCATAGCGGGCTCCAGTTGCTGGATTCAGGACTCTTGCAGATCAAACCAGTTCCCGGTCAAAAGCAATCTGCACCTTCATCGACTGGCGCTTGTCCCCCGCCAGAACAAACGCATCGTTGGCCTGGTCGAAGTCAACGATATCGGACACCACGGGCCGCCCATCGATCAAACCCTGATTTAGAAAAGCCACCGCCACCGCAAATTCGGAATGGAAACGGAAAGTGCCTCGCAGATCGATCTCTTTACCCACCAGCGTGTTGAGAGGCAGCGCTATATTCCCGCCCAGGCCGATGGTGACAATGACGCCGCGCGGAGCGACGACATCGAGCCCACTGACCAAGGCTTTTTCGCTGCCGGACGCTTCGAACATCACGTCGAAGAAGCCCTTGTTGGCGGCAAACGGAGCCAGACCCTCGGGGTTCTGCGCCAGGTTAATCGACTGATCTGCGCCCATTTCGAGCGCGCAGGCCAGCGGCAGATCAGCGATATCAGCCGCCACAATCTGAGCGGCACCCGCACGCCGCAGTCCGGCAATCAACAACGCACCGATCGGACCGCAGCCGGTGACCAGCACACGCTTACCAAAGACCGATCCCGCGCGCGTGATCGCGTGAAGACCCACCGAGAGCGGCTCAGCGAGTGCGGCCTGCGAGAGCGGCAGGTCATCGTTCACAGCATGCGCCTGGGCGGCGTCTATCACCAGCGACTCGCGAAAAGCCCCCTGCACGTGCGGAAAACGCATGGCACTGCCATAAAACCGCATGTCCATGCAGTGGTTGTGCAGGCCCTGCTGACAGTAGCGGCAGGCGCCGCAAGGCCGTGATGGCGAAATAGCGATGCGCTGCCCGACATGAAAGCCGCTGACGGCGCTGCCCAACGCATCAACCACGCCCGACACCTCATGGCCCAAGACCATGGGCTCCTTGATACGTACGGTGCCAAAACCACCATGTTGAAAGTAATGCAGATCGGAGCCGCAGATTCCTCCAAATGCAACACGGACCCGCATTTGCTGCGGCCCCACCTCGTCGATTTTGAAGGGGTCAAGCCGCAAATCCAGCGGCGCATGACAGACCAGTGCACGCATGGTTTTCTCCAGATTAGTATGGTTTTACAGCGTGGCCGTCACGCCGCCATCGACATAAAGAATATGACCGTTGACAAAGCTTGAGGCGTCACTGGCGAGGAACACGGCAGCACCGGCAAGCTCGGCCACATCGCCCCAGCGACGGCTGGGGGTACGCCCGGTCAGCCAGGCGCTGAACTGTTCGTCAGCGACCAACTTTTCAGTCAGCTCGGTTTTAAAGTACCCGGGGCCCAGGCCATTGACCTGCAAACCGTATGGACCCCAGTCAATGGCCATCCCCTTGGTCAGCATCTTCACGGCGCCCTTGCTGGCCATATAGGGGGCAATACCGGGTCGACCCAACTCGCTTTGTACCGAACAGATATTGATAATCTTGCCGCGTCCACGCGCAATCATCTTGCGGGCAACGGACTGGCCGACAAGAAAAACGCTGTCAACATTGGTGCGCATCAGCTCGTGCCAGTCGTCCGCCGGAAAATCCTCTAGCGGCATCCGGCGTTGCATACCGGCGTTGTTGACCAGAATATCAATCGGACCGGTCGATGCTTCGATGTCATCAACAGCCTCGATCACCTCTTCTCGCTGTGTCGCGTCAAAAGCCCGGGTATGTACTTGCAAGCCTTCGTCGCGCAGAACGGAGGCCGCGGCTTCGAGTTTGGTTTTGTTACGGCCATTAAGCACCAGTGCGGCGCCGGCTTCGCCGAGCCCCCGAGCCAGCGCAAAACCGATTCCGCTCGACGAGCCGGTAATGAGAGCCACCCGGCCGTCAAGTTTGAATGAAGAAAGCACGAGCTGACTCACTCCAGCCTCTGGCCGCTGGCATCATCAAACACATGGGCCTTGCCGTTGGCAACTTCCAGATGAACGATGTCGTCCGGTTGGACGCTGGTTCGGCCATGAGTGACCACGATGACGCGCGTGCTACCTACTTCAAGCAACAGCTCGGTCTCAGCGCCGGTGGGCTCTACCACCACCACTTTTGCCGGTATGCCCCGCCCAGATGCGGACAAGGTGAGATCACCCGGACGCACGCCGTAGACGACCTGTTGGCCATCACGCGCCTGCGCCAGCACGTCGCAAGGCCACGCGTGGCCTTCGGCGTCAACCCAGGCGCGGCCCTCTGCGATTCGCATCGTGCCCTTGAGGACATTCATGGACGGCGAACCGATGAATTCAGCGACAAAAAGATTGCCAGGCCGGTCAAACAATTCAAGCGGCGTACCGATCTGCTCGATGATGCCGTCATGCATCACCACAATCCGATCGGCCATGGTCATGGCTTCGATCTGGTCGTGCGTGACGTACACGGTCGTCGTCTTCAGTCGCTGGTGCAAGGCCTTGATTTCGGCTCGCATCGCCACGCGCAGCTTGGCGTCCAGATTGGACAGCGGCTCGTCAAACAAAAACACCTTGGGATCCCGCACGATGGCTCGGCCCATGGCCACGCGCTGACGCTGCCCGCCCGAAAGCTCACGTGGATAACGTTCAAGCAGCGGGTCAAGATTCAGGATACGCGCCGCGTCACCCACCCGCTTGCTGGTCAGCGCCGCGTCGGCTTTGCGCAGTTTCAGGCTGAAGGCCATGTTGTCGCGCACCGTCATATGCGGGTACAAGGCATAACTCTGGAAAACCATCGCGATGTCGCGGTCCTTTGACTCGAAGTCGTTGATGACCTTGCCATCGATTGCAATTTCACCGCCGCTGATTTCCTCCAGACCAGCGAGCATTCGCAGCAACGTGGACTTGCCGCACCCGGACGGGCCGACCAGCACCACGAACTCGCCGTCAGAAATGTCAAAGCTGATCCCGTGGATGATCTTGATCTTGCCGAATGATTTTTCTATTTTTCGAAACGAAACAGAAGCCATGGTGTACTTTTTCCAGGGAATGCAGGTCAGCTCTTCACAGCGCCGGCGGTGAGGCCCGACACCATGTAGCGCTTGAAGGTGTAATAAATCGCTGCGGGCGGCATGGCGTAAATCAGGCCGGTGGTCATCAGCAGCTCCCAAGGTGAGTCATCGGCAGAAAGAAAGCTGCCCAGCGCCACAGCCAGCGTGACACTGGTGTCGTTCGACAGCAGCAAAAACGCATAGAGATATTCGTTCCAGGCCAGCAACAAGGCGTAGGTGCCTACAGCAACCAGCGACGGCACCATCAGCGGCAAGTACACCAGGCGGAACAACTGCAAAGCAGAAGCGCCATCCATCTTGGCAGCTTCGTCCAGCTCATAAGGCAGCTTGTCGGACGCCTGCTTGAGTACCCAGATGCAGTAGGGCGACGCGATCGTCACCATCGCCAGAATCAAGGCCCACTGACTGTTCAGCAGACCGTAGTTGCCCATGGTTTTGTACATGGGAACGGCCAGGAACGCGGCTGGAATAAAGTAAGTGAACAGGGCCAGGTTCATGACCGTGCGGCCGCCTGGCACACGAAGCCTGCTGATCGCAAACGCCGCTGCCGTGGAAATGGCAAGCGTCAGGAACCCGACCGACAGCGCAATGACCAGTGAATTGCCCATCTGTTTCCAGAAGTGGTCAAGATAAAAGTGCTTCTGATTGAAAACGAAGGCAAAGTTATCGAGCGTCGGATTTTTCGGCCAAAGCCGACCGGATGTTGCCTGATCGCGTGGAGAGATTGAAAACAACACCATGTGATAGATCGGGATCAGCGTCCAGAGCAACACAGGAATACCGATGAGCAACAGCCTTGCTTCGGTGCCAATGGCTTTTAGGGTGATGCGCTTCATCGTTTATCCGCGAAGTGAGAAGCTTGAGGGCTCATTTGGACAAACGCTTCATCATGAAATAGACCAGCGGCAGCACCAGCGGCATGGCGACGACGATGGATGCCAGCGACAAATCCACCTGGTCGAGCCGTAGATAGCGAATACCCAGGGTGGCCAGCACATGTGTGAGATCAGCCGGTCCGCCGCCGGTCAGCAGGTACACGCTGTTGAAATCTCCCAGCGTCCAGATCATCGACAAGATGGTTGATGTGAGATAGAGCGAACGCATCGACGGCCAGGTGATGAAGCGGAATTTCTGCCAGTTCGACGCACCATCTACCGACGCCGCCTCGTACTGCTCACCAGGGATCGACATGCGGCCCGCCAACAATATCAGCGTCCAGAACGGCAGCGACTTCCAGATATGTGCCAGCATCGAAAAAGACAAGGCCAGCGTCGGGTCGTTCAGCCAGTTGGGACCGTCGAGCCCTGTCATTTTGAAAATGAACGTGTTGATCACGCCCCACTCGGGGTTGAGCATGAAACGCATCGACAAAATCGTCGGAATAGAAGGCACTGCCCAAGGCAGGATGAACACCAGCGACAGCCATTTCACCCACCAGCGCGAGTGCAGGAAGAAGCCTGAAAGGAAAAGCGCAACCACCATCTTCACGTTCACCGCCACGACGATGAAGACCACCGTATTGATCAGTGTGCGAAAGAAGATCGGATCGGCAAAAAGCCGTACATAGGTCTGCGGATCACGTGCCAGCCACAGGCCGTACAGCACTGGATAGATCACGAAGACAAGGAAGATCAGAAGATAGGGAACGACCAGAAAAAGGCCCCAGCGCTCCCACGAGGTCAGGCCTTTCCTGGCCAGCCTCGGAGGTACGCTGATCTGATCGACAGTGACAGTACTCATCGTGCCTTCCATCGCGCAACCGTTTTCACGAGGAAATCGGTTGCGCAGGTTATCAAGTCAATGAACTGCTTTCAATTCGCAACTGTCTTGATTCGGGCGATCATTTCATCGACCGCTTTGTCAACCGGCACTTTCTCATTGAGGACGCGATTGGCCGCCTTGGCCCAGACGTTCTCGTTGTTGAGAATGGTGAACTTGTAGTTCTTGGTGAACTCAAAATTCACGGTACCGGCCATGTACTGGTTGTAGACCGCCGTGCGATGCTTATCCTCTTTCCAGAACGGCCGCTGCTGCGCCGTTTTCATCACCGGAAACCAGCGGCCCAGCGAACCCTCGACATAAGGCGTCAGATTTTCTTCCTGCATCAGAAAGGCCACGAACTCCTTGGCGCGCGTCTTGTTCTTTGCCTGGCTGAACACGACGCCCGTTTTGATCGCCGAGCGATAAACCATCTTGCTGCCGTCTGGCTTGTTCGGGAAGCCGGCCGTACGAATGCGCTCGGTGTAGTTCTTTTTAGCAACTTCCCGGTCCTCGGGCTTCAGGGCGGCGTTGTTCATGTCGTCCAGCCATTTGGCAGCAATGGAAATAGTAGCGTTGTGGGTCAGGATGGTCGTCTTGTTGTGGAAGGCGACGTTGTTGTCCGGGTCTTTCCAGCTTGTAGCCGAAGGGGGGGTGCAGCCCTTGGTGTAGATCTGCGTATAGTCGGTCAGGGCCCCGACCAGTCCGGCGCGCACGGTCGGGTCATCCACCAAAAGTTTGCCGCTGTCACTGACCAGCTTGACGTTATGAGCATCTGCGAAAGTCAGGAAGGAGAAGAACGAGTCGCTTGAATCCACGCCCAGCGGCTGGCCGATACCAAAGGTGCGGTTGCCACTTTTTTGACGCGAGGCAGGCTGCACTTTGTCGCACCAGAAAGACCAATAGTCTTTCCAGTTTGTCGGAATGTCCGTCTCCTTGAAACCGGCGTCTGCCAGCATGTCAGCCCAGTACTGGATATGCATTGTCTGCTGCTTCATCGGGAACGCGTAATACGCACGCGTCTTCGCGACGTCGTTGTACAGGAAGGCGGTCTCAACCGTGTTCGGCGCAAAGCGCGCGCGAATCGGGTTAATCACGCTGCTGATGTCTTCGAGCTTGCCGTCGAAGGCCCATTTTCCGGTGACCTGAAAGTCATAGACGTCGGCATAGGCCACGTCAGGCGGGTTGCCCGAGTCGAGCGCGGCGACCGTCTTCGGAATCATGTCCTGAATCGGGTATTGGGACAGCTCGATCTTGACGCCCTTGTGTTTTTCTTCGTACTTTTTGATGGCAGCAAACAGCGCTTCGTCTTCCGCCTTGTAGAAGCCCTTCACCCACCAGACGGTGAGCTTTTCTTGCGCTGCGGCCTGGCCTGCAACGACAAGGCCGGCTGCGACCATCGCTGCGGTAAGAATTGTCTTGAGTTTCATCTGAGCTGTCTCCTGTGCAAATAGTTATTGAACCGACAAAAAAATCAGGCTGGTCCCGCCTGACTAACTTGGGATGGTATGGCCATCAGATGCCTTGATTTCTAAGGGAAACCCGAACGCTCAGAGCCCCAGTGCTTTCTGGCATTCCGGCACCGGGCTGATCAGCGGCTTGCCCGCAAAATGAGCCTGCAGATTGGCCGCAGCCAGATCTGCCATGGCCTGCCGGGTCTGCCGCGTGCCGCTACCGATGTGGGGGGCCAGCACCACGTTGTCCATGGACCAGAATGCCTCGGGGACGTGCGGCTCTTTTTCAAACACATCAAGGCCGGCGCCGGCAATCACGCCCTTCTGCAATGCATCGATCAAGGCTGCTTCGTCGACCACCGACCCGCGCGCCACGTTGATCAGATAGCCCTCAGGCCCCAGGGCTTTGAGCACGTCCACGTTGATCAGGTGACGGGTGCCCGCGCCGCCGGGCGTGATGACGACCAGAAAATCGACCTGTGCCGCCAGCGCCTCTGCCGTCGGGTAATACGTGTAGGCCACGTCAGGTTTGGCATTGCGTGCGGTGTAGGCAATCGACATGCCAAAGGCCGCTGCCCGGTCGGCAATCGCCTGGCCAATGCGCCCCAGCCCAACGATGCCCAGACGCGCACCCGACACCTTGCGCGCCAGCGGCATCGCGCCTTCACGGGCCCAGCGGCCCGTCCGCACGTATTGGTCGGCCTGCGGAATACGGCGCGCCACACTCAGCATGAGGCCAATGGCCAGATCAGCCACCTCATCATTGAGTACCGACGGCGTATGCGTGACCGGAATGCTGCGCTCGATGGCGGCAGCCACATCAACGCCGTCATAACCGACGCCAAAAATCGAGATCATCTCCAGCGCAGGCAACTGGTCCATCAGGGCACGCGTCACTTTGGACTCGCCACCGCCCACAATTGCCCGAATGCTTCCCGCCACCTGTGCGAAAGCAGGCGCGTCGCTCTCATGCAGGCGATCTTGCACCACATAGGCAGCCTGCAAGGGCTCCATCAGAAAAGGCGACAGCGCTGACACGGCAAGAATGGAAGGACGGGACAAGGCAGCTCCTGTGGTCATGGTTATTACTGTGTTCGGTAAACCAATGGTATGACGATAATATGTTTGACATCCAAGGAGTTTCCCCTATGACTGATGTAAAAAAACGCAAAAAACTGCCGTCCGAGCTCCGCAGCCAGCAGTGGTTCGGCCGGCAAGACCGCGATGGCTTTGCCTACCGCAGCTGGGTCAAGGGCAAGGGCGTGCCGCATGACCAGTTCGACGGCCGGCCGGTCATCGGCATCTGCAACACATTCAGCGAGCTGACACCGTGTAACAGCCATTTCCGCACCATTGCCGAGCAGGTGAAGATCGGCGTCTATGAAGCGGGCGGCTTTCCGCTGGAATTTCCGGTCATGTCGCTGGGCGAAACGCTGCTGCGCCCCACCGCGATGCTTTACCGCAATCTGGCCAGCATGGACGTCGAAGAAAGTATTCGCGGCAACCCGATCGACGGCGTGGTGCTGCTGATGGGCTGCGACAAGACCACGCCGTCGCTGGTGATGGGCGCGGCCAGCGTCGATTTGCCCACCGTGGGCGTTAGCGGCGGGCCGATGCTGAGCGGCAAATGGCGCGGACAGGAACTGGGCTCCGGCACTGGCGTGTGGAGCATGAGCGAGCAGGTGCGCGCCGGTACGCTCAAGCTCGCTGATTTTTTTGAGGCAGAAAGCTGCATGCACCGCAGCCACGGCCACTGCATGACCATGGGCACGGCGTCAACCATGGCCAGCATGGTCGAGGCACTCGGAATCGGCCTGCCTGGCAATGCGGCCTACCCGGCCGTCGATGGCCGGCGCAACGTACTGGCGCGCATGGCCGGGCGGCGAGCGGTCGAGATGGTGCATGAAGACCTGAAGCTCTCAAAAATCCTGACGCGTGAAGCGTTTGAAAACGCCATCAAGACACTGGCCGCCATTGGCGGTTCGACCAATGCGGTGATTCACCTGATTGCGATGGCCGGCCGCATCGGCGTGAAGCTGACGATCGATGATTTCGATCGCCTGGCGAGCGAGTTACCCTGCCTCGTCAACCTTCAGCCCTCAGGCAAATACCTGATGGAAGATTTCTGCTACGCCGGCGGCCTGCCGGTAGTGATGAAAGAGATCGCGCAGCATTTACATACCGGCGCCATCACCGCTAACGGGAAAACCATCGGCGAGAACATTGCCGATGCCCAGAACTACAACACCGATGTCATCATGCCCCTTCGCACGCCGTTCAAGGACAAGGCCGGCATCGCGGTGCTTCGCGGCAACCTGTCGCCACGCGGCGCGGTCATCAAGCCCAGCGCCGCTACGCCCGCCCTGATGGTGCATACCGGCCGGGCCGTGGTGTTTGAAAACATCGAAGACTTCCACGCCCGCATTGACGACGAAGCCCTAGACATTGACGAGACCTGCATCATGGTGCTGAAAAACTGCGGCCCCAAGGGCTACCCCGGAATGGCCGAAGTCGGCAACATGCCGCTGCCGCCCAAGGTGCTTCGCAAAGGCATCACCGACATGGTGCGTATCAGCGACGCCCGCATGAGTGGCACCGCGTATGGCACGGTGGTGTTGCATACCGCACCTGAAGCCGCTGCCGGTGGCCCGCTGGCCGTGGTGCAAAACGGCGACATGATTGAGCTCAACGTGCCCGAGCGCAAACTGCATCTGCACATCAGCGACGAAGAACTGGCGCGCCGCCTGAGTCAGTGGGAAGCGCCTGCACCGCCAATGACGTCGGGCTACTGGAAGCTCTACATCGACCATGTGCTGCAGGCCGACGAAGGCGTCGATCTAGATTTTCTGGTCGGCCAGCGCGGGTCTGCGGTGCCGCGTGACAACCATTGACCGCCACCGCTCAAAAACATCGTATTTTGATGTTTTTGAGTATGTTTTCGGTCTCTAGCCCAGGCGATACCTGCGCGAGCAGCTATAAAAAACATAGCGATTGAGAAATCTCATGAAACGCCTTCTCGCCATCGACTGGGGCACGTCCTCGTTGCGCGGCGCGCTCATCGACGCCGACGGCAGGATTGTGGAAGAGCGTGCCTTCGCACGCGGCATCCTTACCGTCGAGCCTGGCAGGTTCCCAGCCGTTTTTGACACCTGCTTCGGCGACTGGGTGGCACCCGATGCGCTGTGTTTGATTGCGGGCATGGCCGGTAGCCAGCAGGGGTGGCTGGAAGCGCCCTACTGCCCTTGCCCGGCCGGGTTTGATGACGTGGCTGCGCGCCTGGCGTGGATCGTTCCTGGCCAGATCGCCATCGTGCCGGGTTTGAGCATCGACGACGGCGGCATTCCCGACGTGATGCGCGGCGAAGAAACGCAGGTTTTTGGCGCGCTGCAATTGCTGGATCTGAAAAACGCCGGGCTGCGCCGTTTGGTTTTACCCGGCACGCACAGCAAATGGGTCACGGTGACTGACGGCAAGATCACACATTTTTCAAGCTGGATGACCGGCGAGTTCTACGCGCTGCTGCGCCAGCATTCCATCCTGGCGCGCACGCTGCCCGCAGGCGAGGCCACGCATGATGCTGACGCTTTCGCGAACGGCGTCACCTATGCCCTGCGTTGCGAAGGGTTGCTACACAGCGCGTTCAGCGTCCGCACGCTGGCGCTGTTCAAGCGGATGGCAGCTGACGCCTTGCCCAGCTATTTGTCAGGGCTGGTGATTGGCGAAGAGTTGCGCTGCCAGGCCTTGACGCGTGGCGACAGCGTCGTCATTGTGGGCGCAGACGCGCTGGCCGCCCGATATGAGCAGGCACTGTCGCTGCTGGGCGTGACCTGCCAGCGTGTGGGCAGCAGCGCGACCTGGCTCGGCTTGCGTGCTATCGCTCAATCATTGGTTGAACATTGAGTGAACCACTCGATCTGCACGCGATAACCGCGAAGCCTTCAAAATAGCGCCATGACTGCTCACGACAAATTTGCCAGCGCACTGCGCACCCTGCCACTGGTCGCGATCTTGCGCGGCATTCCGCCGTCTGAGGCGCTGCCGGTCGGCCAGGCTCTCGTCTCCACCGGCTGGACACTGATCGAAGTGCCGCTCAATTCACCGCAGCCGCTCGACAGCATTGCCGCCATGGCGAGCGCATTTCCGCAGGCGCTGATCGGTGCCGGCACCGTCCTGACTATTGACAACGTGCGCAACGTGCACGCCGCCGGCGGCCAACTGATCGTGTCACCCAACTACAACCCCGCGGTGGTACGCGAGGCCGCGCGGCTGGGCCTGGTCTGCCTGCCCGGCGTGATGACCGCCAGCGAAGCTTTCGGCGCACTGGAGTCGGGTGCCACGGGGTTGAAGATTTTCCCGGCCGAGATGATCACGCCGGCGGTCGTCAAGGCACTACGCGCGGTGTTGCCGACCGATACCGTCGTGATGCCCGTGGGCGGCATCACGACGGCCAACATGGCCCCCTACTTCGCCGCCGGCGCCAGCGGTTTCGGTATCGGCTCCGCCTTGTACAAGCCCGGCAACTCGGCAGCTGAGGCGAAAGAGAACGCTATGCTTTTCATAGCTGCTTGCGCAGGCACTACCTGGGCTTGAGCATTAAATGAGCACCAAACCATCTCTAAATGATCATTAAATGAACACTGAAACACCATCCAACGCCACCGAAATCACCTTCGGACTGGCAGGCCGCGTCTGCATCGTCACCGGCGGCGCGCAAGGCATCGGCGAAGCCTGCATTCGCCGCTTCGCACGCGAGAACGCGAAAGTGGTCATCGCCGACATTGACGACGCGCGCGGCACAGCGCTGGCCGCTGAAGTTGGCGGGTTATTCGTGCACTGCGACGTCGGCGACAAGGCGCAAGTCGATGCTCTGGTAGCTCAAACCATGGCCGCACACGGCCGTATCGACGTGCTGGTCAACAACGCCGGCATCTTCAAGGCGGCAGATTTTCTGGACGTGAGCGAAGCCGACTTCGACGCCGTGCTACGCATCAACCTCAAAGGTTCTTTCCTCGCCGGTCAGGCGGTCGCACGAGAGATGGCGAAAGCCGAAGCCCGCCCAAGCATCAGCGGCTCAGAATCGCGCGGCAGCATTATCAACATGAGTTCGGTCAACGCCGTGCTTACGATCCCGACGATTGCCAGCTACAACGTCAGCAAAGGCGGCATCAACCAACTCACCCGCGTGATGGCACTGGCCTTAGCCGACAAAGGCATCCGCGTCAACGCCGTAGCGCCAGGCACCATCGCCACAGAACTCGCCGCCAAAGCCGTGCTGACCAGCGAAGAAGCCAAAGCCAAGATCATGAGCCGCACGCCGATGAAGCGGCTCGGCCAGCCGTCGGAGATTGCCGATACGGTGGCTTATCTGGCGAGTGATGCAGCGAGCTACATCACCGGGGAAATCGTGGTGGTGGATGGTGGGCGGATGACGTTGAATTACACGGTGGCGGTTTGATGGTTTGTCCTACCAATGGCAAGCCCAGCTGGGTCGGTTACGCGGCCCGAGGATATGCAGCAGCAGCGAAATTACTTCTTCTTCTCTGCCCAAGCTGCTTGCAGGTACCGTTCCATTTCGTCGGGAGAGATCAGGCTGTCCTTGTTGGCGTCGATCTGTGCCCAGTCCCTGACTTCCGGCTTGCTGGCCGCGCCGAGCACGGCAGTGCCGACGCCGGTGGACTGTAGCTGCTTGGCCACCTGTCGGTCAGATGCGCTTTGTTTGCTGTGGGACTTCGCAGCTGGCTTGTCCACATTCTTCTCTTCGCCAATGACGACGGGGGTAGCCAGGACAAGCGACGTAGCGACAATGATCGAGTGTTTCATGTTGAACTCTCCTGATGAAATTACATAAACAAATCCCGCGAGCGAACACGGGGCAACGATGACCACCACCAAGCAGGTTTTGTCAGCAACGCCACCAGTCGGTTTTTAAACACGGTTGAGTGTGGGCTTGATCAGTCGGAGGAAAAAGTAGAATTTTCATGAGTCGAGGTTCGAGAAACCCGAACTGTGCGACGTGCCGTGCGCCGACCGTCAGAACACCTTGCGTTCAAGCGATCAGTAGAAAGCGCACGCTGACAGACCTGGTGGGCGAAGTTCGAAAGTATCTGGCGAACCGTCAACCCGCTATGATTTAGATAGCTTCTTGCGCAGGTATTACCTGGGCTGGAGGCCTGAAAGAGTGTTGAGTGAGTGCTGGTGAGCACTTGCGATGAGCTGGTGCGACGCCTACAAGCAGGGCGGACTCTGGCACTTGCCAAGGCCGTCACCGCATCGCGTCCCGCGCACTTAGGCGCTGCCGCGCGTGGCACCTTGTAGACGGGAATACCCCGTGACTGCAGCGCGCACTAACAAAAAAACCAGTGCCTAAAATCTGGTATGACCATAGGCTCCAAAATCCCAACGCCCACAGCGTCTCCCCAGATGGCCGCATCCACCCTCGCCGGACTTTTCGCCGACGCCACCCACACGCACCGTTGCTGGTGGTGCGAAGCCACCTTGGACTACCGCCGCTACCACGACACCGAATGGGGCTTTCCAGTTGCCGACGACCGCAGGCTGTTTGAAAAAATCTGCCTCGAAGGTTTTCAGGCGGGGTTGAGCTGGCTGACTATTTTGAACAAGCGTGAAAACTTTCGCAGCGCATTCGCCAACTTCGAAGCCGAAAAAATCGTCGGCTTCGATGACGCCGATGTGAAGCGGCTGCTGGCTGACGCCGGCATCGTGCGCCACGCCGGCAAGATCGCCTCGACCATTAACAACGCCCAACGTGTGATCGAGTTGCGCCGCGAGTTCGGATCGCTGGGCGCCTATGTGTGGCAGATGGAGCCCGATGCCGCGAGCCGCCCGCCGCGCATCACGCATGAGGTGGCCAAGGCCATGCCAACCTCGCTGGCATCCATCGCCTTGTCCAAAGACTTGAAAAAACGCGGCTGGACATTCGTCGGGCCGACCACGATGTATGCCTTCATGCAGGCGATGGGCCTGGTTAATGACCACCTGGAAGGCTGCGCCAGCCGTGAGGCGGCATTGAAAGCGCGGGTGGCTTTTGTGCCGCCGTGCGCAACCTCATAGTTCCGCCGCCGCGCGTGCCATCATAGCCAGCGTGCGCGCTTGAATCGCCAGTAGAGCAGTGCGCAGGTCGCGACGATCAGCGCCAGTGCCACGGGGTAGCCGTAGCGCCATTTCAGCTCGGGCATCATCTCGAAATTCATGCCCCAGATGCCGGCGAATGCGGTACACACCGCAAAAATACTGGCCCAGGCGGCCAGGCGTTTGGTGATCTCGCTTTCTTCAATCGTCGCCATCGCCAGGTTCACCTGAATGGCCGTTCCGATGGTGTCCCGAATCGTGTCGATCAAGGCATTGATGCGCGACAGGTGGTCCACCACATCGCGGAAATAATCCTGTACGCCGCTGCAGATGGTGGGCACCCTGCCGCCATGAAGTTTCCCGGCGCCTTCCATCAACGGCGCTACCGCGTGCTTCAAGATCATCACGCGGCCTTTCAGCTCGTACAGGCGCTCGATGTTGGAGCGCGCCGTGCCTTTGGTGAAGATGTCTTTCTCGATGGTTTCCAGCTCGGTCTCCATCTCATCGAGGATCGGAAAATACCGGTCCACCACCGCGTCCATCAACGCATACAGCACAAAACCCGAACCGTTGCGCAGCAGCTCCGGCTCGCGCTCGCAACGCTCGCGCACGCCCAGAAAGCCGTTCTGGCTGCGGTTGCGAACAGACAGCACGTAGTTGCTGCCAGTAAAAATATTCACCTCGCCCACGTTGAGTTCTTTGAGATTGCCCGGCACGGGCTCGATCAGATGCAAGACCGAAAAAAGCGAAGCGCCGTACTCTTCGACCTTCGGGCGCTGGTGGCCGTGGTGGGCATCCTCGACAGCGAGTTCATGCAGACTGAATTCGTGCTGCATTTCGTCCAGTTCGGCAGGCGTTGCGTCCTGCAGCGCAACCCATACGAAGGCGTCGGGGCGGGAAATGTACTCGCTGATCTCGGTGACCGGAATATCGGCCAGTTTGGTGCCGTTCTGGTACACCACGCAATTGATGAGCATCTGATTATTTCTCGCAAGTTGGTTGCTTGCGTGGATTCTGGCACAGCGCTCCGTTAGTCCGATTCAGGCGGGCCGGCGATGACGCCTTGATACTGCCGCTGCGAACCAGGCGACCAATGCACCTGATCAGTGAACCTGCTCCAGCGCGGCCTGGCTTCGACGCCAGGCAGCCGGCGGCGCGCCGAACACGCGCCGGAACGCACGAATAAATGCCGTGTCGGTCTGGTAGCCCACATCTTCTGCAATGCTGATCAACGGCGCCGTACTGCGGCGCAGCAGATTAGCCGCCAGCAGCATGCGCCACTGCGTCAGGTATTGCATTGGCGAGCTTCCCACCAGATGCTGGAAACGCTCGGCCAGCACTGACCGTGACGTGCCCGCCGTGCGCGCCAGTTCATCGAGCGTCCAGGCCTGAGCGGGGCTCTTGTGCAGCGCATTCAAGGCAGCGCCGACGATACGGTCACCCACACCTGCAAGCCAGCCGGTGCGGCCTTCAGCCTGCTCGTTCATGTAGAGGCGCAAGACCTCAATGAACAGCACCTCGGCCAGCTTGGCCAGCACGCCGGCGCCGCCCGGCCGTGGGGAGCGCGCCTCAGCCAGCGCATAACGAACAGAGGCCTCCAGCCAGACACCCGCATTCGATCCGCGCACATTGACCCGCACCATAGCCGGAAGCCCGGCCAGCAGCATGCGCGCCAGCCGCGCATCGCAGGCCAGATAGCCGCATACCAGTCGAGTCGTGGCGCCGCCGCCGCCGTAGCCCAGCTGGCGCGGGCGGCGCGTCAGCAATTCGCTCAGGCCTGCGCCGCCAGACGCTGGCGCCAGACCGGGCTGCGATGTCATCCGGTGCGCATCACCCAGCGGAAAAATGATGGCGTCGCCAGCGATCAAACGCAGAGGCGGCTCATCGCCGAGTTCAACGTAGCACTCGCCTTCGGTAATCAGATGAAAGATCACCACGCGCTCGGCGGTGGGCTCCAGAAACGGCGCGGCCGTGTCGGCGCTGGGTGACTGGTAGCACCACGGCGCGGTGAACCGGCCGTTGATGAAGATGGCGCCGACCAGGCGTACCACGCGAAGCGTTTCAGACAGTGCGTCCATGGCCAGTGCCTCCTGCTACATGCTTGCTGGAATCCTGCACATCAGCAGCTGGATACAGCCGGCGCGGAAGCTTCGCCGTCGTCAACTTCAATGAGCAATGCCACTGGAACCGCGTCCTGCACCGCGCGCGGCACGGGGGAACACCGATAGCTGTCTTCAACCAGCGCGCGCAAGCGCTGCGAAGCCACGCCGTGTGCCGCAATACGGACATGCAATTGCACGTCTTGCGGCGCTGCACTCACCGCCTGACCATCCGCATCGGCCAGCCCCAGCAGGCCGCGCGTGTCGGAACGACTGCTGGCGCGCAACTCCAGCGTCTGCAACGCGATGCCCTGCGCGGCGGCGGCCATGGCAATGCGCGTGGCGGTACACGACGCCAGCCCCGCACGGAACAACCAGCCCGGCGTGACCTGATCGCCGCTGCCGCCCATTTCACCGGGCATATCAGTCACGACCTGTTTGCCGCTGGGGTGGCTGGCAATCATGCGCGTGCCGCCGTCCCAGCGCGCAGTTGCTGGCGCGTCATCGTGTAGCCCGCTGTCCGGGCGCCGGCGCAACACCGATTCGATTCGCTGCAATGCTTCTGCAATGTCTTGTGCGGCCATACACGCTCTCCTGGTTGAGTCCACTTGGGTCTGTCTGAAATTCTAGGCATCTGGACCCGCCGCGTCCAATGCCGGAGCACCTGCATTTGATGCTGCCGGACGAATCGGCAGCAAGGCAGGACGGGCGGCCTGGTTCAGGACACTTTTTTCACCCGGCGTTAATCCGAAAAGACTAGTTGCCAGTGAAATCCGGACGCTGTGCCAGTTGTCGGCGACGCGCGGGCAGGACACAAGGGCGCGCAAACGCCAAAATTTTCAGGCCTTTCATTCAAAACACATTCAAGGAGCCAGACACCATGAACGCACCAATTGATTTCAATGCCGTCAAAACCCGCCAGCAGACCGCGTGGGCCAGCGGCGACTACGCCGTCATCGGCACCACCCTGCAAATCGTCGGCGAGCAACTCGCTGAAGCCTGCGATTTGCACTGGGATGAAAAAGTACTGGATGTGGCGGCCGGCAACGGCAACGCCACATTGGCCGCAGCGCGGCGCGGTAGCCAGGTCACCTCGACAGACTACGTCAAGGAACTGCTGGACCGCGGCGCCCTGCGTGCACGCGCCGAGGGCCTGGAAGTGAAGTTTCAGGTCGCAGACGCCGAAGCACTGCCCTTTGAAGACGGCAGCTTCGACGCTGTGCTGTCAACGTTCGGCGTGATGTTCTCACCCGACCAGGCGAAGGCAGCGTCAGAGCTGGCACGGGTATGCCGCTCAGGTGGCCGCATAGGCATGGCCAACTGGACACCCGAAGGCTTTGTCGGTCAGATGTTCAAGACGCTCGGCCGCCAGATGCCGCCACCGGCCGGTTTGCAGCCACCTTCGCTGTGGGGCGTGGAAGCGCACCTGCAATCGCTGTTCGGCAGCAGCGCAGCATCGATCGCAGTCACTAAACGAATGTTCAACTTCCGCTACCGCTCCGCTGCACATTTCATCGAGGTTTTTCGCACCTGGTACGGCCCGGTGCACAAGGCATTTGCCGCCCTGCCCGCAGACAGCGCCAAGGCACTGGAAAGCGACTTGACCGAGCTGCTGAATCGGATGAATCAGGCTGGGTCAAAAACACTGCTGGTGCCCAGTGAGTATCTGGAAGTGGTGATCACGAAGCGCTGAAAACGCCCACGAGGAAACTTCGTGCTGTCAGACGTTGGCGATCACCGCTTCTATTTCAGCAAAGGTCCGGGCGATTTCCTGCGACTGGATCTGCACGCCCAGCTGGCGCGCAATCTGGGACGCAGAAAATATCCCGAGTACGGTCTGATCGCCGCCTGCTCCCTTGCCTATCACTATGGCGTGGGCCCGGCCATCGAGTCTCAAGGTGGTCACCACATTGCCGACGGTGGCTCGCTTCACATCTTCAATACGCAAGGCTTCCACCTCGCCGACAGGCACCATGACATCTGCCACGCGCAGGTCGCTGCGTCTGGACTCCCGCTTCTGGGCAATCAGCACCGGTTTTTCCCCCAGCACATCGACCGACGTGACCAGACCGATCATGTCGTTGGAGCTGCCGACGACAAACAGCGCCCGGACCCCGCGCACCAGCATGGACTGGTTCGCGTCCTCCAGGCTCGCGTCGGCTGTGATGGTCGCTGACGGCACCTGCGACAGGTCGGTCATTACCCGCAGCGCCGGGGAATCCGCGTTGACTGCCGGCGGGTTGAATGCCTCAAGCAGGTAACAGCCCTGAGACGAAATCGTGGCTTTGGGCAGTGGCTGGTAGTGGTTGTTCTCGGTCATGATGCAGGCCCTTTTTGTAGTTGGACTCCAGAAAATAGTAGCGGAATTTCGTGCTTTGTGCCGAGATTAAATTTCGTGGAAGATCGCCGGTTTTTTGCATGCGACCGCGTCGGGCGCCCATGGTCGGTGCCCTGTAGCCGGCGGGGATTGCCACCATTGCAAAGGTCCTGCCTGATCGGGTCTTGACCTGCTGCAAATTTCCCCGCAGCCCTTCATAATCTCGCCATGCGTCTACTCCACACCATGCTTCGCGTTGGCAATCTCCAGCGCTCCATCGATTTCTACACTCAGGTGCTCGGCATGAAGTTGCTGCGCACCTCTGAAAATCCTGAATACAAATACAGCCTGGCTTTCGTGGGTTTTGAAGGCAATCCGGCGCAGGCCGAGATTGAGCTGACCTACAACCACGGCACCGAGAGCTACGACATGGGCACGGCCTATGGCCACATCGCGCTCGGCGTGCCGGACGCCTACGCCGCCTGCGACAAGATCAAGGCGGCGGGCGGCAACGTGACGCGCGAGGCCGGCCCGGTCAAGGGTGGCTCGACGGTGATTGCCTTTGTGACCGACCCTGACGGCTACAAGATCGAGTTGATCCAGCGGGCTGAAAGCGCCGGCGGTACGGGTCTGAACGCGGGCTGACAAAGCAACCGGCGCGCTACTATTTTAATAGCTGCTCGCGCAAATTCTACGTGGGCTAGCGGCCTGTTTGACCCTATAAATGGCCTGTCTGGCCGTTTTTTTATCCGGCCAGCGGCTTGGGTTGCACGATCAGGGCAAATCGTCTGAAACCGCTCAAGCGCAGCAACCGCCTTTGCCGCCCTGCGCCTGAATCGGCGGGCAGGGCTGGGTGCCGTAAGAGCAGTAAACGCAGCAGTGACCGGGCTTGGGCTTGAGTACGGCATGACAGTGCCCGCATTCATAAAACCACTGGCAGGCGTCTGTCGGCATCGTCTCTGTCTTGGCGTGGCCGCATTCGGGGCAGGTCAGCGTGGATTCGAGCTGGATGGTGCTTACGCCGTCATCAGCCCTGGTTTCGCTGATGTTTGCTGGTAGTTCTGAATTCATGCCCTGACCTTTCGCTATCTGCAATTTCCAAGTCGTCAGTCGAAGAACCTGATTGCTATCGTTTTAATAGCTTCTTGCGAAGGTTCTACCTGGGCTGGAGCCCTATTTTATTCAGTTTGCCTACTGCTCCAGTCGCTCATCAGAGTTCGAGGTCGTCCTGTATGGCCGCGATACCTGCTTTGGCGCAAACATCGTCGGCATCGCCGCCAGGTGCACCCGAGACACCGATAGAGCCGACGATGGAGCCTGCCGATTCAATCAGGCGTCCTCCGCCGATGGCCACCACACGCGGCAAGTTCCGTATGCCTGACGCGGCCTCGCCGGGCTGCGTCAGGCGCGCGAAGCTGGTGGTGTCCAGCTTGAACGACAGTGCCGTGTAGGCCTTGTTGGTGGCGGTGTCTGGCGTGTGCGGTCCGGCGAATCGGTCCCGAAGCATGACCAAGGGGAGTCCTGCCCGATCATTCACCGCGACGGCTACCTGGTGCCCGTTCTTCGCGCAGATCTCCAGCGCGGCGCGGCCGGCTCTCAAAGCCGCTTCAGGCGTGATGGAGCGAACCTGAAACGTGGCTTGCTGGCCAAAAACTGCAGTGGAAGCAAAAATCGAGAGCGACAAAAGCAGTGAAGACAAGCGGCAAAATCCGCCAGGGGCACAGAGGGTGTGTGTGTTTGTCATGGGGCGCATCACAGCTTCACATAGCCCGGGTTGGGCAAGCCGCCTGTGAGCCTGGGCATGTTCACCTTGCGCGCCTGCACTTTTCCGCCACGCGCCTTCAGCCATTGCTCAACCACATCCCAGACCGGTTTGTTGCCAGGTGCCGTGCGCGCTTCTTCGGCTACCGGTGCCCAGCCGGCCACCTTGTACTTGCGTGAGGCCTCCAGCGGCTTGCCGTTCAGGCGCATGTCATCAATGCGCTTGCCCATGCTGGCCAGCGGGTTGCAGCTGTACTCCAGCCCACCGACGCGCACCATGTCACCGCCCTGCTGGTAGTACGGATCGGGGTTGAACAGGTTGTCGGCCACGTCTTCGAGAATCGTCTTGATCGTGTCGCCGGTCATCTCTGACACCGTGGCGAATGAATAGGTCGTGGCGGTCATGTCCATCAGCCATTCGCGCGTGATGACCTGCCCGGCGAGCAGCGAGGTGCCCCAGCGGAAGCCAGGGGAAAACGCGATCTCGGCGCCCTGCACATCCATCAGCGCGTCGAGCAGCAACTGGTCACCCGTGCCGTTGAAATTGCCTCGCCGGTACAGCGTGCCTTCGGTGATGGCGAGCTTTTCAGCGAGCTTGCTTTCGTACGGCGCCCGCACCTTGTCGATCAGCGCCTGCATTTCTTTGTCGGCCGGCAGCATGTTGGCAAACACGGGCAGCAATTTGTAGCGGAAGTCGGTGACTTTTTTGTCCCTGACTTCAAAATCCATTACCGCCAGAAATTTTCCGTTGGAGCCGGCGTTGGTCACCAGCGTCTTGCCAGCGGCGTTACTCACCACACTGGCGACCGGCATACCGTCGTGCGTGTGCCCGCCCATGATCGCGTCGATGCCCGTGACGCGCGTGGCCATCTTCAGATCAACATCCATGCCGTTGTGGCTGAGCAGCACGACCACCTGCGCACCCTTGGCGCGCACCTCGTCGACCATTTTCTGCATGTTGTCGTCCTGAATGCCGAAAGCCCAGTCAGATACAAAATAACGCGGGTTGGCAATCGGCGTGTACGGAAAAGCCTGGCCAATGATGGCGCAGGGCACGCCATTCATTTCACGCATCACATAGGGTTTGAAAACCGGGTCGCCGAAGTCGTTGGTCTTGACGTTCTGCGCGATGAAGTCGACCTTGCCGGCGAAATCCTTGTCGATGATTTCCTTGACGCGTTCCATGCCCAGCGTGAACTCCCAGTGGCCGGTCATCACATCGACACCCAGCAGCTTGGCCGCATCAACCATGTCCTGGCCGTTGGTCCACAACGAGGTTGCCGAGCCTTGCCAGGTATCGCCGCCATCAAGCAGCAAGGCGCCCGGCCGGCTGGCCTTCATGCGTTTGACCAGCGTCGCCAGATGCGCAAAGCCGCCGACCTTGCCGTAACGACGAGCCGCCTGTTCAAAATCAAGATAAGTCAGCGCATGGGCTTCGGCTGTGCCGGACCGTACGTTGGCCATTTTCAGCAGGCTCTCGCCAACCAGATGCGGCAGGCGGCCATTCATGTTGCCGATGCCGAGGTTCACGCTGGGTTCACGGAAGTGAATCGGATTCAACTGCGCATGGCAATCGGTCATGTGCAGAAACGACACGTTGCCGAACCGGGGAATGTCATACAGCCCCGCCGCTGCGGTCGCAGCATCGACCTCTGCCCAGCGGCCCATGCCCATGCCGGCGACTGCGCCCGCACCGAGCACCTGAAAAAACTCACGCTTGCTTAGATTCATGTTTTTGACCTTCTGACCTTCTGTGCGGCCGATGGAAAAAGACCCGGTGAGTCCGGGTCTTCTGCGTGGCTTGTTCTAGGGACCCTCTGCATAACTCCCTGCGATCTGCGGCGTTGCTTTTCTTGCCAATAGCGGGGCAATTGGCTGCAAAAAGGCGCCTTGCATCCCATCCCGATCCGCCTGCCACAGGCCCGCCAGAGTTATGCAGAGGGTCCCTTGAGGTTTTTATGCCATTTCTCAATCATTCGTGAATGCGAGGGCGAAGCGACGACAGTACCAATACAGTGCAAGGTACGGCTAGCGAAGCCGGCAAAGTGCACGGATGATTTCGAAATGGAATTATTTGTTGACGGGAGATTGCGGATCAAGCAGCAACGCGACGATATGCCGCACCTGCTGTTCATTGAGGATTCCGGCGTGCCCGGCGCGCGGCATGTTGGAGCACGCGTTGTAGGCCTTGGAGTTCCAGATCTTGCCCCAGGTGTATTCGACCATGGCCTTCGATTCCGGGCTGTTCGGGTTGGCTACGCCACGCATCTTTCCGAAGTTGTAGAGGCTCGGGCCGATGGTGCCAAAGGAGATTTCTTCCTTGGTGATCTGGTGGCAGTTGTAGCAATTACCGCCGTTGGCTGCCTTCGCGTCATCCGTCCAGGTCAGGCCGCGGCCGCTTTGCGCAATCTTCTCGCCCTCTTTCCAGTCGCCCAGAAACTTGCCATCGCTTGGCCACTTGACAGTCTTGAGGTTCGCCTCCTCGATCACTTTGGCCCGCGCGGCATCCATCGGTTTGCCGGAGGCTTCCGCGGCGCTGCATTCGCGGTTGGAGTCGTCCTGCACCAGGCGGTCGAGTTTCGCGATGCCTTCGTCACGGAAGGACGCTTTGACCATGTCAGCCGTGATGCGGTCCAGGTCGGCGGAGCCGGGCGTGGACGCGCAACCCAGCGCGGCTGCTGCGGCCACCAGGCAGGAGGTAAAGGTACGTGAATGCAATTTCATGCTCATGCTTTCCTGTTCAGCGCTTGATGGCGGGTGCGGTAGAGGTGCCGCCTTTGCCGTTGACACCCAGAAACACGCCCAATGCAATGGTCGCGTCGCTGCCGAAGCCAGGGTACGGAAACCGTTGCTGGCGGTAGCAGTCGTTGAGCCGCAGTTGCATGCCCCACATCTGGCCGTTGGAGACACGGTAGGCCGGCCAGGCACCAAAGCCGTCGCCTGCGCCCGGGTTCTTCGTCAGGTTCGGCAGGTCTTGCAGACGGATGCGCTTGCCGTCTTCCCCGTGACACGAGGCGCAGGAAAAATCATGCGAACCGCCGCGTTGATAAAAAAGGCGCTTGCCCGCCTCGTACATCACGCGCTCCTGCGCATGCGACTGCGGCAGGTTGAATTTCTTGCCTTTGGATTCTGCGGAAACCCAGGTGGCCAGCGCGGTGACGTTGTTCTGCTCGCCCTTGCCAAACGGCGTGTTGGCTATTTCCTTGCCATTGAAGCCCTGTTGCATTTCCATGCAGGACACTAGCCGGGATTCAAGATCCTGAACCCGCTGTGTGTCTGAAAAGTAGCGCGGCAATTCGACAAATGTCCCCTTGACGACACCCGGGCCCTTGCCCAGATCACAGGCTTCGAGCGATGCATTCTTCGGTCCGCGCTTTTGCTTCCACAGCGCCTCGCCCTTGGCTTCAAACAAATCGGCCGGGTTGCCATCAGCGAGCATCGCGCGGTACTCTTCGATGGACTGAGTGGCCGTTTTTTGCGCCATGGATGCCGTCGCGGCCAGCGAGCCCAGAACCAGCAGCAGGAAATCTTTAGCGAAAGTCATGGCGGCGCTTCAGGAGACAACAGCTTCGTCGGTCCGCGTATCGTCCCGGTTGTCTTTCCAGGTCACTGCGACCTTGTCACCGGCTTTTGCGCCTTTGATGGTGAACTGCAGGAACGGATTTTTGGATACTGCAGGCCCCCATTCGGCGCTCATCACGGTCTTGCCGTTGAGCGATGCGGTGACGTCGGTGATATGCCACGCCGGAATGGTCTTGCCAGCAGCGTCTTTGCGCTGGCCGGTTTCCATTTCGTGGCTCATGAGAACACGGACGGTGGCATTGTTGCCAGCGGCCTGGGCGCGAATGCGCATCGGATCTGCCATTTTTTGACTCCTGTTTGATTGGTGAATTGGGGCTGGTGGAAATAAGTCAGTGTCCGGCAGCGATCAGCCGCCGCAGCCGCCCAGCGTGACCTTGACTTCCTTCTTCGCGAACAGCGCCTTGCCATCGTTGGTGATCACCACCGCATACACGTCAGACGACTGCCCCATCTTGGCGCGGGTGGAAAAGTTGGCCTCGACCGCATCGGTCACGTCAAACTTGGCCACCAGCGCACTCGGATTTTTCTCCACCAGAATCAGCATGTGTTTGACGCCTGCCAGGGTGGTGGCCGCACCAATCGGCACGACCGCACCGTTCTCGGCAATATCGGGGCCGGTGATGGTCACGTCCTTGCTTTCGGCAGGCGCACCGCCACCAAAGGCCTTGACTGCATCGGCAACGGTTTTAGCGTCGAAAGCGCCTTTGTTATAGGCCAGGGCGTAGCCGGGAAACATGCCGGCAGAGGCCAGCAGGCCTGCCACGATGGCGCTGTGTTTGAGGGATTCGCGTCGCGTATGCATAAATGTTCTCCGGGTAATTAAGTGAATGCTAATAAATGAATCCGAAAACCGAATCGGGACAATCCCTGCGCCTGAGGAAACGTTGAACAAGTCCCTAAGGCAACGCACCTGAGGCCAGCCAGCCAGCAATTCGTCGGGCCTCGTCATCGGTCAGGGTTTGAGGAGGCATCGGGATGGCACCCCAGACACCAGAACCCCCTTCCTTTATCTTGCCTGCGAGGTAGTCGGTCTTGCCCTGGTGCTTCGAGGCCACGTCGGCCCAGCTCGGACCCAGCACTTTGCTTGCCGCAGCATGGCAGGCCGTGCAATTGTTCTTTTGCATCAAAGCGGCAATGGCTTTGCTGTCGCCCATGCCGATGGGCGCATTGGCTGCTTTGGGTTCACCAGAGGCTGCGGTTTCCTGTTTTGCGGATTCCGGTTTCGCCATTTCTGCTTTTGCCACTTCTGCTTTTGCCAGTTGCTGCAGCGGTTGACCACCTTGCAGAAGCGCCCTTTCCGGCCGGGCAGTTTCAGCACCGCGCTGTGCCCCGACGGCGCGATTCTGCTCGGCCAGGTTACCGTGGGCATTGCGGGCAAACGGCGGCAGGATGGAACTGACCTTCGGCTCTGGCGCACAGTCTTTCATGCAGGCCCTGGCGGCCACGTCAGGCTTGCTCGACCCGCCCAGTTCCTTGCCGGGCCACAGCGCATGGGCAGTCGTCATGCCGTTGCGATTGGGCAGGCGTTGCTGAACTTCGCGAATATTCTTGTCAGAAAGCGTGAAATCGGCCGGCACCACATTGCCGAGATTAAGCATGTAAGCCGTGACTGCATAAACCTCTTCGACAGTCAGCGACTTCGGCTGGGTCCACGGCATGGCACGGTTGATGTAGTCCCACAGCGTCGACAGGCTGGATGCCTTCATCAAAGTGGTACGCCCGGGGTAATCGCTGCGCTTGAGATTGGCTACGTGGCCGGTTTTGATGTCTTCGGCCGTGGTACCGCCAATCAACGGGGCGAATACTTCGTTCGACTCGCCGAAAACGCCGTGGCAGGAAGCGCATTTTCCTTCCCAGACCTCCTGGCCTTTGGCAACGCTTCCAGCGCCCGCCGGCAAGCCCTTGAAGTCGGGGCGCACGTCAATGTCCCAGGCGGCAATTTCCTGCGGCGTTGCGCCGCGTCCGATACCTGAAAACTCAAGAGAACCGGGCTTTCCAACTTTGTCCGCCGCAAATACTGACCCTGCTGCACACGCCCCAAGCAGGGCAACAACCAGGGAGACACCCAGGGCAACAACGGTCCTATGAAACCTGAACATTTTTCACCTCGCCGTTTTCCTGAACCAGCCACGACTGAATCGAGTTGTTGTGATAGATGGACCGGGCGCCGCGCACCTCGCGCAACTGCCGGTTCATGGGCTGTACATAGCCCGTATCGTCCATCGCACGGCTTTGAATAATGGTGGGCTTTCCATCCCACACCCAGTCCAGGTTGAAGCGGGTCAGGCACTTGCTGAGCACGGGTGTTTCCAGCCGCGCGGTACGCCAGTTGCGCCCGCCATCGATCGACACATCCACGCGTTTGACCTTGCCGCGGCCCGACCAGGCCAGCCCGGTGATGTTGTAAAAACCCTTGTCGAGCAAGACCTGCCCGCCCGACGGCGTGGTGACCACGCTTTTGCATTCCTGAATGCTGCTGTACTGCCGGTGCTGTCCATCGGGCATGAGGTCAATGTAATGAAGCGTTTCGTCCTTGGAGCCATATGGCTGATCGCCCACTTCCAGACGCCGCAGGTACTTGACCCAGCTCACGCCCTGCACGCCGGGCACCACCAGACGCAGCGGGTAACCGTTTTCAGGCCGCAGCATTTCGCCGTTTTGGGCGTAGACCACCAGTACCTCGCCAGAGCGGATCAGGCTCATGGGTATGGTTCGCGTCATCGAGGAGCCATCCGCCCCTTCAGCCAGCACGAATTTTCCATTGACCAGATCGACACCCGCCATGTCCAGCAGGCTGATCAGCGGTACGCCGGTGAATTCGCCGCAGGAGATCATGCCGTGGGTGTACTGGCATGTCGGCACTGCCACGTTGCCCCACTCCATGCCGGTGTTGGCGCCGCATTCAATGAAATGAAAACGCGATACGGCTGGTAACCGCATGATCTCGTCCATGGTGAAGACCATTGGTTTTTTGACCAGACCGTTGACCATCAGGCGATGCTTCGAAGGATCAATGTCCCACCAGCCCTGGTGGTGGCGTTCAAAATGCAGGCCGTTGGGCGTGACGATGCCGAAAAGCGACTGCAAGGGAGCGAACGACACCGAGGCCTGCGGGGTCGGTGTCAGACCCGGGCTTTGTCGGCGTTGGACATTGGCTTCGTATTTGGAAGGCTTGCCATAACCGTCCGTCACAACCGCCTGGCCCAGGCCGGTTGAATGAGCCGGAAGTTTCAGGATGTTGGGATCGCCTTCAGCCGCCGTCTGCGCCATCGCTGCCGAACCCGACGCACCCACGGCCGCTGCCGCAAAAGCACTGCGAATGAAATCCCGCCGGCCGTTTCTGGCCTGGGCGAACGTCTGCCTGACGCCATCGCGGTCAAGAAAACTTTCAGGTGCTTTTTGCAGCCGGCCAAAACTCATGAGCAACTTTCATCTGTATATTCTTAATCACTAATATATTGCTTTCACAATTTTTCGATATTCGGGTTTACACCCGTCATCAATTTCCTTCACGCTCCATCAGCAGGTAGGTGTTGTAGGCATTCATTCGATTGGCCGCACGAAACAGCGGCAACTGCTCGAAACGTGACCAGTCGGCCGACGCGTATGCGTCATCAAAGGGTTCCAGATTGCGCGCGGCGCGGCCCATGGTTTCGCGCAAGTACGCCAGGTAGTCACGCGTCATGGCCATGTCCTGGACAGCGGTGGTCGAAAGCGGCCCGTGCCCCGGCACCACAACCTGCGCATCGAAAGCCAGCAAGGTGTCCAGCGACTTGATCCACTGCCCGCTATTGGCCTGCCCGACAAAAGGAACCCGTCCGCGAAAAACCAGGTCACCGGCAAAGAGAACTTTCTCGCCGGGCATGAAGACCACCAGATCCTCGGGCGTGTGCGCGGGGCCGACAGGCTGCAAAACAAATCGCACACCGCCAACCACCAGTTCCTGCGCCGCGTCCAGCCATTCATCGGCAGGCACCAGCCGGGTGTTGCCGTCAATCAGTGGAGCCAGCTGCGCGCGGGATGCCTCAAGGCGCGACAGCGCGGTGTCGGAATTGAGGTATTCCAGCGCCTTCCTGTGGGCAATGATCCGCGCTCCGGTGCGCTTGAACTCCTGCAGGCCGTAGATGTGATCGGCATGGTAGTGCGTCACGATCACATGCGTCACCGGCTTGTCGGTAATGGCCCGAATTCTGTCCAGCAGTTCGCGCGCCAGCGCAGGCGCGCCCAGTGCGTCGATCACGACCACCCCCGCGGGCGTCACGACAAAGCCCGCATTGGAGATGAAGTTTCGATTGGCCGGGCTGCCCAATGCCGATTCGCCCTGCACGTACCAGGCCGACGGAGACACTTTGACGGGCTCCACGGCTTTGCTCACGGCCGATTGGGCCAGTACCGATGCCGCCGATTGAACAGCCAGCAGGCACGCCACAAAGAGTGCTTTTGCGATCATTCCAACAAAACCAATAAACCAGATATGCGGATATACATAAGTCAGTACGAATTTTTTATCGGCGCCTGATCACCTGGCAACCAGTCAGGGAAACACACAGGAATGATTCAGGTATGCGCCCGGCCCGATGCACACCTGGCAGCTTGTCAGCGACCACAAAGCGACAAAGCAGGAAAAATCCGGTCAAAACGGTTGCAGGTTCGCGCTGTGGCTCCCGACACTGGCCATAGATCGCGCTGAGGACTACTCCACTACCGCACTACTGCATATCCGCTTCAATAGCGATCTGCGTACACACCGCCCGGCAAAGCGTCACCACGCGGTCATTGACGATCCGGTAGTAGATCTGCACACCGTCCCGCCGCTTGCCCAGCACGCCGCCCTTGTAAAGCGTGTTGAGGTGCTGAGACATGTTGGGCTGCGTCGTGTCTATTTCTTCCAGCAGCTGGCTGACGTTTTTTTCACCGTTGCACAAGCTGCTGATGATTTTCAGCCGCATCGGCGCGGCCATGACGCGAAACACCTCGGCAGCCAGGTCAAAAACCTCATCCGACTCGGTCGCCGGTTTCGCGGCTTGAGGCGAAATGCGTTTGGCCAGGGCTGCTTTCATGGCTTGATGTAAGCAAACTTTTCACGCGACTGCAACTGGCCGATTCGCACCACGCCGGACGGTGTGAATTCGGAGTCCATCGTGAAGAGTTCTTTTGCCAGCTTGCGGTTGGTCAACGTGATCTCGCAGACTTCGAAGCGTACGCCGCGCGCCTTCAGGGCACTGACCAGCGGGGCGTAGTCGATGTTGGGGTTCTTTTTGTCTTTGGCACCCTCCATCAGGAAATCGACGCCATCGGCATGCGTGACCACCACGATTTTGGTGTCAGGTGCGACGTCGAGATGGTTGCGGATGTTGCGAAGGCCCTTGGTAGCCTGAATTTCGGCGTTGTCGATGTGATAGACCACCTTGTCTTGCGCGTGCGCCGCTGCCAACAGCAGCAATGCGCCGGCGAAGGTCAGGAAAGATTTCACGATGAGTTTCAACATAACTTTTGCCTTTTAAGTATTTTTTAAGTCCGCTAACAGAACCTTGAGCCTCGTCGATTCTTATATTCTTGCATCAGAGTACAACAATATAACGGGTTACAGGCTTGTTCTGACAAGAACAATCTACGGGTATTTCCGTAAACGGCAAATGATGAATGGTGCCGCCATGCGTTGATCACCCCGATGAAACCCGCGCGCTACGCCTGACTGTTGCTACTATTTAATAGCTGCTTGCGCAGGATTCACCTGGGCTACAGCCCGATTTCATTGATAAAACGGGCTGTTTCCGATCATTCAGCGTATCAAAAGTGCCGCTTCAGCTGCCTGGCCTGAAATGCCAGCGCCGTGATGCGCGACCAGTTGTTGTGCGCCAGCGCATCGGCCGGTGTCAGCCACGACCCGCCCACGCAGACCACGTTAGGCAGAGCCAGAAAAGCGGGCGCGTTTTCGACTGTCACACCACCGGTTGGGCAGAAATTGACGTCACCAAACGGCCCGCCCCAAGCCTTGAGCATTGCTGGCCCGCCGGCCTGCATGGCCGGGAAGAATTTGAGTTCGTTCAGGCCGTCTTCCTGCGCGGCCATGATCTCGCTGCCGGTGGCGACACCGGGCAGCAGCGGTATGCCGGCGTCGTGGCAGGCCTGACCCACCGCGTGCGTGTAGCCGGGGCTGACGGCAAACCGCGCACCGGCCATCGCACAGGCCTGCGCGTCGGCGGCGCTGCGCACGGTACCGGCACCCACCACGGCTTCCGGTACATCCCGCGCAATCGCTTCGATGCACGCCAGCGCCTGCGGCGTGCGCAATGTGACTTCGAGCATGCGTATGCCGCCGGCCACCAGCGCGCGCGCCAGCAACACGGCCTGCGCAGCGTCGGTCAGCACGATTACCGGAATCACCGGCGCATCCCGCATGACCTGCAGGGCGGTGAGCTTTTGGCCAGGGGTGAGGTCGAGGTGATCGTTCACGGCAGTATTTGCTTCCAAAGAATTTACATCCAAGATAGCGCTCCTTCTTCAGCCGTCAGGGCATGGCGGCGCATGCCAATGAACAGACCGCGGCCCATGCCGATGCTGTTGCCCGCGCGCAGGTGCGGCGGCATCGCATCAAGCTGCCTGACCGCCCATTCCGCCTCGGGTACCAGAGCCTGCAGCTTGCCGGTGACCGCGTTGACCTCAATGATATCGCCGTCACGCACCTTGGCCAGCGGGCCACCTGCTGCGGCTTCAGGCGACACATGAATGGCAGCCGGCACCTTGCCCGACGCACCGCTCATGCGCCCATCAGTGACCAGCGCCACCCTGAAGCCCTTGCCCTGCAACACGGCCAGCGGCGGCGTGAGCTTGTGCAGTTCGGGCATGCCGTTGGCTTGCGGGCCCTGCCAGCGCACGACGCAGATCACGTCGCAATTGAGCTCGCCTGCGTTGAAGGCTGCATGCAGACCTTCCTGCGAATCGAACACGCGCGCCGGCGCCTGCACCACATGCCGGTCATCAGGAATCGACGACACCTTGATCACGCTGCGGCCGAGGTTGCCTTCGAGCAGCTTGAGGCCGCCGGTGGGGTTGAACGGCTTTTGGACAGGCCGCACGATGGATTCGTCTTTGGAGGCGCCGGCATCATGCCAGGCCATCGTTGCGCCTTCCATGGCCGGTTCGCGTGTGAATTCACGAATGCCGCCTTTGCGCACCGTCAGCACTTCTTCGTGCATGAAGCCACCGTCGAGCAGCTCGCGAATGATGAAGCCGGTGCCGCCCGCTGCCTGGAACTGGTTCACGTCGGCGCTGCCGTTCGGGTACACATGCGACAGCGTTGGCACCACGTCAGACAGGTCTGAAAAATCGTTCCAGTCGATGACGATGCCGGCCGAATGCGCAACCGCCACCCAGTGAATCAGGTGATTGGTGGAGCCGCCGGTGGCCATCAGCGCAACCATCGCGTTGACGATGGCTTTCTCGTCAACGATGAGCCCAATCGGTGCAAACCGTTTCGCCTTGATGATGCCCAGCACGGTACGCGCCGCTTCGCGCGTCAGCTCGTCACGCAGCCCCTCGCCGGGGTTCACAAACGCCGTGCCGGGCACATGCAGGCCCATGGCTTCGAGCAGCAGCTGGTTGCTGTTGGCGGTGCCGTAGAAGGTGCAGGTACCCGGGCTGTGGTAACTCTTGATTTCAGATTCCAGCAGCGCATCACGGCCGACCAGGCCCTGCGCGGCCAGTTCGCGCACGCGGGCTTTTTCCTTGTTCGGAATGCCTGAGGGCATCGGCCCGGCGGGCACGAACACGGTGGGCAGATGGCCGAAATGCAGCGCGCCAATCAACAGGCCCGGCACGATCTTGTCGCAAACACCGAGCATCAAGGCCGCGTCGAACATGTCGTGCGACAGCGATACCGCCGTGGCCATGGCGATCACATCGCGACTGAACAGGCTCAGCTCCATGCCTTCGGTGCCCTGCGTCACGCCATCGCACATGGCGGGCACGCCGCCGGCCACCTGCGCAGTCGCGCCGTGCTTGCGCGCCTCGTCCTTGATCAGATCCGGATAGTTTTTGAACGGCGAGTGGGCCGACAGCATGTCGTTGTAGGCGGTGACGATCGCGATGTTGGGCGCTCGCTCGGTCACCACCTTGAAGCGGTCATCGAGCGGAATGCCCGCCACGGCATGCGCCAGATTGGCGCAGCCCATGCGGTCGGTGCTGCGTTCGCGGTTGGCGGCCACATGCAGCTGCGCGACGTAAGCGCTTCGTGTCGGTCGGCTGCGCTCTGCGATACGGGCCGTGATGGCCGCGACGGTTGGATGGACTGCCATGGGTGTAAATCCTCTCGAGCTTTCGGTGGCTTGTAACTTTATTACCTCGTATATGGTAACGGGTTACTGCGCCCGGGGCAGGGGCGCGGTTACCGCCGGGTTACCAACCTCGGCGGGTCAGAAAGGTCGATTGAACACCTCAACAGCCCACTTGTCACGGCGTGAAAAAAGTGCGTTTTTGCAACAAAAGTATCCTTCAAATTGGACCCGATGACCCACCATGAATTGGGCTCACGGTACAGTGGAGTGGTGTCTGATTCCGCCGTCCTGTCAGAGCTGCTTCCGCCGTCTGTTGCCGTGCATGCCACGCGCGATCCGGCGCACATGCTCGACGCTGTCACCCGCGAATGGGGCGGCGCCAGTGACCTGTGGCTATTCGCCTATGCATCATTGATCTGGCGGCCGGAACATGAATTTGCAGAGGAGCGCTTCGCCACCGTCTACGGCTACCACCGGGCGCTGAAGATGTGGAGCCGCGTGAACCGCGGCACGCCCGAGTGCCCGGGCCTGGTGTTCGGCCTGTTGTCGGGCGGTAGCTGCCGGGGCATGGTCTACCGCATTCCCCAGGCGCAGGTCGCGCAGGCACTACCCCGCTTGTGGGAGCGCGAAATGCCCAACGGTGTTTACGACCCGAAATGGCTGCCCTGCCAGACCGATGGGGGTGAAGTACGCGCGCTGGCTTTCACGCTGTCAAAACGCAGCCCCAATCACACCGGTGTGCTGAGCGAAGACACCTATCGGCAGATTTTTTCCAACTCGTGCGGCCGTTATGGAACCACGCTGGACTACGCCCAGCTCACCTACGACAAGCTGCGTGGCCTGGGCATCGAAGACCACGCCTTGAGGAAGCTGTTGAAGCTGGCATCTGGCTAACAGGCAGACTCATTCAGCCGCAGATTTTGAACGCTCGCGGAGCAGCGTTTCAGCCCGCTGCAAGTCGTCAAGCGTGTCGATATCCGTGACCACACCTGCATCGTCCACGTCCACAAATGCTATTGAATTGATAGCTGCCTGCGCAAGTAACACCTGGGCTGCACCGCTATTTCCCTTTAAATTCAGTAGATCCGGGCCACAAACGGCATCGAACCTCACCGGATGGCCGCGCTGCCCCTGATAGCGCGGCACGGTGACGCCGCACGGCGGCGCTGATGCGATAGCGCGCAGCGTGTCGCTGCGAATCAGCGGCAGGTCGGCCGGCAGGATCAGCCAGCCGCTGGCATCCGGCGTCGCCCTCACACCTGCAGCAATCGAGTCCCCCATGCCGGCGCCCGCGGCTTCATGCGCGTCAGGCCGCACCACGTGGTGCACCAGCCCGCTGGCCCGCACGGCATCGAGCACATGATCAACCACGCGCTTGCCGGCCAGCAAAGCATCGAGCTTGTGCACGGTGCCGCCCGAGGCCGCAAAGCGTTCGCCAAGGCCGGCGGCCAGCACAATCACGACAGGAAGTTGGGGCATCGGATGTTCAAGGTTTAGGGATCGACACAGGGCGCGCAAGTGATGCACTCCCTATACTTCCAGTATGTCAGACACCACCTCCCCAGCCACCGCGGCCATTGCCGACCTGCGTAAAAGCTACGAGCGCGCCGAGCTCGATGAATCTGCCTCGAACGCCGACCCGCTCAAGCAGTTCGACCAGTGGCTCAATGAAGCGATTGGCGCCAAGGTGCCCGAGCCGAACGCGATGACGCTGGCGACCGTGGGCAGCAACCTGCGGCCTTCCACCCGCGTGGTGCTGATCAAGGGCCTGGACGCGCGCGGCATTGTCTGGTTCACCAACTACGACAGCCGCAAGGGTATCGAGCTGGCCGGCAACCCGTATGCAGCGCTGCAGTTTCACTGGGTAGAGCTGGAGCGTGTGGTGCGCGTCGAAGGCATTGTTGAAAAGATCAGCGACGAGGAAAGCGACGCCTACTTTCACAGCCGCCCGCTGGATTCGCGCATCGGCGCGTGGGCCAGTCCGCAGAGCGAAGTGATCTCAGGGCGCGGTGTGCTGGTGGCCAACGCCGCGAAATACGGCGCCAAATTTCTGCTGAATCCGCCGCGCCCGCCGCACTGGGGCGGCTACCGGCTCATTCCCGACAACTGGCAGTTCTGGCAGGGCCGCCGCAGCCGGCTGCATGACCGTCTGCGCTACACGCAGCTGTCCGATGGTGGCTGGCTGCGCGAGCGGCTGGCGCCGTAGCGGTTCCGTCGCGGTTACCGGAAAAAAGCGGTTCAGTCAATTTCGTTCGCACTGAGGTATCGAAGGGTCTCTACGGCTTCGATACGCGTTGCGTACCCTGTCCTGAGCGTGTCGAAGGATCAGTCCGAACGGCAGGTGAACGGTGCTGAGTGCTAACCGAAGTCCTGCACGCGCAGCGGGGCGCGACGGCTGGCCACGTCACCCAACTCGCCCTGCAGCTCGATCGACTGGTGCGCCACCGCGGCCAGTTGCGCCGCAGTCACCTTGTCGGGCGCAATTTCAGCCAGTGGAACCAGCACGAAGGCGCGCTGCAACATGCGCGGGTGTGGCAGCGTCAGGCGCTCGGACTCAATGCGCTCATCGCCAAAAAGCAGCAGGTCAAGATCGAGCTGGCGCGGCGCATTGCGGTACGTACGCTGGCGACCAGCGTCGTCTTCGATGCGCTGCAGATGACTGAGCAGTTCGAGCGCACCCAACCCGGTCTGAACTTCAGCCACGGCGTTGAGGTAGTCAGCGCCCGGCGCCAATGCCTCGCAGCCATCGTCGGTATCGAGCGGGGCGGTGAGGTAAAAACTCGACACCCGGCGCACCTGCGTCAAGGGCAGCCGATGAATCAGGATCACCGCCTGCTTGAGCGCGGCCGCTGCGTCACCCAGATTGGCGCCCAGGGCAATGAAAGCGGTGATCACGCGGCCTCCTATTTCAGATCGGGCACGAAAGGCGTTTGTGGCTGCTCGGCGGTACCGCCGCCGGCCTCACCGCGGCTGGCAGGCTTGCGGCGGCGGCGACGTTTTTTAGCCGGCGCGAATTCGCCCTGCCCGGCTGAGGCATCAAACGACTCTGACGGCTGCGACGATTCCGCAGAATCCGGCGAACCCATCACGCCATGTGAATTTCGCCGGGATGAGCCTTCCGTGGCTGGGTCAGGCCTTGCGTCGGCATCGTGCCGCTTCACGCGCGTGCGGGCCTGCTGCGGCCGCTGCATCTGTTCCTGCCGCACGGCTTCGATCATCGCGTGGCGTTCGTCGTCATAGGCGGTGCTGAATTTCTCCCACCATTCGGCCAGTTCGATGTCAATCTCGCCGGTCTGCGCGCGCAGGCGCAAAAAGTCGAAGCCGGCGCGAAAACGCGGTTGCTCCAGCAGCGAATACGGCGAGCTGCCGACGCGCTTTTCAAAGCGCGGCTGCATCGACCAGATGTCGCGCATGTCGCCGCCCAGCTTGCCGCGACCCGACACGTCGCCGATCCTGGCGTTGAAGGCATCGTCGATCGCATCCTGCAGCGCCGGCATGACATGTTCGCCGCGCTTGATGCGCCGCGCCCAGCCGTCGCGCACATCGACCCACAGCACGCACGACAGCAAAAAGCTGGGCGCCACCGGCTTGCCTTCGCCGACGCGGCGGTCGGTGTCGAGCAGGGCCAGGTTCAAAAAAGGCTCGTCGGCCGTTTCCACCACCACATCGAGCAGCGGATAAATGCCGGTGCCCAGGCCGAGGAATTTGAGCTGCTCGATGCTGGCCAGCGCATGGCCGGTCTGCAGCAACTTCAGCATTTCATCAAACAGGCGCGACTGCGGCACGTCGGCCAGCAGGCCTTTCATCTCACGCAGCGGGGCGACCGTCTTGTCTTCAAACTTGAAGCCCAGCGCGCTGAGCTTGGCGGCAAAACGCACGGCGCGAATGATGCGCACCGGATCTTCGCGGTAGCGCAGCGCCGGGTTGCCGATCATGCGGATGATCTTCTTTTTAGCGTCCTTGATGCCGTTGTGGTAATCGACGACCACCTGCGTTTCCGGGTCGTAGTACATCGCGTTGATGGTGAAGTCGCGCCGCGCCGCATCTTCTTCCATCGGGCCCCAGACGTTGTCGCGCAGCACACGGCCCGACGCATCGACGGCATGCTTCATGCCGGCCAGTTCGCTCTTGCTGGTGCGCTCGTTGCCGCCGACCTGCTCGGCCAGACTCGCGTCGAGGTGCGCGCGGAAGGTTGACACTTCAATGACTTCATGCTCGCGGCCGCGGCCGTAGATGACATGCACGATGCGAAAGCGGCGGCCGATGATGAAGGCGCGGCGGAACAGGGTCTTGACCTGCTCGGGCGTGGCGTTGGTCGCGACGTCGAAGTCTTTCGGGCGCAGGCCGACCAGCAGGTCGCGCACCGCACCACCGACGATGAAAGCCTCAAAACCGCCCCGTTTTAACGTGTGGACCACGTCCATTGCGCGTTCGTCGACCAGCTTGGGGTCGATGCCGTGTTCGCTGGCGGCGACATCATGGCGCTTGCCGAAAGGTGACTTTTTAACCCGTGAGGCGGAGGATTGAGTGGCGTCAGCGCTGGCTGATTTTCCAAAAAGACGGTCGATAAATTTTTTGATCATGAGGTCGCGGGATTCAAGTCGTTCGGCGGCTGCTTTCAAAGCATGAAAAACAGCGCTTTCAGCCCTCGAAAGGATTAGAACAGGTCAAGTATGCGCCATCCCCGCTCTTTCGCCAGCGTACGCAGGCGCTCGTCGGGGTTGGTGGCAATCGGGTGGGTGGCCTTCTCCAGCAGCGGCAAGTCGTTCATCGAGTCGCTGTAAAACCAGGTCTCGACGCCGCTCCAGTCCAGCGCGCGATCAGCCAGCCACTGGCTCACCCGCGTAACCTTGCCTTCACGGAACGACGGGGTTCCCTTGATCTCGCCGGTCAGCTGGCCCTGCGTGTCTCGCTCCAGTTCGACGGCAATCAGGTTTTTCACGCCGAAAGCCTCGGCAATCGGCCGCGTGACGAATTCATTGGTGGCCGTGACGATCACCAGTTCGGCGCCCGCGTCCGCATGCTGCTGCACCAGGTCCAGCGCCTGCTTTTTGATGCCTTTTTGTACCACAGCCCTCATAAAATCTGCGTGAGCAGCTATTGAATTTGTAGCGCCTTGCTCGCGAATCGCCGAGGTGGCAAAACGCACATATTCATGCAGGTTAAGCGTGCCGGCCTTGTACTGCTCAAAAAAACCGGTGTTCAGGCGCCTGAACTCGTCGCCGTCGCGCCAGCCCCGCGTGATGGTGAATTCGCCCCATTCGTAGTCGGAATCAAACGGGATCAGCGTGTGGTCCAGGTCAAATAAAGCAATTTTCGTCTTCAAGGTCATTCGCTCTCCAGCATCGACTTGATCAGGGGAATGGTGATGGCGCGTTTGGTTTGCAGCGCGTAGCCGTCGAGCTGGTCGAGCAGTTGCATCAGGCTGCCCAGGTCACGCGAAAAGCGGCTGAGGATGAAATCCATCGCTTCATCGCTCAAAAATACGCCCCGCGCATCGGCTTCTTGCCGCAACACGGCGCGCCGTTCCAGTTCGGTCAGGGCTTCCAGCGCAAAAACATGACCCCAGCCGAGGCGGGACCGCAAATCCTCCCGCAGCTGCAGGTCGGCCGGCGGCACGTTGCCGGCGGCCAGCACCCAGCGCGGGCGTCCATCGGGCGCGTTGAGCGCATTGACGAACCAGTTGAACGCCGCCTGTTGCTGTACCGCGGTATACAGGTGACAGTCGTCCAGCACCACCGCAGCCCAGCGCTCGTCGAAGTCGGGTGGCTCCAGGATGGAGGCGTCCATCCAGCCGCTGGCAGCCCCCTGCTCGCGCAGGGCTTCCCTCACGGCTTTCAGCAAATGCGTCTTGCCGCTGGCCGATTCGCCCCAGAGGTAAGTCGGCACCGGCGAGCGCAGCGCGTTGCCGGTCCAGAGCGTCAAATGTTTGAGCGCCGCTTCGTTCGGGCCGCAGAAAAAATTGGCGAACGATGGGCTGGAGGCCAGCCCGATATCCAGCGCGATCTGCTTCATGGCTGGGCGTTCCGGCGGGCTGGCCATCAGCATCAACCGGTGTAGAGCTTGCTGAGCATATAGCCGGCCTTGATGCGGCGTATGGCGACCACCAGCACGGCGCTGGTCGGCAAGGCGATCAGCACCCCAAGAAAACCGAACAGCTGGCCAAAGGCCAGCAAGGCGAAGATCGCCATCAGCGGATGCAGGCCGATGCGTTCGCCGACCATGCGGGGCGTCAGGAAAAAACTCTCGAAGACCTGACCAAAACCATACACCCCGGCGACGACCAGGACGCCGTACCATCCGCCAAATTGCAGCAACCCGGCCAGCAGGGCCAGCAGCATGCCCAGACCAAAGCCCAGGTAGGGAATGAAAAACGCCAGCCCGGTAAAGACGCCGACCGGCACGGCCAGGTCAAACCCGAACACGGTCAGCGCCACACTGAAATACACCGCCAGCGTGCCCATCACCAGCAACTGCCCGCGCAGGTACTGGCCCAGCACTTCATCGGACTCGTCGATGAAGCTGTCAAACGAATCACGCGCCTTGGGCGGCACCAGCTCGACGATGCGCGCGACAAAAGAGGCCCAGTCTTTCAACAGGAAAAACAGCGCCACCGGAATCAGGATCAGGTTGCCGACGATGGCCAGCGCCACACTGCCGCCCAGCCGGACGGACGACAGTACCGAGCCGAAGGCTTCTTCAAAGTTGGCGCTCAGGTACTTGACCACGAAGGCCTTGACGCTGGCCGCGTCGAGCGACACCTTGATCCCAAACTTCGCCAGCCACGGCACCAGCGAGTTATTCAGGCGGTCGGCCAGCAGGGGCAGCTGTTCTCGCAGCAGCGGTATCTCTTTGGCAAAGATCGGCACGATCAGCAACAGGATCGACACCACCACCAAAATAAAGACAACTTCGACAATCAACACCGCCAGCAGCCGCGGCATTTTCCCCCGTCCGGCGGCATCCAGCCGATTGACCAGCGGCGTCAGCACATAGGCCAGCACGGCGGCGATGACAAAGGGCGTGAGGACGGGGCCGAGAAACCACAGCGTGAGCACCGCCAGGGCGGCAATCAGAAACCAGGCTGCGGTACGCTTTTGCGTCGATGTAAATTGCATAAAGCCTTGAAACGATGAGAGGGGCCGAACACTGTTGGTCCGACCCTTGAAGGGTTAACTTTTTTACCGTTCGCCTTGAGAGCTTCTTTTGCCGTTCGCCCGGAGGTATCGAAGGGTCTCGTCGCAAGCTTGCCCTTCGATACCTCAGGGCGAACGGTTCAAACCGCAACTGGCCCGATCAACCGACCCCGCCCCTTTAGAATCGAAGGCTCTGATTCTATCGGGCAGCCCCGGCCCGCCACTCACCGCTTTAGCCATGACCACTCCAGCCACCACCACCCCACTGAGCTACAAAGACGCGGGCGTTGACATCGACGCGGGCGACGCCCTGATCGAACGCATCAAGCCGCTGGCCAAAAAGACCATGCGCGAAGGCGTGCTGGCCGGCATCGGCGGCTTCGGCGCGCTGTTCGAGGTGCCCAAGCGCTACAAGGAACCGGTGCTTGTCAGCGGCACCGACGGCGTCGGCACCAAGCTGAAGCTGGCGTTTGAATGGAACATGCATGACACCGTCGGCATTGACCTGGTGGCGATGAGCGTCAACGACGTCTTGGTGCAAGGCGCCGAGCCGCTGTTTTTCCTCGACTACTTCGCCTGCGGCAAGCTGGACGTCGACACGGCAGCGGCTGTGGTTGGCGGCATTGCACGCGGCTGCGAGTTGAGCCACTGCGCCCTGATCGGCGGCGAAACCGCCGAAATGCCCGGCATGTACCCGGCCGGTGAATACGACCTGGCGGGTTTTTGCGTCGGCGCCGTCGAAAAATCAAAGATTCTGACCGGCAAGGACGTTGTCGCCGGCGACGTGGTGCTGGGCCTGGCCAGCAGCGGCGTGCATTCCAACGGCTTCAGCCTGGTGCGAAAATGCATCGAGCGCGCCGGTGCGGACCTGCCCGCCACGCTGGACGGCAAACCGTTCAAACAGGCGCTGATGGAGCCGACGCGGCTGTATGTAAAAAACGTGCTGGCGGCGCTGGCCGTTCACCCGATCAAGGCGCTGGCTCACATCACCGGCGGTGGACTGCTCGAAAACATTCCTCGCGTGCTGCCGGAAGGCATGGCCGCGCAGCTCAAAAAAGGAAGCTGGCCGCAGACGGAGCTGTTTGCGTGGTTGCAGAAAACGGCTGGTATTGACGATTTTGAGATGAACCGCACTTTCAATAACGGCATTGGGATGGTGGTGGTGGTGGATTCGGCTCACGCCGCCGCGACGGCGAAGAACCTGCGTGATGCCGGTGAGCAGGTGTATGAGATTGGTGTGATTGCGCCAAAAGGCAAAGGCGCGACCGTCACGGTGGTGTGAAAATTCGCAGCTGGCGCTCTTGACAGCAGTGCAAATTCTCTGCCAACGCGGGGAATGGAAAAGTTGCAATGCAAGACCCCAGTTGCCCCACAAGGCGAGGCCTGCGCAACACCACGCCAGATAGTCAGGTTATTGCTTTACCGCCGAGCGGTTTGCGCGCACGCCTTGGCGCGCACCGCTGTAACGGGCACACCCGCTACGCCCCAGTTGTCGGTATCGACCTCTTCAATAATTACAAAGGTGGTGGCGGGGTTTTTGTTCAATACATTCACCACCAAGTCGGTAGCGCCTCGAATGAGTTGCGCCTTTTGCTCGGTGCTGACGCCTTCACGTGTGACCTGAATCAGTATGTAGGGCATGGGGTTCTCCTGCTGGACGCTCAGGCATCCACATGCGTGAACGTTTTGTTAGCAATCTTCCATTGCCCGTCTTGCTTGGTCAGGCTCAGGTAGTCGATGTAGTTGAATCCCAGCATGGGGCTGTGCATGCGCGCCATGCCCACTGGGCCTTGCACGTCCACGGCCAGAGGTTTCATGGCATAGCTTTCGCCCACATCGCGCGGGCTTTTACGCTGGGCTACGGCGCTCAGGTAATCGTCCAGCGTCTTGTAATAGGCCACGCCTTTGACCTCGCCAAACAGTGCCGCCTGCGGATGAAATGTGCCGCGCAGGCGCGGCACGTTGCCATCGAAAACGCTCTGTGAGTAGGTCAGGAGCAGTTCCAGAATTTGTTGGTGATCGTTCATGATTCAATCCTTTCGTTGCCTACCATCTGCCCGCGCTCGCACCGCCGTCCACGGGCAGCACCACGCCGGTGGCAAAGTTGGCTTTACCCAGGTACAGCACGGCGTCCACAATTTCGTCCACAGAGCCGATGCGCGCCAGTGGATTCAGGCCGGCCAGAAAGCCGTGTGACTCGGGCGTGTACAGCGGCGTGTCGATGATGCCGGGTGCCACGGCAGACACCATCACGTTGTACGGTGCAAGCTCCAGGGCCAGGGCTTGGGTGGCGGCGTTGAGGCCGCCTTTGATCAGTATCGGTAAGGTGGCCGGCACGGTGCTCAGTGGCTGCAGGGCAATGCTGGCTGTGATGCTGATGATGTGCCCACTTTTGTTGGCTGCCATGTGCCTGGCCGCTTCCTGGCTGGGGTATACAAAGCCCTTGAGATTGGTGTTCACAAGTGCATCAATGTCGTCCGGGGTCCATTGCCCAAAAGGCTTCATGCTAAAAATACCGGCGTTGTTGATCAGGATGTCCACCCTGCCAAAGCGCGCTTGGGCTTGGGCAAACAGAGCCCGAGCGGTTTCGGGCCTGGCAATGTCACCGGCTACCGGCAAAAAGTTGGGCGGCGAGCCCAGTTGCCGCGCCGCCGTTTGCAGGCGCTCTGCCGTGCGGGCGTTGCCGACTACGTTGTCGCCCAAGGCCAGATAGGCGCGGGCCAAAGCCAGCCCAATGCCGCTGGAGGCACCTGTGATCACCACGATTTTCGGGGAAAGTTGTGTCATGCGTTCACTCCATTGAGTTAAGAAGAACGTAGATGTTATTTAGTTACACTGGATTAATAAATACCGCACAATGCAATTTTCTATTTACATAAAGTGCATGCATGAGCCGCCAGTTTGACGACCTGAGCCTGGGGACCCTGGAGCTTTTTTGCCTCACCGCCGAGCTGCAAAGCTTTAGCGCCGCTGCTCACACCGCCGGGCTAACCCCGCCCGCCGTCAGCCGCTCTATTGCTCGGCTGGAGGAGCGCCTGGGCACGCCGCTGTTTGCCCGCACCACGCGCCAGGTGCGCCTGACAGATGCGGGTCGCCACTATTACGAGCATTGCAAACAGGCCATTGAGCAAATTGCCCAGGCCGAGCACCAACTCAGCGGCGCGCGAACCGAACCCACGGGCACGGTGCGGATGAGCCTGCCCACCTCGTACGGTCACTACCGCGTGCTGCCCCTGGTGCCTGCGTTTCGCGCACGTTATCCCGGTGTGGAGCTGGAGCTGGCGCTGTCCAACCGCAATGTGGATCTCACCACCGAGGGTTTTGACCTTGCCGTGCGCGGGCGAAACCCGCCCGACTCCAACCTGATTGCCCGAAAGCTTGAAGACGCTGACCTGGTGGTGGTGGCTGCGCCCAGCTACCTGGCGCAGCGCGGCACGCCGACAAGCCTGCAGGATTTGGCCCAGCACGAATGCGTGCACTTTGCGCTGCCCAGCACCGGCCAACTGGTGCCCTGGGACCTGCGCGTGAATGGCCGCGACCAGACACACAGTGTCGGCGGCGGCGTGCGCTGCTTTGACGACATAATCGCCCCCATTACCCTGGCGCGCTACGGCGCGGGCCTGGTGCAAACCTATCGTTTTATGGTGCAGCTAGACTTGCAAAGCGGCACCCTGCAAGAAGTGCTGCCCCAACACGCAGGGGCATCGCGCCCCTTCTCTCTGCTCTTTCCCGCAGGTCGCCACATGCCCCGGCGCGTGCGTGTATTGATTGATTTTCTGATGGAGCAGTTGTCACCAGCAGGTGGCGCGGCGCAAGCGTCGGAACGATTTACCGCGTCGTAATTGCTACTAATTTAACAGCCGCTTGCGCAGCAAATATGCCGGCTGACGGCATATTTGATTCATAAAACCAGTCGAAAGATGGATTGGGGTCTTGCAATCAAACAAACCTCGGTCACGCATCACCGATCGCGCGCGTTTTCCCAAATCCGATGTCGTCAGCCCAGAGCCCGTCTAGCGATGTAACCTGACCTCGACTCCGCCGCCGCTTTAGCTGCCTGATCAATTCGCCGGAGCATGCGCGGCGGCAGGGTGATGTTGATGCGTTCGGCTTTGTCAGGCAGCGACGCAATGTCGATCGTGACCAGTCCCCAGGTCCATTGCCTGAATTCGCGCTTGCGCTGGCAATTCAGTGGCCTCCTTGGCGTTTTCCATGGCTTCGTCCAGCGTGTCACCGGCTGAAAAGCAATCGGCAGATCGGCCACAAAAGCTGTCAAGCATCGTCTATACTTGCACCACTTCAAGTACAAGTTAAACCTTCCAGGAAAAAAATCCAATCATGAAAATCGTCACCTATTCCGAAGCCAGGAGTTCGTTGAAGGCGGTGCTTGATAACGTGCATGACGATGCCGACGTCACGGTCATCAGCAGGCGCGACGGGGCTGATGCCGTGGTGATGTCATTTGACTACTACCAGAGCATTATGGAAACCATGCATTTGCTGGCCAGCCCGGCCAATGCGGCTCACCTGGCTACTTCCATTGCGCAGCATAAGGCTGGCAAGGTGGTGCGTCGCGCGCTGGTCAAAGCGTGAGGTCGGCATTGGCGGCGTTGGCGGAATTAGCGCCAGCGGCATGAGCCGCGCCATTCGTTTTACGCCAGCGGCGTGGGCGGACTACACGTATTGGCAGGGACAAGACGAAAAGACTTTGAGAAGAATCAACACCTTGATCGAAGCTGCACGGCGTGAGCCGTTTTCAGGTATCGGCAAGCCTGAGCCTTTGCTTGGCAACCTGTCCGGCTACTGGTCGCGACGCATTGATGAAGCCCACCGGCTGGTGTACGCCGTTGATGATGCAGATTTCGACGTTATTGCCTGCCGTGGGCATTACGACGATTAGCTGACGATTATTGACAGAACTCCCATTGCGGTTCTGCAATCGCCGGGTGGCATGCAATACCAGACCAGTCCCTTGCGGGGTGAGGCCAGGGTAGTTCGGACGGACCTATAAATGATGAGGACCGTCAAACGACTAATGTCCTGATTTGATCGAAACCTGTCCGCTTCCGCGCAGCCTCCACAGCTGATCGCATTGATGATTCAGGCTCTGCTACAAAGGAGCCTGAATCATGAAAACCTGTCTGATAGTGATTGATGCGCAAGAGTCGTTTCGCGAGCGGCCGTATTTCACCGAGTGCGACCTGCCTGCTTACGTCGCCGCGCAAAATGCGTTGATTGACGGCTGCGTTGCCCGCCAGATTCCGATTGTTCGCGTCTTCCATGTCGAAGGCGCAGAGACTGCCAGCAACCCGTTCTCGCTCGAATCGGGTCACGTCAAACCGCTGGCTGAACTCATGGCTTTCGAACCTGCCGCGACTTTTCACAAAACCCGCCACAGCGCGCTCGTCGGCACCGGGCTGGACGTGTGGCTGACGCAAAACGGCATCGGCCAACTGATCGTCAGCGGCATTCGCACCGAGCAGTGCTGCGAGACCACCACGCGCCACGCGTCGGATCTGGGATTCAAGGTCGACTACGTGACGGACGCGACCTTGACTTTCGACATGCAGCATGAAGACGGCTCACTGCTCACCGTGGCTGACATCAAGAGGCGCACCGCTGCGGTGCTCAAAGACCAGTTCGCCCGCATTTGCAGCGTCGCCCAAGCTTTGCAACCTGCCTAGAAGGAACACCATGCTTGCCCTCCGACCCAACTGCGAACGCTGCAACATCGACCTGCCGCCTGACTCGTTGCTGGCGCGCATCTGCTCCTTCGAGTGCACGTTTTGCCAACCGTGCACCGACGACGTATCGCAGGGCGTGTGCCCCAACTGCGGCGGCGAGCTGTTGCGCCGCCCGGTTCGACCCGCCGCTGCGCTGGCCAAATACCCCGCATCCATCGAACGCGTGTTCAAGCCAGATACGCGCCCATGATTCCGGCCGCTCGCGATGAAACGACAGCTGTCATCAACGTCTTTTTCGTACTGCTGCCTGGCAGCCTGATCCTCGACTGGGCCGGCCCGGCCGAGGCGCTGCGCATTGCCAACCAAGTGTTGAAAGCGAGCGGCAAGCCGGCACGTTTCCGGCTGCGCTTCGTCGGCCCGCAGGCCGAAGCCGCGACCTCGGTGTTTATCAACGTCACCGGCATTGAACCGCTGCCAGGCACCCTGCCCGACCCGAGCTGGCTGGTGCTGGTCGGCATGCCGGGTGTGCGCGTGGACACGCAGGCGCCCGCCGCCCGCAGGGCGATTGACTGGCTGCGCGGCTTGCGGCCTGGCCAGCACGGCCTGCGCCTGGTCACCATCTGCGCCGGCGCGCTGCTGGCGGCGCACGCCGGGCTGTTGCACGGGCGGCGGGCCACCACGCACCACCAGCATCTGGATGAACTGCGCGACGCCGCACCCGGCTGCGATGTGGTCGCCAACCGGGTGTTCGTGATCGACAACGCGGTGGCGTCGAGCGCTGGCATCACCACCGGCATCGACCTGGCGCTGCACCTGATCACGCAGGAATGCGGCGCCGCGCTCGCTTCACAGGTGGCGCAGACCATGGTGGTGGCGCTGCGCCGCGGTCCGAATGACGCGGAACTGTCGCCCTTCCTGGCCTACCGCAATCACCTGCACGCCGCGCTGCACCGCGTGCAGGACGCCGTCAGCGCCGAGCCGCAACTCGACTGGAACGTGACGCGCATGGCCGAAAAAGGCCACACGTCGGCGCGGCACCTGGCGCGGCTTTTCATGGAGCACGCCGACATCGCACCGCTCGAATACCTGCGCCGCATCCGGCTGGCAGCGGCGCAGGCGGCCCTGCAGTCAGGCCGCAATGTGACGCAGGCCGCCGAGCTGGCCGGATTCAGCTCCGACACGCAATTGCGGCGTGCGTGGCATCAGTTCGGCCTCGATGGCACGCCGTCTGCCGTCCCCCGGTCGCTATCGAATTAGTAGCTGCTGGCGCAGGCAATTCCCGGGCCAGAGGCACTTTTCATTGCAAATATCGGGCCAAACCGGCTGCGCGCACAATCAAGCACCATGACGCCAGCCTCAACCCCGGTGCCCGCCACCCGCCTGCCCGCCAGCATCTGGGCGTTGGGCTTCGTCAGCCTGCTCATGGATATTTCATCGGAAATGATTCACAGCCTGTTGCCGGTCTTCATGGTGACGGTGCTGGGCACGAGCATGTGGGCGATCGGGCTGATCGAAGGCGCGGCCGAGGCGACTGCCCTGATCGTCAAGGTGTTTTCGGGCGTGCTGAGCGACTGGTGGGGAAAGCGCAAGCCGCTGGCGCTGATTGGCTACGGCCTGGGCGCGGCGTCAAAACCGCTGTTTGCGCTGGCGACGACCACTGGCATGGTGCTGACGGCGCGGCTGACCGACCGTATTGGCAAGGGCATTCGCGGTGCGCCGCGTGATGCGCTGGTAGCCGATATTGCGCCGCCGGGCATGCGCGGGGCGGCGTTCGGGTTGCGGCAGTCGCTCGACACGGTGGGCGCTTTCGTCGGGCCGCTGCTGGCGATGGGCTTGATGCTGCTGTGGGCGAATGATTTCCGGGCGATTTTCTGGGTCGCAGTGGTGCCGGGCTTCATGGCGGTGGCGCTGCTGCTTTTTGGCGTTAAAGAACCCGAAAACCTGGCCCCCACGCTCCCCGCTTCGCGTGGTTCGCTGCCCCCCGAGGGGGCTGTGCTTGCTCGGGGCGGCCCAGCGCGGCGCACGCGCGTCAACCCCATCAGCCGCGCCAACCTCAAGCGCCTGCCACCTGCCTACTGGCGCGTCGTCATCATCGGTGGGGTCTTCACTTTGGCGCGTTTCAGCGAGGCGTTTTTGCTGTTGCGTGCGATTGATTTCGGCGTCCCGCTGGCGTTTACGCCCCTGGTGCTGATTGCGATGAACGTGGTCTATTCGCTGGGCGCCTACCCGTTCGGCAAGCTGTCTGACCGCGTCAGCCACACGGCGCTGCTGGGCTGGGGGCTGGTGGTGCTGATTGCCGCTGACGTGCTGCTGGCCACCAGCGGCCATGTGGCGGCGCTGTGGGCCGGTGTGGCGCTGTGGGGCCTGCACATGGCGATGACGCAGGGCCTGCTGGCCGCAATGGTGGCGGGCACCGCGCCGGCTGATCTGCGCGGCACGGGGTTTGGGTTTTTCAATCTGCTGAGCGGGCTGGCGCTGCTGCTGGCCAGCACGGTGGCGGGGGTGCTGTGGGACCAGTTCGGCGCGGCGATGACGTTTGCCGTCGGTGCGGTGTTCAGCCTGCTGGCGCTGGGCCTGGTTGGCTGGTGGCGGGAGGACGTTGCGGCTACAAAAGTCTGAAAATTCAATGTCAGTTTGCTATATTTTTAATAGCTGCTTGCGCATGCTTTACCTGGGCTAGCGGCCTGTTTGATTAAAATTTCGAGATTCACAGCCCTCTTGTGGGGCCTATCGCCGATATTGCAGCTACCGACCCTACCGCCGCTTGCGCCGCAACTGCGCCAGCCGCTCGGCCATGGCGTCAATGTCCAGCGCATCTTCGGCGTGCGTCAGGTAGGTTTCCAGATCGGCCACGGCGTGCTCTTCGTCGCCCAGCGCGGCCCACACCAGCGCACGGTCGCGGTATTCGGTCCAGCCTTCGGGCTGCAGCACGATGAGCCGGTCCATCACCGCCAGCAAGCGCGGCAGGTCTTCCTGGGTTTTGTGGATGTCTTTGAGGTTGCGCAGCATGCGGGTGATGATTTCGCGTGGCGGTGACGACTTCAGATACAGACCAATCGGCACTTCGAAGTCGTCTGCCGTCACATTGCGCTGGCGGAAAGGCTCCAGCCGCTCAGCGAGTTCTTCGCGGCTCAGTGACTGGCCGCTGAACGGGTCAATCACCACCTGTCCCTTGGGCAGGTTGACCTTGACCATGAAATGCCCCGGAAACGCCACGCCGCGTGCGTTCAGCCCCAGGCCAGCGGCCAGTTCCAGCCACAGCACCGCCAGCGTGATCGGAATGCCGCGGCGGGTGCGCAGCACGGCGTTCAGGTAGCTGTTGTCGGGGTCGTAGTAGTCGTTGACGTTGCCGCCAAAATTGAGGTCGTGAAAGAAAAACTGGTTCAAGAGGCGTAGCTTCTGCAGCGCCGACGCGTCGGCCGGCAGCCGCCGCTTGATGCGCGCCAGCAGCTGGTCTACATCGCCAAGCACCTGCTGCACATCAAGATCGGGGTATTCGTCCTGCGCCAGGCTGACGGCGGCTTCCAGAAGCGGGAAATGCTCGTCGCTCTGGACGAGGCTGGAAAAGTACTGCAACGGTGACGGAACGGTCAGGTTTAATTGCATGGCGCTACTTTCTCACAAACCGGGCGGCTTCGCGAGCTTGTCGTGCAGGGATGTCAGGAAAGAAAGACATTGCTGAAAACACCCCCTTGCGATGGCCGGCTGGACCCGATGCCGTCGAGTGCCGGATCAGCCAAAAATCAACGCTGCAAATCACCGCCGCAAATCAGCGCCGCATCAGCTGGCGCACCTTCAGGCCCGAAATCCAGAGCGCTACAAAATAAATAGCTGCTGACGCAAGCAATACAACGGCTAGCAGCCCTATTCGTTGAAAAATAGCGCTTTTCAGGCCGGTCCAGCTCACTGCGTCAGCCGCCCACAGCAAAAACACCGCCAGCAGCGCGCTGGCCGCAAACACCTGCAGCGCGAACATGCCCCAGCCCGGCGCCGGTTTGTAACTACCGCGCCGCAGCAAACCGACCAGCAGGCACAGCGCATTGACCAGCGCGCCAATGCCAATCGCCAGCGCCAGCCCGGCGTGCTGAAAAACCGGCACCAGCGCCACATTGAGCAGCTGCGTGAGCACCAGCACTGCAATCGCAATCATCACCGGCGTCTTGATGTCCTGCGCGGCATAAAAGCCGGGTGCCAGCACCTTGATGGCAACCAGCCCGAGCAGCCCGGCACCATAGCCCATCAGCGCCGTGGTGGTCTGCTGTACGTCGCGGTCGGTGAAGGCACCGTAGTGGTACAGCGTGGCGACCAGCGGCTGCGCAAACGTCAGCAGCGCCACCGCGCAGGGCACGGCCAGCAGCACCACAATGCGCAGGCCCCAGTCGAGCATGGCCGAGTATTTGTCGGCGTCGTTGGCGGCTTTGGCTGCGGCCAGTTGCGGCATCAGCACCACGCCGATCGCCACGCCCAGCATGGCGGTCGGAAATTCCATCAACCGGTCGGCATACGTCAGCCAGCTCACGCTGCCGGGCGTCAGGTGCGAGGCGATCTGCGTGTTGATGATCAGCGAAATTTGCGCCACGCTGACACCGAGGAGTGCCGGCAGCATCAGTTTCGCTATGTTTTTGGTAGCTGGATCCGCCCATGCTTCCCTGGCCACCGCCCAGTTGAATGAAATCCGGGGCAGCATGCCGATGGCCAGCAGCGCTGGAATCTGCACCGCCAATTGCAGCGCCCCGCCGATCATCACGCCGGCGCCCATGGCGTAGATCGGCTCAATGCCCATGCTTTTGAACCACGGCGCGCCCAGCCAGGCGGCGGTGATCATCGCCACATTAAGCAGCACCGGCGTGGCCGCCGGCACGGCAAAACGCCGCCAGGTGTTGAGCACACCCGACGACAGCGCCACCAGCGACATGAAGCCGATGTACGGAAACATCCAGCGCGTCATGAACACCGCGGCCTCAAACCCGCGCGGGTCCTGCTTCAGGCCGCTGGCCATCACCCAGACCAGCACCGGCGCGGCCGCCACGCCCAGCACGCAGGTCAGCAGCAGCGCCCAGCTGAGCAGCGTGGCGACGCGGTCGATGACCAGCTTGGTCGCCTCTTCGCCGTGCTGCGCCTTCGATGCGGCCAGCACCGGAACAAATGCCTGGCTGAACGCGCCTTCGGCAAACAGACGCCGGAACAGGTTGGGAATGCGAAACGCCACGTTGAAGGCGTCGGTGATCGCGCTGGCTCCAAAGGTCGAAGCCACCAGCAGTTCACGCACCAGACCGGTGATTCGGGAAACGAGGGTGAAGAGCGAGACGGTGGAGGCGGATTTGAAAAGTGACACCGGGCAAGTTTAGCCCCCAAGAAATAGTGCCCCCACGCTCGCCCACTTCGTGTGGCTCACTGCCCCCGAGGGGGCCGCTGCGCCTGCGGCCCGGCAAAGCCGGTTCCGCGGCCCCTGCTTGCATTCC
>JANNKV010000118.1:0-5255 GCA_031396485.1 Polaromonas sp. | reverse complement strand
GAAACGCAGCAGACGCTGGTGCTCAACCGCCTGCGTGGCCGCATTCGCGTGCAGGCTGATGGCCAGATGAAAACCGGACGCGATGTGGTGATTGGCGCGCTGCTCGGCGCTGACGAATTCGGCTTTGCCACCGCACCGCTGGTGGTCGAAGGCTGCATCATGATGCGCAAGTGCCACCTCAACACCTGCCCGGTCGGCGTCGCCACGCAAGACCCGGTGCTGCGCCAGAAATTCAGCGGCAAGCCCGAGCATGTCGTCAACTATTTCTTCTTCGTCGCCGAGGAGGCGCGCCAGTTGATGGCACAACTCGGCGTGCGTACCTTTGACGAACTGATAGGCCGCGCCGACCTGCTCGACACGCAAAAAGGCATCGAGCACTGGAAAGCCAGCGGCCTTGATTTCAACCGCCTGTTCTATCAGCCAAATGTGCCGGCCGACGTGCCGCGGCTGCATGTGTCCGAGCAGGAGCACGGGCTGGAGAAAGCGCTCGACGTGCGCTTGATTGAAAAATCAAAAGCTGCACTTGAAAAAGGCGAGAAGGTGCAGTTCATCGAAGTGGCGCGCAACGTCAACCGCACTGTCGGCGCGATGCTGTCGGGCGAGCTGACACGCCTGCGCCCCGAGGGCCTGCCAGACGACACGCTGCGCATCCAGCTCGAAGGCACCGGCGGTCAGTCATTCGGCGCGTTCCTGGCCAAGGGCATCACGATGTATCTGATCGGTGACGCCAACGACTACACCGGCAAAGGCCTGAGCGGCGGCCGCATCGTGGTGCGGCCGAGCATTGATTTCCGCGGCGAATCGCACAAGAACACCATCGTCGGTAACACCGTGCTCTACGGCGCGACGACGGGCGAAGCGTTCTTCAGCGGCGTGGCCGGCGAGCGCTTTGCGGTGCGGCTGTCGGGCGCGACCGCGGTCGTCGAAGGCACGGGCGACCACGGCTGCGAATACATGACCGGCGGCACCGTCGCCGTACTCGGCAAGACCGGCCGCAACTTCGCTGCCGGCATGAGTGGCGGCGTGGCGTACGTGTATGACGAAGACGGCCAGTTCGCCTCGCGTTGCAATACCTCGATGGTGTCAATGGACAAGGTCGTGACCACCGCCGAACAGCACCTGCACGACAAGGCCGAATGGCATGTCGGCCAGAGCGACGAAGAACTGCTCAAGCGACTGCTGCAGGACCACAACCGCTGGACCGGCAGCAAGCGCGCGCGCGAGCTGCTCGACCACTGGGCCGAGTCGCGGCTGAAGTTCGTGAAAGTGTTCCCGAACGAATACAAGAAGGCGCTGATCGAACGGAAAGAGCGCCGACTTGAGGCCGCCACCGAGACCACCAGCGCGCAGGTCGCAACCAACCGCGAAACGGTCGGCGCCAAGTAGTTGACCGCAAGCAAGTCGCTATTATTTTGATAGCTGCTTGCGCAAGACTTACCTCGGCTAGAGGCCTGAATCGTTCATAAAACGCCTGTAAACGCTTAAAAACGCTTTAAATAAGCACTGAAATCGCACTGGATTCGATCATGGGAAAAATCACCGGCTTCATGGACTACGAGCGCGTCGAAGAGGGCTACAAGCCCGTCACCGAGCGCCTGAAGAACTACAAGGAATTCGTCATTGGCCTGGACGACCAGCAGGCCAAGGAGCAATCTGCGCGATGCATGGATTGCGGCACACCGTTTTGCAACAGCGGCTGCCCGGTCAACAACATCATTCCTGACTTCAACGACATGGTGTTTCGCGCCGACTGGAAAAACGCGATCGATACGCTGCACAGCACGAATAATTTCCCCGAGTTCACCGGCCGCATCTGCCCCGCGCCGTGCGAAGCCGCCTGTGTGCTCAACGTGAACGACGACGCAGTGGGTATCAAATCGATTGAGCACGCCATCATCGACCGTGCCTGGGCTGAAGGCTGGGTGACGCCGGTGATGCCGAAGCACCAGACAGGCAAGAAAGTCGCCATCGTTGGCTCTGGCCCGGCCGGTCTGGCCGCGGCGCAGCAACTGGCCCGTGCCGGCCATGACGTCACTGTATTCGAGAAGAACGACCGCGTCGGCGGTTTGCTGCGCTACGGCATTCCTGACTTCAAGATGGAGAAAATCCACATCGACCGCCGTGTGGCGCAGATGGAAAAAGAGGGCGTCACCTTCAAGTGTGGCGTGATGATTGGCAACCTGCCGAAAGACTCCAAAGTCATCAACTGGGCCAAGCAGACGATCACGCCCGAGCAACTGCAAAAAGATTTTGACGCGGTGATCCTGACCGGCGGCGCCGAGCAGTCACGCGACTTGCCGGTGCCCGGCCGCGAGCTGGACGGCGTGCATTTCGCGATGGAGTTTTTGCCGCTGCAGAACAAGCTCAATGCGGGCGACAAGGTGAAAGGCCAGATTCGCGCGGACGGCAAACACGTCATCGTGATTGGCGGCGGCGACACCGGCTCGGACTGCGTCGGGACCAGCAACCGCCACGGCGCGGCCAGCGTGACGCAGTTCGAACTGATGCCACAGCCACCCGAAGAAGAAAACCGCCCGATGACCTGGCCGTACTGGCCCGTCAAGCTGCGCACCAGTTCCAGCCATCAGGAAGGCTGCGAGCGCGAGTTTGCGATTTCGACCAAGGAACTGATGGGCGAAAAAGGCAAGGTCACCGGTTTGAAAACCGTGCGCGTCGAGTGGGTTAACGGCAAGATGGTCGAGGTGCCGGGATCGGAGCAGACGCTCAAAGCTGACCTGGTGCTGCTGGCCATGGGTTTTGTGTCGCCGGTCGCGTCGATTCTGGAATCCTTCGGCATCGACAAAGACAACCGCGGCAACGCCAAGGCCGGCACCGATTTCATCGGCGGCTACGCCACCAACGTGCCCAAGGTGTTTGCGGCTGGCGATATTCGCCGCGGGCAAAGCCTGGTCGTTTGGGCGATTCGTGAGGGCCGCCAGGCTGCGCGCGCGGTCGACGAGTTCTTGATGGGGTTCAGCGATCTGCCGCGCTGATATTCACCAGGGAAGTCGGAAACTGGCGCGGCGGGCTGTTTAGAACGACCCGCCACCGCACCAGGCAGCTTTTTAAGAAAAATACCTGCTAGCCGAGGAAGAACGTGCGCGAGCTGCTACGTTTTTAGTAGCATCACGGACATGATCAGGTAACGCCGACCGTAATCTGCCTGATCCCGGAGTCACGCGTCTTTCGATATTTGCTATGAAAATAGTAGCTGCTGGCGCAGGTATTACCTGGGCTAGAGGCCAATTTCATTGCTAAAACGGGCCGGCAGACCTACAAACGCCATAAAAAGCGCTTCGTTGCGCGTCGTAGCCGTTGACCGGCCGGCGGGCTTAAGCAAGCCATCAGGCCAAACCCTATATCATCAGAACCTGTTTTTACATCGCCGGCGCCTGTCGGTTTTTTATCCCGCCATGGCCGACAACCCCACTTCTTCGCTGGTCGAATTCAAGGACGTCACTTTTTCCTACCCGGGCTCGAGCGGCGACCGCGTCATTCTGGACCGGGTCACGCTGCAAGTCCCGCGCGGCAAGGTCACTGCGCTGATGGGTGCTTCGGGCGGCGGCAAAACGACGGTGCTGCGCCTGATTGGCGGGCAGCAAAAAGCCAACAGCGGCGAAGTGCTGTTCGACGGGAAAAACGTGGCGCGCCTGACCCAACCCGAGCTTTACGCGGCGCGGCGCCGCATGGGCATGCTGTTCCAGTTCGGTGCGCTTTTTACGGATTTGAGTGTTTTTGACAACGTCGCCTTTCCGCTGCGCGAGCACACGACGCTGCAGGCCAGCCTGATCCGCGACATCGTCCTGATGAAGCTCAACGCCGTGGGCCTGCGCGGCGCCCGTGATTTGATGCCGAGCGAGGTGTCTGGCGGCATGGCGCGCCGCGTGGCGCTGGCCCGCGCCATCGTGCTGGACCCGGAACTCATCATGTACGACGAGCCGTTCGCCGGACTGGACCCGATTTCGCTCGGCACGGCCGCGCAATTGATTCGCCAGCTCAACGACACGCTGGGCATCACCAGCATCGTCGTGTCGCATGACCTGGAAGAAACCTTCCGCATTGCCGACAAGGTGATCATTCTGGCCAACGGAGGCATTGCCGCGCAGGGCACGCCCGATGAAGTGCGCCATTCCGCCGATCCGCTGGTGCACCAGTTCGTCAACGCGCTGGCCGAAGGACCGGTGAAATTCCACTACCCCGGCCCCGAGGTTGCCGTTGATTTTGGCGATGCCGCTGCCGCCGGCCGGAAGGGCCGTTCATGAGCGCTTTCAATCCCGTCCGCCTGGTTTCCGATCTGGGCTTTGCCACGCGCAGCAAGCTGGCCGAGCTGGGCCACGGCGCGCGGCTGATGCTGCGTCTGCTGGCCTTGAGCGGCCCGGCGCTGGGCCGTTTTGGCCTGGTGCGCGACCAGATTTTCTTTCTCGGCAACTATTCGCTGGCGATCATCGCGGTGTCGGGCCTGTTTGTCGGTTTCGTACTCGGCCTGCAGGGCTACTACACGCTGCAGCGTTACGGCTCGGCTGAAGCGCTGGGGCTGCTGGTGGCGCTCAGTCTGGTGCGCGAACTCGGGCCGGTGGTCACCGCGCTGCTCTTTGCCGGCCGGGCGGGCACGGCCCTGACCGCAGAAATTGGTTTGATGAAAGCCGGTGAGCAGCTGTCGGCAATGGAAATGATGGCGGTTGACCCGGTCAGGCGCATCCTGGCGCCGCGTTTTCTGGGCGGCATCATCGCCATGCCGCTGCTGGCGGCGGTTTTCAGTGCGGTGGGCATCATTGGCGGTTGGGTCGTCGGCGTGGTGATGATCGGCATCGACGCCGGTTCGTTCTGGAGCCAGATGCAGTCCGGCGTGGATGTGTGGCGCGACGTCGGAAACGGCGTCATCAAAAGTTTTGTGTTCGGGGTGACAGTCACTTTTGTGGCGCTGTACCAGGGTTTTGAGGCCCAGCCGACGCCGGAGGGCGTCTCGCGCGCCACCACCCGCACCGTCGTGGTCGGCTCGCTGGCAGTGCTCGGTCTGGACTTCCTGCTTACCGCCTGGATGTTCAGCCTGTAAAAAACGGCTTTCGGGCTCTTACAACACGTCTGCAAAAAATGCGCTACGCTACTATCCCTTCGGTCATTAGTCGACCTCCCCTCGGGTCGGTGTTGGCTGACGAGCTGGGCGCGGCCTGCTGAAAGAAAAAATTATGCAACGTTCGAGAAATGATGTGTGGGTCGGGCTGTTCGTGCTGATTGGCGGCGCGGCCATCCTGTTT
>JANNKV010000112.1:0-8116 GCA_031396485.1 Polaromonas sp. | reverse complement strand
GTCAGATCCATCGCAAAATAACGCAGGATCTGACGCAGTTTTGCTTCACTGAGTTTTGAACGCCTGAAATATCGGTTTTTCTGAATCACGACAGGAACTTAGCTCATCTGGTGATGAACTTTGCTTCCTAAGCCCCTAAATGAATAGCTGCTTGCTCAAGTATTCTCAGGGCTAGAGGCTGGTTTGATGCTTGAAACTCGCCAAAAGATGCTGATTTGACACCGGTGGGCGTTTGGGCGCATCGCTTTGCGCCGACATCCTGTATAAAGTGACTCCGCAGGCGTTTCATCGAGAAAAAACGCCTTTAGCCCAAGCTGGCTGGGCGCAAGAAGCTACAAAAGTTGTAGCAGGCAAGCTGCTCGCGAATTGCACTGATAATCAAAAATACATCGAAAAATTTGCCTGCGAAACGCTTCCTATTTGCCAGCGCTTCACCCGGCAGCGTCACAGCTGAAAAAACTGAAACATATGCCTGAAATCGTCTTCGAAGGCAAAGAGCACGTCTATGCCTGATCGGTACGGCGCCGCGCATCACAAGTAGTTCCATGGTTTGCCTGCACGTCACCCGCGAACTGGCCCGTGCCCTCAAGCTGCCGACCCGCCTGGCTGCTCAGGCCAGTTTGCCTGGCAGCGCCCTCGGCCCGTGGTCGCTGGGACTGGTGCATTGCCGCTCGGTCAAGCTGGTGGTGGCTGTGAGCGCTACCACGCGATGGGCAGTGGCGCTGCATGCAGCGCCGCTGGCAACACTGCAAAAACGCTTTGGACCGGCCCTGCTGCAAAACCTGCTCGCCATCGGTGTGCCGCCTGACCGTGCTCGCGTTGAGGTGGACGCCCATGGACCGACGCAATGGGCGTTGGGTCATGACCGCGGCGTGTTGACGCATCTGAATCAGTGTGCGGCAGATGTTTTGTGGGCGGCAAACGACGGCTTATCCTTGCCGTCGATCAACCAGCGTCTGGCCGAACGCATCATCCTGAAGCCTCAAGTCGGCACGCCCGCCTGCGACGTGCTTCGCCTTCTGGGCGGGGACCCGGAAGGCTGGAGCCTTGGGAGGCGCGCAGAGCGGCAGACGTGGAGTGAGACCTACGCTTTGATGCAGGCCCAAGCTGGGCAAGAAGTCGTGACGATGCCGGTGCTGCGGCTGCTGGGATCCGAGCGGCTTGAGGCACGCCATCAGGCCAAAATTCTGATGAGCCGGCTGCCCGTGGATTCAAACCGCACCCTCGCCACTGGCAGGGTGCCGCGCTGGATACCGCGCGAGCTGGTGCTGGACCTGCAAGGCATTGTGGCGGTCAGCGCGGCGTTTGCCGATGTGCTGCATGCCGAGGCTTTGGCTCTTGGCTTGCAGCGTATTACTCTGGTCAACGCGCCGGAGGAAGTAAGCACCCAATTGCTACAGATTCGATAGCTGCTGATGCCCGTCGCGCATCGGCTGGTGTTGATTTTTGCCGAAAAACGCCGCCAGACCAGCACTTTCGGAGTGAGCCCATGCCATTCCCGCTACACGCAAACGCGCCGTCAACCTCAGGTTGGCGTTGAAACTGCCTGAAAAACGTATTCGAGGGCATTTAAATGGCTAAATTAGCCTCTAGCCCAAGTAATACCTGCGCAGGCAGCTATGAAATAAATAGCAAAAAGCAGTCCGCTTCCTACCCCCCAATCCCCTTCGGCAACTCAATCCCCGGAAAAATCTTGATCACCGCGCTGTCGTCTTCGCGCGCGTAGCCGGCACTGGACGCCTGCATGAACATCTGGTGGGCGGTGGATGACAGGGGCAGGGGGAACTTGCTGGCGCGGGCCATGTCCAGTACCAGTCCCAGGTCCTTGACGAAAATATCGACGGCCGACAGCGGCGTGTAGTCGGCGGCCAGCACGTGGGCCATGCGGTTTTCGAACATCCAGCTGTTACCGGCGCTGTGGGTGATGACGTCGTAGAGTGCAGCGGGGTCAACGCCTTCGCGCAAGCCCAAAGCCATCGCCTCGGCTGCTACCGCGATGTGTACGCCGGCTAGCAGCTGGTTGATGATCTTGACCTTGCTTCCCGCGCCAGCGCTGTCGCCCAGCCGGTAGACCTTGGCAGCCATCGCGTTCAGCAGCGGCTCGGCTTTGGCGTACGCGGCCGGGCTGCCGGCGCTCATCATCGTCATATCGCCGCTGGCGGCCTTGGCGGCGCCGCCAGAAATCGGCGCGTCGATGTACAAAATGCCCAACGCAGCCAGGCGTTTTTCCAGCGCAATCGACCAGTTTGGGTCCACCGTCGAGCACATCACGAACACGCTGCCGGGCTTCATCGCAGCGGCGCAACCGCTGCTGCTTTCCTTGCTATCGGCGCAACCGCCTTCTTTTGAATCATCTGCCCCGAACAACACCGCCTCAGTCTGCGCGGCATTCACGACAACCGAAATCACCACGTCGCACGCGGCGCCCAGCTGCGCCAGCGAATCGCAGGCCACGCCGCCGTCCTTCGCGAACGCCTGCGCCACCTCCGCGCGCACGTCATATACGTGCACGGTGCGCCCGGCACGGCGCAGCGATTTCGCCATGCCACTGCCCATGGCGCCCAGGCCGATCAGTCCTACGTTTTGTGTCATGCGTTCACCTTTGGTTGAAACCTGCCAATTTCGGATTACGTGACGAATTTTGAATGAAACAGGCCTCTAGCCAAGGTAAAACGTGCGCGAGCAGCTATTAAAAACATAGCGTTACATACCCCGACGGGCTGGCCTCACCCCTGCGCCAGCAGCACCACCAGCGCCCCTGCACCGCCCTGCGCGGGCCGCGCCTGCACAAACGCCAGCACCTGGTTTTTCTGGATCAGCCAGCTTTGCACGCGGCCCTTGAGCACCGGGGTTTTGCCAGGCGAACCTAAACCCTTGCCGTGCACCACGCGGACGCAGCGCCAGCCGGTCTTGTGGGCGTCCTTGATGAACTGGCTCAAGCTTTCCCGGGCGTCGTCGCGGCGCAGGCCGTGCAGGTCGATCTGGCCCTGAATGCTCCAGCCGCCGCGGCGCAGTTTGCGCGTCACGTCGGGGCCCATGCCGGGGCGGCGAAAGCTCAAGGCGTCATCGGTGTCGAGCAGGCTTTCAACGTCGAATTCGTCAGATATCGCCTCTCGCATCACGGCCTCCTCATCGCGCTGATGCTGCACCGCAATCGGTGCGGGCTGGACCAGCGGCAGGTGCGCGCGGTGACCGGGCCGGTGCTTGACCGGCAGCGCCAAAACCTGCCCGATGGCGCGCGAAAACAGCTCTTTTTCGGCCTTGGCTTTGGCCGCTAGCGCCTTGCGTGCGGCCTCCAGCTCCTGCGCCAGCCGGGTGCGTAATTCGATTTCGAGCTTGACGGCTTTCAGGTCCTTGAAGTCCTTCAGCTTGCCACGCGGGGCCGGCGCGGCGGCTTTGACCGACTTAACGGTCTTGTCGACTTTCGCGGCTTTGGGGCTGGGCGCGTTCATGATGCGGTTTTTTTGTGGCTTCGGCAATCGTTGCGATGCTAAAGCAATCCCCGTTCCGCCATCGACACCGCCTCGGTACTCGTCACCACAAAGTGGTCGAGCACCCGCACGTCGACTAGCCCGAGCGCAGCCTTCAGTGTCTGCGTCAGCGCCTCGTCGGCCCGCGACGGCTGGGCGGTGCCGCTGGGGTGGTTGTGCGCGAGCACCACGCTGGCCGCGTTCAGCGCTAGCGCGCGCACCACCACCTCACGCGGGTACACGCTGGTCTGCGTCAGCGTGCCTCTGAAGAGCTCTTCAAGCACGATCAGCCGGTGCTGGCTGTCGAGAAAGAGCACCGCGAAAATTTCGTAGGGCCGGCTGCCTAGCTGCAATTGCAGGTAGTCGCGCACGGCCTCGGGCGAATCAAAAAGCGTTTGCTGTTTGAGTTGCGCGCTCAAGGCACGCCGCGCCAGTTCAAGCACGGCCACAATCTCGGCCCGCTTGGCGGGGCCCAGGCCCTTGATGGATGTGAGCGCGTCGGCGCCGGTGTGCAGCAGCCCGGCCACGCCGCCGAACTGGTCGAGCAGTTCCTGGCCCATCTGCAGCGCGTTTTTGCCGGGCAGCCCGGTGCGCAGCAGCAGCGCCAGCAGTTCGGCGTCACTGAGGGCGCCGGGGCCGCGGGACAGCAGTTTTTCGCGCGGGCGGGCGTCTTCGGGAATGTCTTTGAGCAGCATGAAAGCGGTTCCTGTAGGGAGAAAACCAGTAAAAACCGCAAACTCGTCCGGCCGGACTGGGCTTTCTACAATGGGGGCAGTTTACAAACAGCGGCTTTGCGTCCAGCAAGGCCACCGAAAGTTTTATGTCCAGCGTGCAATCCATCACACCACCTGTCGCCCCTGCGGTCGTCCAGCCCGGCTCCTTCCTGACCCTGCACTACCGCATGGCCGGCCCGGACGGCAAAGACATCATCAGCACCTTCGGCGGCAAGCCGGCCACGCTGAGTCTGGGCGCGGGTGAGCTGTCACCGGCCATCGAGCAGCGGCTGCTGGGCATGGAAGAGGGCGCGCGCACCACCTTCGAGCTGCCAGCAGGTGTGGCGTTCGGTGATCGCAACCCCGAGCTGATCCAGTGGGTCGCGCGCAAGCTGCTCAATGAACTCGGCGACCCGGATGAAAAGTACCAGGTCGGTGATGTGGTGCAGTTCCCGACGCCGGACGGCCAGGGCCAGTACGCGGGCGCGGTGCAGCAGGTCGGGGGTGCGGCGGATGCGGTGCAGTTCGATTTCAACCATCCGCTGGCTGGCCAGCCCGTTACGTTCGAAGCGTTTGTCATCGGAGTGCTATGAAACAAACCCCCACACTCGGCACTGACGTGTCCTCGCTGCCCCCCGAGGGGGTTGCTGCGCCGCAGGGCGGCCTGTCGGCGAAGCGTGCCCCCACGCTCGGCACTGACGTGTCCTCACTGCCCCCCGAGGGGGCTGAGCTTGCTCGGGGCGGCCCTTCGCTGCACTCGCCTCAAGAAATCCTTCTGGCCGAACCCCGCGGCTTTTGCGCCGGCGTTGACCGCGCGATTGAAATTGTCGAGCGCGCGCTGACGAAATTCGGCGCGCCGATTTATGTGCGCCATGAAATCGTGCACAACACCTATGTGGTGAATGACTTGAAAGAAAAGGGCGCGATCTTCATCGAAGAACTGTCCGACGTGCCGCCCGGTGCCACGCTGGTGTTCAGCGCGCATGGCGTCAGCAAGGCGGTGCAGGACGAAGCTATCGCACGCGGCTTCCAGATTTTCGACGCTACCTGCCCGCTGGTGACCAAGGTGCACGTCGAAGTGGCCAAGCTGCACAAGGAAGGCTACGAATTCATCATGATCGGCCACAAGGGCCACCCGGAAGTCGAGGGCACGATGGGCCAGCTCGACAGCGGCATTCATCTGGTCGAAGACGTGGCCGACGTGGCGCGCATCAACCCGGCGCAGACGAAAAAGCTAGCGGTTGTGACGCAGACCACGCTGAGCGTCGACGACGCGGCCGAGATAAGCGCGGCCGTAAAAGCCCGCTTTCCGCAGGTGCGCGAGCCCAAGCAGCAAGACATTTGCTACGCCACGCAAAACCGTCAGGACGCGGTCAAGGTGCTGAGCCCGCAGGTCGACATTCTGATCGTGGTCGGCAGCCCGACGAGTTCGAACAGCAACCGCCTGCGCGAGCTGGCGGCCAAGCTGGGCACCGAGGCTTACATGGTCGACGACGCCAGCGAGTTGAAAGAGTCGTGGTTTGAGGGCAAATCAAAGGTTGGCCTGACGGCCGGCGCGTCGGCGCCCGAGATTTTGGTGAACCAGGTGATTGAGCGCATCAAGGCGCTAGGGGCTGTGTCGGTGCGCAAGATGCCCGGCATCGAAGAGACCATCAAATTTCCGCTGCCCAAGGGCCTGAAGCTCGATGCGCAGGGTCAGGCGCTTGATGTCGGTGACAGCCAGTTGCATCAAATCCCCTGAAGCACGATGACCGACCGCTATCAAATTGAGAGCTGCTCACGCAGGTTTCACCTGGGCTACAGCCACTTTATTCGTGAAACTCCGCTGTGGAAGCTGCCTGGCAGCGCGCTGGGCGTCCATTGCGCTGAAGTCTGGCTGAAGCTGGAGCAGTTGCAAACTGGCGGCAGCTTCAAGGCGCGCGGCATGCTCAACCGGCTGCTGTCGAATCCGATTCCTGACAGCGGTGTGATCGTGGCTTCTGGCGGCAATGCGGGCATCGCCACGGCCGCAGCGGCGAAGGAACTCGGTGTGCGCTGCGAAGTGTTTGTGCCCGAGGTTTCCAGCGTGGCCAAGCGCGCGCGACTGGCGGCGCTGGGCGCGAAGGTGGTCGTCGTCGGTGCGGCTTATTCTGATGCGCTGCAGGCCTGCATGGTGCGCCAGCAGGAAACCGGCGCGTTGCTGACGCATGCCTACGACCAGCCCGAGGTGCTGACTGGCGCGGGCACGCTGGCGCTGGAAATCGAGCAGCAGGGCGGCGTGCCTGATTCGGTGCTGGTCAGCGTCGGCGGTGGCGGGCTGATTGGTGGTGTGGCGAGCTGGTTTGAAGAGCGCAGCCGTGTGGTTGCGCTGGAACCCGAGCTGGCGCCGACGCTGTTCAAGGCGCGTGCGGCCGGCGAGCCGGTCGATGTGGCGGTCAGTGGCATTGCGGCTGATTCACTGGGCGCCAAGCGCATCGGCACGCTGGCGTGGGCGGCGACGCAGGCGCGTGTGCGCGACGCGCTGCTGCTGACTGACGAATCCATTCGCGCCGCGCAGCTGTGGCTGTGGAAAGAGTTAAAGCTGGCAGTTGAGCCTGCGGCGGCGTTGCCACTGGCGGCGCTGCAAAGCGGCCGGTACACACTGCGTGCGGACGAAAAAGTCTGCCTCATCATTTGCGGCGCCAACCTCGACCCGGCTACCCTGGCTTGAAGTCCCATTCCCTACAATTGCGACATGCTAGACATCAACCTTCTCCGCAAAGACCTTCCTTCGGCAATTGTCGCCCTTGAAAGCCGAAAAAGCCCGCAGCATTTCCTGAATGTCGAGGCATTCAAGGGGCTGGAAGCCGAGCGCAAGTCCCTGCAGATCAAAACCGAAGAACTGCAAAACCAGCGCAACACGCTGTCCAAACAGATCGGCCAGCTCAAGGCCAAAGGCGAAGACGCCAGCGCCGTGATGGCGCAGGTGAGCAGCTCCAAAGCCGAATTGGAATCATCAGCCGTGCGGCTCGAACAAATTCAGGGTGAGCTCGAAGCGCTGCTGCTGGCCGTGCCCAATCTGCCGCACGCCAGCGTGCCCGTGGGTACGAGCGAAACCGGCAATGTCGAAGTGCGCAAATGGAGCCCGATCGAAGGCCCGGGTGGCGAACCGCCAGCGTTCGCGTTCGAGGTGAAAGACCATGTCGATCTGGGCCAGCCGCTGGGGCTGGATTTCGAACTCGGCACAAAACTCTCGGGCTCGCGCTTCACGGTACTGAAGGGTCCGCTGGCGCGGCTGCACCGGGCGCTGGCGCAGTTCATGCTCGACGTGCAGACGCTGGAACATGGCTACACCGAATGCTATGTGCCCTACATCGTCAACGCCGATTCGCTGCGCGGAACGGGGCAGTTGCCGAAGTTTGAAGAAGATTTATTTGCGGCCAAGAAAGGCGGGCAGGAGGGCGGTGGTGAAACCGAGAGCGCGGCGCTGTATCTCATTCCTACATCCGAAGTGCCGCTGACCAATTTCGTGCGCGATGAGATCGTGCCCGAGTCGCAGTTGCCGCTCAAATTCACAGCCCATTCGCCCTGCTTTCGCTCAGAGGCCGGCAGCTACGGCCGCGACACGCGCGGCATGATCCGCCAGCACCAGTTCGACAAGGTCGAGATGGTGCAGATCACGCATCCCGACAAAAGCAACGACGCGCTGGAGGCCATGACCTTTCATGCCGAAGCGATTTTGCAGAGGCTCGAATTGCCGTACCGCACCATGCTGCTCTGCACCGGCGACATGGGTTTCGGCGCCGCAAAAACCTACGATCTGGAAGTCTGGCTGCCAGCACAAAAAACCTACCGAGAAATCAGCTCCATTTCCAACTGCGAAGCCTTCCAGGCGCGCCGTTTGCAAGCCCGCTTCAAAAATGCACAAGGCAAAAATGAGTTCGTTCACACACTCAACGGGTCGGGCCTGGCCGT
>JANNKV010000110.1:0-1531 GCA_031396485.1 Polaromonas sp. | reverse complement strand
CCTGGGCACCCTGTGCACGCTGAAAAACAAGCACGATGCCCTGCAGGAAGCAGAGAAAATGAAGATCCGCCTGAAGCAGGGCCGGGCTATTTACGGCGTCGACATGAAAATCGTCGACGAAGCTGGCAAGGAACTGCCCTGGGACGGCAAGACGTTTGGCGACCTGCTGGTGCGCGGCCCCTGGGTGGTGCGCGAGTATTTCAAGGGCGAAGGTGGCGACCCACTGGTCTATGGCGGAAAAGACGGCAAGGAAGGCTGGTTTCCCACCGGCGACGTCGGCACCATTGACGCCGACGGCTACCTTCAGATCACCGATCGCAGCAAGGACGTGATCAAGTCCGGCGGTGAATGGATCAGCTCCATCGAAGTCGAAAACATTGCCGTGGCACACCCGGCGGTAGCGATGGCGGCGTGTATTGGCGTGGCCCACCCCAAGTGGGACGAGCGGCCGATTATTGCGGTCGTCAAGCGGCCGGGTATGGAGGTGTCACGCGAGGAGCTGATCCGTTTCTACGACGGCAAGATTGCCAAATGGCAGGTTCCCGACGACGTGGTATTCGTCGACGCGATTCCGATTGGCGCGACGGGCAAGATGCTCAAGACCCGGCTGCGCGAGATGCTCAAAAATTACGCGTTGCCGGGCGCCTGAGAAACACAGCGCTGGCCGGCGCGCAAGTCGCCTGTGCGATAGCAAAAGGGGAGGTACTGGGGCAATCCCTGTGTGTTGCTTCCCGCAAAAATGATTACTCTCGTAAGCTGTTATTCAACGGAGACAACCCCATGAATTTTGCTATCAGATCAGTAGCTGCTTGCGCCCTTGTGGCTTGCGCTGGTGCCACTTTTGCCCAAAAGGGCGAAACCGTCAAAATCGCCTTCATCGACCCGCTCTCGGGGCCGTTTGCGAATGTAGGACAAAACCAGCTCAAAAGCTGGCAGTTCGTGGCTGATCGATTGAGCGGTACGAAAAACCCGGCCGGCGTGAAGTTTGAAGTCACAGGTTTCGACAACAAAGGCTCACCGCAGGAAAGCCTGAATTCGCTGAAGGCCGCCATTGACCAGGGCTTTCGCTACGTCACGCAGGGCAACGGTTCGGGTGCCGCGCTGGCCATTTCTGACGCGGTGAGCAAACACAATGCGCGCAACCCGGGCAAAGAGGTGGTCTTTCTGAATTACGCCGCCGTAGACCCGGCGTTGACCAACGAGAAATGCGACTACTGGCATTTCCGGCTGGACGCAGACACCACGATGAAAATGGAGGCTCTCACCACCTTCATGAAAGACCAGCCCAAGGTCAAAAGCGTGTATTTGCTGAACCAGAACTACTCGCACGGCCAGCAGGTTGCCAAGTTCTTTAAGGAAGGTATTGCGCGCAAGCGCACGGACGTCAAGATTGCCGGTGAAGACCTGGTACCGCTAGGGCAGGTCATGGACTTCGCACCGTACGTGGCAAAGATCAAGCAGTCTGGCGCCGACACCATCGTCACCGGAAACTGGGGTGCCGACCTGACACTGTTTGTCAAGGCGCTGAACG
>JANNKV010000081.1:0-36366 GCA_031396485.1 Polaromonas sp. | reverse complement strand
GCCAATTGCAAGCGCCACCAAAGCCTCGGTGCCGGGGCGAAGCGGCATCCATTCATCCGCTTTGCCGGCAGTGGCACCGGCTCTACCTATGGCCAGGCCTTTCAGCCGAACCTGCAATGGCCACGGCTGAACTATTCCAGTTTTTCACGCGTGCTTGATTACGACAACGCAGCCATGCGCGAAGAATTCGCCCGCAGCCGGGCTGAGGCCACCGGCGGCGGCGCGGTGCCGCTGATGGGTGAAGGCGAACAGCGCGTGGTCGCACTCGTGCGCGGCGACCAGGCCTGGAACCTCGTCGGCCCGGCGCCGCAGCCCGCGCCGGTGGCGCTGGACGCGCGCATCCATGACCTGTGGACCAGCCCGCACGGCGTGTTGAAGGCCGCAATGAAAAACAGGGCGACGGCCAGCAGCGTGACGGAGGGCGGCAAGGCTTACTCGGTGCTCTCATTCACTGAGCCCGGGCGTTTCAGCGCGAAGGCCTTTATCAACGAACAGGGCCTGGTCGAACGCGTGGACTCCCGCCTGCCCAACCATGTCGTGGGCGACAGCAGCGTGGTGACCACCTACACCGGCTACCGTGATGTGGGCGGCGTGCAGTTTCCGAGCCGCATCAGCCAGACGCAGGAAGGCGCGTCGGTGATGGATATTGAAGTCAAGGAAGTGCAGGTCAACGCACCAGCGGACATTGCGGTGCCCGAGCTGATCCGCGTGTTTGCCGAGCGCGCTGCCAGCGAACGCGCCGCAGACGGTGTGTGGTTTATCGGCGGCGGTTCCCACAACAGCGTGGCGATTGAAATGCGCGACCATGTCATCCTGATTGAAAGCCCGCTGTATGACGGACGTGCAGCCGCCGTCATCGCGGAAGTCAAGCGCCTGATGCCGGGCAAGCCGATTCGCTACGTGGTCAATTCGCACCACCACTTCGACCATTCGGGCGGCGTGCGCGCAGCAGTGTCGGAAGGCGCCACGCTGATCTCCAGCGCCGGTGCGGTGCCGTTTTTTCAGCGTGTCCTGGCCAATCCCAACAGCATCAAAGCCGACATGCTGGGCAAATCAGGCAAGGCCGCCAAGGTTGAAGGTGTGAACGGCAAACGCGTGCTGACCGACGGCAGCCGCAGCGTCGAGCTGCACCTGATCGGCGACAGCGTGCATGCCAACGGTTTTGTCATGGCCTATCTGCCGGCTGAAAAACTGCTCATCGAGGCCGACGCCTACACACCCGGCGCACCCAACAGCCCGCCGCCCGCCAAACCGAACGGCAACCACCTGAACCTGATCGACAACATCGAGCGCCTGGGTTTGAAGGTGGACCGGATTTTGCCGCTGCATGGGCGGATGGTGCCAGTGACCGAGCTGTATGCGGCGGCGGGTAAGAAGCCTTCTTGAAACGGCGCGCGAATGGCGGCTGTCAGTAGGCACCCACCGTATTGACCACGCCCGACGAAGAAATTTGTCCGTTCGAGTGGGGTGTGCGCAAACCTGATGGCGCCTCCCCCTCGACTGCGCTGGTGACCACATGGGCCAGCAAGTTGGCTGCCAGGTACTCGGAAGCGATTGGCGTCAAATGTCCCATGTCCCAACTCGTGATGCCTTCCTTTCGGTCATTGCCTATGCGGGTCAGGCAGCCGGACTCATTGCAAAACGCAGCCATCTGGTCAACGAAAATCAAATCGCGCTGTGAGGCGAACGCCTTTTTCAGGGACTGGTTGTCCGCCATGACCTTCTCGTCCACGCCGACGAAAGTGCGCGCTGGCGTGTCTGTCCACAGCTGCTTCAAGACGACCTTGTAGAGGTCGATTTTCCAGTGCGGCGCAGGGCCGGTGAAGATCACCTGCGGCACGCCAGCGTCTTTCAGGCTTTTGCCCAGGCCCGCGAGCCGCTCGAAGGGGTGATTGCGACTTTGTGCAATGAGGACAGCGTCGGGTTTCTGCTCAGCAATACTTTTCCGGGCAAACCAGTTCGATCTTTCGCAGAAATTGTCTTTGGAGTCGCTGGCCACCAGTGCAGGCTTGCAGCCCGAGCTCGCCACGATAAGGACATCCCAGTCTTTTGGCAGACTCTTGCGCAGTCCGTGATAGAAATGCTGCGCGTGCGAATCGCCCCATATAAAAAGCACCTTGCGGCCGCTGCCACTTCGCAGATGGCAGCTCGCATCAATCGCATTGACCGGCACGCTGGTTGAGTTACCGGCGCGAAATCTGCGCATGTCATAAAAATTGCAGTCGTCGCGGTATTTTTGGGTGAGCTGCGTCGCTTCAAAGTAACGCCAGTCCGGCAAACTGTTTTCGAAGTACTCCGAGAACTCGATCTTGTCCGAGGTTCGCGGTCCATAACCTTGAAAACCATTGTTGAAATACACGACATAGCCCGACAGCGCCAAGGCCGTCAGTCCCAACACCAGAGACAGTGTCATCTTCGACGTATTGCCGCTGCGACGAACCGGCTTTTCCACCCACTGGTACGTGAGCCAAGCCAGCGCAATTGCCGTGCAGACGGCCACGATTCGCGCCGCCCGCGTCGGCTCACCTTCCATGATGCGCAGGAAGGAAAACAGCGGCCAGTGCCACAGATACAAGGGAAAACTGATCAACCCAAACCAGACCAGAACCGGGTTGGACAGGATGGTGCGATTGACCCAGGCCTGCGGACCGGCAGAAATCATCAACGCGGTGCCCAGCGTCGGCAACAGCGCCCAGTAACCCGGAAACGCGCTGCTGTCACGAATCAGCAGCAACCCTGCGCCCAGCAAAAACGCCCCCGCCAGTGACCGGAGTTCCGCGTTGAAAGCAGAGACTTTCATGAGCGCCGTCTGACGGTACAGCACCAGATAAGCTAGCGTCGAGCCCACCAGCAATTCCCAGAATCGTGTGAGCGGCGAGTAGAAGGTATCCGTCGTCTCGGCGTCGATGTTCCAGACATTCAAGGAAAAGGAAAGCGCGGCCACCAGCAAAATGATGGCCAGCAAATTGAAGCGTTTGAACCAGGCAAACCACAACAGTAGCGGCCAGAAGATGTAGAACTGCTCTTCAATACCGAGTGACCAGAGATGAAGCAGGGGCTTGGTCTCGGCTTCGGTGTCGAAATATCCGCTTTCGCTTGCCAGCAGCAGGTTGGAGAAGAAGCCGGCCCCGGCTACGGTGTGTTTGCCAACCTGCCGGTATTCCGAGGCCAGCAGCGTGAACCAGCCGAATGCCAGACACGCCAGCAGCACCACGCACAGGGCCGGGAAAATGCGCCGGACCCGACGCCCGTAAAACTCCGTGAAACTGAAACTCTTCTGGTCCAGGCCTTCGAAAATAATGGTCGAGATCAGAAAGCCTGAAATGACAAAGAAGATATCGACGCCGATAAAGCCGCCTTTGACGCCATTTGGAAAGGCGTGGAACCCCACCACCAGCAAAACCGCAACCGCCCGCAGTCCGTCAATGTCTGCGCGGTACTTCGGGTGCGGAAGGGACACATCAGCCGGCGACGGACTCGTCAAAACTGGTATCGATAACTTGGACATCTCATTCAATCTGAAGGCTAAAAAGGACGGAGTACCGCTGGCAAGAACTGGATGGCCGCAATAGCACACCATCGTTAAAGACCCAAGGCTCTCGACGTCATCAGATCATGGTTGTAACAAATAGCCACTTCTGTAAGGCATTTCTGACACGCGATGTCGGCGCGCTTCGTTCATCGCCGGTCAGTGACCGACGCAGAGTATGTCAATAGCAACTCTCTGGCCGTTGTAGCTTTCACTTTCGCGGCACAGACCAGGGCAGTTTCGACTAAGTCGCACCGTGAAGACGCTATTATTTATATAGCTACTCGCGCACGTTTTACCATGGCTAGAGGCCGAAAGAGACGCTGACTTCGTCTAAAAGCTGATCTGCAACGAGTCCACGGCAAAAATGACCGGGCCGAAGCTTTCAATGCCAGACAGTGTGGCGTTGTGGTGCGCCCTGATCGTGGCCGCCGATGCGTGACTTTTGTCGTGGGTTGTATTTACCGCACTGTTGCCGCGAAGGGCGACCGAACGGCATCAGGTCTCACCAAAGAACCCGATGCGCAATTTAACGCAAGGCTTCGACAATCTCTACCCGAACGGTTTACTCAATCATTTCGCTATCAATTAAGTAGCTGCTGGCACACGTATCATCTGGGCTGGAAGCCCAAACAATCCTAAAATGATGCCCTCCCATACCCACAAGCACCCTGCATGAAAAAGTTAAACGCCGAGTCCCTGAAAGCAGCCGCACAAGGCCCGCGCACGGCCGCGTGCAGCTGCGCCTTGGGATCATGCTCCGGCTGGGAAAGTTTCACTGAAGAGCGCTGGCCCAAGGAACTGATGCGGCCGCTGGGCACGCTGCGCGACGCGGAAATCTACGAGCCGACCACGGATGAGTACCACCCAGGCGGCACGCGCTATGAATCGCCCGCCGCGCCCATCGCGCTCCAATTTTTTCCGTACAACCGCTGTGATGTTTTTCAATGCGGGCGCTGCGCGCAGGTGCTGCTGCGCTACACGGAATTTGGTGGTTACTACGTCGATCACCGGGTGCGCGAGGTCAACCCGGCGCTGGTGATTTAGCTAGTCGCTTCAAAGGCTGGCGCCGCAAAACGCGCGCTCAAATCACCCAGCCCCAACTCCTCCAGCACGGCTTGCAGACGCTCCCGCGCAGCGCGGGTTTTGGCGATGTTCGGTTTTGCCGGCCGGCTGGCCAGAATCAGTTCGTTCTTCATCGAATGCTCCCAGCCGACCAGTTCGGTCACGGTGACGTCGTAACCATTGGCTTCCAGCTGCAGGCAGCGCAGCACGTTGGTGATCTGGCTGCCGAACTCGCGCGTGTGCAGCGGGTGGCGCCAGAGTTCGGCCAGCGGCGTTCGCGACAGATTCAGCGCGCGGCCCTTCTTCAGCACGCCCGCCACTTCGGCCTGGCAGCATGGCACCAGCACCATGTGCCGCGCCTGCTTGGCAAGGCCAAAAGCAATGGCGTCGTCAGTCGCGGTGTCGCAGGCGTGCAGCGCGGTGACGATGTCGATGGTGGGCGGCAGTTCGCCTGACGTGGTGGCTTCCTGCACCGACAGGTTCAGGAACGACATGCGCGCGAAGCCCAGCCGGGCCGCAAGCGCGCGTGATTTTTCGACCAGTTCGCTGCGGGTTTCAATGCCATAGACGTGACCCGCGGTCTTGTTTCCCTGATGCGCGACGTTGTAAAACAGGTCGTACAAAATGAAACCGAGATAGGACTTTCCGGCACCGTGGTCGGCTAGCGTCGGCGTGGGATTGTCGCCCGACACTTCTTCGAGCAGCGGCTCGATGAACTGGTACAGGTGGTAGACCTGCTTGAGCTTGCGCCGCGTGTCCTGGTTCAGACGGCCTTCGCGCGTAAGAATGTGCAACTCTTTCAGTAGCTCGATCGACTGGCCCGGGCGCAGTTCTTCGATGACCTGGTCAGCTGGTTTCCGGGATGTGCCAGGGGCGGAAGCAGCGGCTGGGCGCGCCGCGCGTGGAGTGGAAGTGTTTCGCATCAGCACCGAGTTTAGGGCCGCGCATGTCCGAAGCCCTGCCGGGTCATTCATGTGAGGATTGAAACCTTTCATGCCAAATGGAAACATGAATTAACACTTACATTGCACGCAATTCAATTGCGAACTACAATATATTCATGCCATCACAAAACGCCAAAGCCGCCAGCAAGCTGGACGCCATGCTGCTTCTGGATAACCAGCTGTGCTTTGCGCTGTATTCCACGTCGCTGGCCATGACCCGGGTTTACAAGCCGCTGCTCGATGAAATCGGCCTCACGTATCCGCAATACCTGGCGATGCTGGTGCTGTGGGAGCAAGACGGCCTTATGGTGTCCGAGCTGGGCGAACGGCTGTACCTCGATTCGGGCACGCTGACACCGCTTCTAAAACGCCTGGAGTCGTCTGACCTGATCACCCGCATTCGTGCGGTGGAAGACGAACGGCGCGTTCACATCACGTTGACGGCCGCCGGTCGCAAGCTCAAGGCGAAGGCGGCAAAGATTCCTGGCTGCATATTGAGCGCAAGCCATTGCTCGATTCCTGAACTGATGGCGCTGACGCAGCAGGTGCAAACCTTGCGCAGCCGACTCATAGCGGCCTAGGCGCGGAGCAAGCCGCAACGCCAGTTCTTGTCTTTTTTACCTCTTTTCAACCCGCCTCAAACCCGAGGCACTTCCCAAAGGAAATTCCATGACCAAGCCTGCAAAAATTGTGTACACCGCCCATGCCAGCGCCACCGGTGGCCGTGACGGCAAAGCCGTCTCCAGCGACGGCCTGCTGGACGTCAACCTCGTGGTGCCCAAGGAAATGGGTGGCGCTGGCGGCGGCGTGAATCCGGAGCAACTGTTTGCGGCGGGCTACTCGGCCTGCTTTCTGGGCGCGATGAAATTTGTCGGTGGTCAGGAAAAAATTGCGATTCCTGCTGACACCAAAGTCGAGGGTGCAGTGGGTATCGGCCCGTTTGGCTCGGGCGCTGCGCCGGAGGGCTTCAATATTGCCGTCGAACTGAAAATCAGTCTGCCCGGCATGGACAAGGCAGCTGCCCAGACCTTGATTGAAAAAACGCACAAGGTGTGCCCGTACTCAAACGCGACACGCGGCAATATTGATGTGACGCTCACGCTGGTCTAAACGATCGCTCTGACGCTCCCTGCTTCAGTCGTTTGACTGTCGCCAACGTGGCCCGCCAGTGTTGAACTGGCGGGCCACTTCATTTATGGTGTGCCAATGACACCAGACGCCATCAACACTGATTTTGTGGTCCGCAAGGACCGGCTGGCGGAAACCCGCTTGCGTTCGATGCCTCAGGCTGCGCTTTCGGCCGGCCAGGTACGGCTCGCCATCGAATCGTTTGCGCTGACGACCAACAACATCACCTACGCCAAGTTCGGCGATGCCATGAAGTATTGGCAGTTCTTCCCAACGGGTGAAAACGACTGGGGTTGCATTCCGGTCTGGGGCTTTGCCCGAGTGGCTGAATCACAGTGCGACGGTATCGCGGTCGGTGAAAAGCTGTACGGCTACTTCCCGATGGCCACCCACCTGATCGTCGAGCCGGCCCGCATCAAACCGGAAGGTTTTTTCGACGGCACGGCGCACAGACAGGCGCTGCCGGTGGTCTATAACCAGCTGGTCCGCTGCGCCGCCGACCCGTTTTACGCAGCCACCGGCGAAGGCGGTGAAAACGTGCAATCGCTGCTGCGACCGCTCTTCATCACGTCGTTTCTAATCGACGATTTTCTGGCAGACAACGATTTTTTTGGCGCCGGTGCGCCCGGCGGCAAGGACGGACAGGGCGCGACGCTGCTGCTGTCCAGCGCCTCAAGCAAGACAGCCTACGGCACCGCTTTTCAGCTGTCGCAGCGCCCAGGCGTGCAGGTAGTCGCGCTGACGTCTGCCGGCAACGTGGCCTTCTGCGAAAGCCTGGGTTGCTACAGCCGCGTGCTGGCTTACGACCAGCTTGGGGAGTTGGCGGCGGACACGCCCTGCGTGTATGTAGATTTCGCTGGCAGTGCGTCGCTGCGGCACGCCGTGCACAGCCGTTTTGGGCAACTCAAGTACAGCTGCTCGATTGGCGGCACACAATTCGAGCCGCGCAGCGATACCGCTGCAGCGGCTCACGCCCCGGGGCCGAAAGCCACGCTTTTTTTCGCACCATCGCAGATCAAAAAGCGCAGCAGCGAATGGGGCGCCAAAGGTCTGGAAGAGCGCCTGCTGAGCGCGTGGCAAGGTTTCACCGCGCGCGTGACGCGCAGCGACGCACCGTGGCTGATCACGCAGGTGCACCGGGGACCGGTAGCGATCGAAGCCGTCTACCGCGAGGCGCTGGCGGGCGGCGGTGACCCGCGTGTAGGACACATCATTGAACTTTAAGTTTTCCAGTTGCGATACTTTTAATAGCTGATTGCGCATGCAATACCTGGGCTAGAGGCTGATTTGATACCAAAGTCCACGTATTTTGGCTATCCTGGCGCCTGATATGGCGCAAGGGATTTGCGTCCAACAGGCGACGCAGCAACCCGTGCTACGACAATGCGATATGTCCCAGAAAATCGCCCCGCCCGTGCACGCCTACGAACACCTCACACCCGACGTGGTTCTGGATGCGCTGGCCAGCGTGGGACTGCTGGGCGATGGCCGCATCATGGCGCTGTCGAGTTATGAGAATCGGGTTTATCAGATTCATTTGGAGCGCGCCGTCGGTAGCGGCGACCTGGCGGGCGATATCGTCGTGGCGAAGTTTTACCGCCCCGACCGCTGGAGCGATGCGCAGATCGTGGAAGAGCACGACTTTGCTACCGAGTTGATGGCCGCCGAAATACCGGTGGTCGGTGCCTTGGTGCTGGAGGGGCAAACCCTGAACCACTTTGGCGGTTTCAGTTTCAGCGTGTCTCCCAGCCGCGGTGGCCGGCGGCCCGAACTGGACAACCTCGACGTGCTTGAATGGATTGGCCGCTTTCTGGCGCGCATTCATACCGTGGGCAGCGCAAAACCATTCACCCACCGGCCTGCCTTGAGTCTGCAAACCTTCGGCTACGCGTCGCGCGATGTGCTGCTGGCGGGTGGGTACTTGCCGCTCGACATGGAGTCACGCTGGCACAAGGCGTTCGACGAAGCGATGCTGACTGCGCAGGCTGTCTTCGAGAGCGTGGGCGACGTGAGACAGCTGCGCCTGCACGGCGACTGCCACCCCGGCAACATCTTGTGGACGCCCGAAGGCCTGCCGGGTGCGGGCCCGCATTTTGTTGACCTGGACGACGCGCGCACCGGCCCCGCCGTGCAGGATTTATGGATGCTGATGTCGGGCGACCGTGGGCAGTGCACGCGGCAGTTGGGCGCGCTGGTCGATGGTTATGAAGAGTTCCGCGAATTTGACCGGCGCGAACTGGCATTGATCGAACCGCTGCGCACGCTGCGCCTGGTGCATTACAGCGCGTGGCTGGCACAGCGCTGGCATGACCCGATTTTTCCGATCAACTTTCCGTGGTTCGGCTCCAGCGATTACTGGAAGGGTCAGGTCGACATGCTGGAAGAGCAGAGCGAGGCCATGCAGGCCTTGCCGCTGGTGGTCTGACGCGGTCTGCCGGGTCAGGAAACGCGCACTAGTTGAGCAGCGTAGGCGCACGCGGCGATTCCGGCACCACAACACCGGGCTGCAGCGGGTTCGGCCTGGCAGGTTTGCCCTTCGGGTCGTACAGCACAGTGCCAGCGCCGACACCTGCGCCCACGCGCGCGTTGCTGTTGCCTACGGGCGTGCTCGCACCCACGCCGGCACCTCCGGTGACCTGGCCACTCTGGTTCACGCCAACGCCCACGCCGAATGGGCCCACGCCGGTTCCAACGCCAGCAGAAAGGCCGCCGGTGCCGGCACCCACGCCGATGGAAAACGGCCCCACCGGAATGCCAAAACCCACACCGACGGAATTGCATCCAGCCAGCAGCGCCGCCACCATGGCCGTCAAAACAACTGCAAATTTATTCAAGAGCTTTCCTTGGGCAGTGAGGTGACTCAATGACTGACAAGAACTGACGCCGATCAATTCAACTTCAAACCAGGTTTAAAGAAGGTTCAAACCAGGCTTAAAAGCCCAGTCACTGAAGTGATTCAATTTTGAATCAGCAATTCAACGCCTCGCGCGACTTTTTGTGAAACGCTTTGTAGTTGATCCAGGTAAAGGCCACGGTTTGCGCGGCATCAAGGTCCGATTACCGAACCGGGTTTTCCAGCGTGCCGATACCGTCAATTTCGACCCGAACCAGATCCCCGGCCTTCAGGTATTTCGGCGGCTTGAAACCAATCCCCACACCGACCGGCGTGCCGGTGGCGATCACATCGCCGGGGTACAGCGTGATGCCTGCCGACAGCGTTTCGATCAAGGTCGGAATATCGAAAATCAGGTCGGTGGTCGACGCGTTCTGGCGCAGCTCGCCATTCACGTAGCAACGCACCTGCGTTTTGGTGCCATCGCATTCGTCGGCGCTCACCAGCCACGGCCCCATCGGGCAAAAGGTGTCGAACGATTTACCCATGTGCCATTGCTTATGGCGCATTTGCCAGTCACGTGCGGTGACGTCGTTGATGATGGTGTAGCCCCAGACATGGGCCATGGCATCTTTGGCCGCAATGCCCTTGCCGCCGCGGCCGATGATGACCGTGAGTTCGGCTTCGTAGTCGATGGCGCTCGATGCGGCGGGCATCTCGATGGCCGCGCCGGGACCCACCACCGATTCGGGTACCTTGGTGAAGTAGATGGGGCAATCCGGAATGTCTTCGCCAGCCTTGGCGCTGCTGTCGAACCCGCTGCCCGCAAATTCCCTGGCGTGCGCAAAGTAGTTTTTCCCGACGCAGAAAATGTTGCGGCGCGGTTTGGGCAGCGGCGCGGTGATGTGCACATCACCGATGGCGACACTGGCCAGCAGGCGCGGCAAGGTTTCGCCGCGTGCCTGCATTTCGATCAGGGCCAGTGCGCCACCTTCCCGATGTGCCAAGGGTAGATCGAAAGGCTGAACCTGCTGCAGATCAGAGGAGACCAGGCCCACGCCAGGCTGACCGTTGTGGTGGAAGGCAACAATTTTCATGGTGATATCTCTCTGGGTTTCCTGATGCAGTGCGAGTAGGGTAGAAGCGCCCTTCTAAAAGCGAAAGCCGACTAGGGATTGCGCTGATCCGCAGTTTTCGCAGTAAATGTTAGCATGCAAACCATTGGCAAAGGCAGCCGTTCACGACGTGATTTCCAGGTCGGATCACGAGCAGAAAGAGACAAACAAATGAATCGCAGAAACATGATTTTGGCCAGCCTGCTGGCATCGAGCGCACTGTTGGCAGCCGCGCAAAGTGCCTGGCCCTCACGGCCCATTACCATGATCGTGCCCTTTCCACCGGGTGGTCTGGCCGACCTGGTCGCGCGGCCGGTGGCAGAAGCGATGTCGCGCGACCTAGGCCAGCCGGTCGTCATTGAAAACCGCGCGGGCGCCGGTGGCGGCATTGGCATGGGTGTAGCCGCAAAAGCCAAAGCTGACGGATACACCGTTTTGCTCGCACTTTCCTCGCTCACCGTCATTCCGGAAGCGGACCTCGTGCTGGGCCGGCAAGCCATGTTTGCATTGCAAGACCTCCGGCCGATTGCACGGTTTACCGCCGACCCGACTGTGCTGGCGGTACGTGCTGATTCACCGTGGAAAACAGTGCAGCAGTTTGTCGAAGACGCCAGGAAGCGCCCAGGCGCCATCAACTACGGCTCGTCGGGCAGCTACGGCACCATGCATGTGCCCATGGAAATCCTGTCGCAAAACGCCGGGATCAAAATGACCCATGTACCGTTCACCGGTGCCGGTCCGGCGGTGGTGGCGTTGCTGGGTGGTCAGATTGACGCGGTATCTTCCGGCCCGGCGACGGTGCTGCAGCAGGTCAAGGCCGGCAAACTGCGCGTGCTGGCGCATTGGGGCAGCGCGCCTTTGGGAGCACTGCCGGAAGCGCCCAGCTTGAAAGACGCCGGCTACAACGCTGAATACGCGCAGTGGTCGGGCCTGTTCATTCCGAAAGACACGCCAGAACCGATTGCCCAGCGGCTGCGGGCATCTGCCAGGGCGGCAGCTCAGGACGGCAAAGTCAAGGACGTGATATTGAACGCAGGCAGCCCGGTGCTTTATCAGGATTCAGCTGACTTTGAAAAATACGTTCAGGCCGATGCCACGCGCATGTCTGCTGTTGTCAAACGCATTGGCAAGGTAGAGTAGGGCAAGGTCGGTTCTTTACGAATCTTCGCCTGTCGCCCTGTCGCCGGCTTTAGCCTTTCCCCAATTTTCAGACGGAGATGTCCATGCGCCCTGCTCTTATTCGCCACTTGCTGATGGCTGTCGGTGTGATGCAGGTACTGGCTGCCGCGCCGGTGCTGGCCCAAACCTGGCCGACCAAGCCCGTGAGGATCATCGTCCCGTTCGCTGCAGGTGGTCCCGCTGACGTGTATGCAAGATTCCTGTCGCAGCGACTGCAGGACGCGCTAGGACAGAACTTTGTCGTGGACAACCGGCCCGGAGCAGGCTCGGTGATTGGGACGGATGCAGTGGCCAAGTCTGCACCAGATGGCTACACGCTGCTGCTGATGTCCAACACCCACACGGTCAACGAAACGCTGATCCCGACCAAGCCGTTCCAGCTGATGCGTGATTTTGTAGCGGTCGCGCCGATCAACTATTCCGACCTGGTGCTGGTGGCCAATCCGGCAGTGTCCGCCTCAACGGTTGGTGCGCTGGTCAGCGAGGCGAAGGCCAAACCCGGCAAGATCAACTACGCTTCATCGGGCCCGGGAACGCCTTATCACATGGCAGGCGAGCTGTTTAAAAGCATGGCCGGTGTCTATCTGGTGCATATTCCCTACCGTGGCAGCACAGGCGCGCGTACCGACGTGATCGGTGGACAGGTCGATGTGATGTTCGATGCCGTGACCACCATGGCCGAGCAGGTCAAGGCAGGCAAGGTGAAGGCGCTGGCGACCACCGGAAAACAGCGCTCCGAGGTTCTACCCGATGTTCCGACAATGAGCGAGGCTGGCGTGCCCGGCTACGAAGCCACCATCTGGCTCGGCTTGATGGCGCCCAGGGGAACCCCCAAACCCGTCGTTGACCGGCTCAACGCAGCGGTGTCAAAAATTGTGGGCCAACCCGAAATCAAACAGCTCTGGAGCAAGCAGGGTGCCGTGCCGCTGGTCATGTCGCCCGAGGCCTTCGACAAATATGCGCGTGACGATATCGAAAAATGGGCCCGCGTGATAAAAACAGCCAATATCAAGGTGGACTGAGGTCGGCAACCGCCGATTGCTGCGGCCCATCGCCGGTAAGCACCTTTTCAGAAAGATTCAGGTCCTTCATGACAAACATCAACCTGCTCAGCGGTGGCGCCGCCCAAGGTCTGGTCACGCAACTTGAACACCGTTTTGAGACTGAACATCAATGCAGCATCGATGCCAGCTTCGGCGCTGTCGGAATGATGAAAGACAGCCTGTTGGCCGGTGCTGCTTGCGACGTCATCATCCTCACGCAGGCACTGATTGAGCAACTGGGCGCCAGCGGCGAGGTGCTGGCTCCCAGTGTCCGTGCTTTGGGTGTCGTCAAGACCGGCATTGCCGTGAAGGCGGGCGACGCGGCCCCGGCGGTCGGCACACCGGCTGAATTGAAAACCGCGCTACAGGCTGCGCGGGGGATTTACTTTCCCGATCCGGTCAAGGCAACCGCGGGCATCCATTTCATGGGGGTATTGAAGCAATTGGGCCTGGACACCGAACTTGCCTCACGGCTGCACCCCTTCCCCAATGGCGCCACGGCCATGAACGCCATGGCCGAAGCTGAGGGCGACGGTTTTTTGGGCTGCACCCAGGTGACCGAGATTCTTTACACGGACGGGGTCGAACTTGTTGCCACGTTGCCCAAGGAATTCGAGCTCTCGACCATCTACACGGCCGCGGTCTGCACTCGATCCACAGAGCCAAAGGCCGCAAATCAATTGATCGCGTTACTCGTCAGCCCGGATGCGAAAACCGTGCGCAAGGCCTGCGGGTTTGAATAGCAGCATCCGCTACAGTTAAGGACTGGGCATGCTGTATGCCTGAACGCGACCACTGCTCTACGAGCAAAAAGTTCTTGAACAGGTCCCGGCGCTAACAAGTACCAAGCACCGCAGACCAGGTTCTGAGCCGATGGGTTTAGTTGGCAATACGCCTGCAGACCTCCTCATCTTCAATGACAGACAACCATGAACTCTGAGCCGTGCGGCGTCGACTTCGGCACCTCCAATTCCACCGTGGGCTGGGACCGTCCCGCCCAATCGGCACTGCTACCGCTTGAAGACGGAAAATTGACGCTTCCTTCTGTGATCTTCTTTCATGCTGAAGATATTCATGCGAGCTATGGCCGGTCTGCCCTTGCAGACTACTTGAGCGGCCATGAAGGCCGGCTCATGCGGTCCCTGAAAAGCCTGCTCGGTACTTCGATGATCGACGAGCACACCGAACTCAACGGGCGTGCACTGCCCTTTCGCAAGCTTCTTGAACAGTTCATCGGCGAACTCAAGCACCGCGCAGAGCAGGCTGCAGACCAGAACTTCACTCGGGCGGTTTTGGGACGGCCCGTATTTTTTGTTGATGATGATGCCAAAGCCGATCAGCGGGCCGAGAAAACCATGCTCGACATTGCTTACGCTGTCGGCTTCAGGGACGTTGCCTTCCAGTTTGAACCCATTGCGGCGGCCTTCGACTATGAATCGCAGATCGCGAGCGAAGAACTGGTGTTGGTGGCCGACATCGGCGGCGGCACGTCGGACTTCTCTCTGATTCGCTTGTCGCCCGAGCGCGCTTCAAAGACCGATCGCCGGGAAGACATCCTTGCCAACGGTGGGGTCCATATCGGCGGTACCGACTTCGACAAATACCTCAGCCTCACTGGCGTCATGCCCATGCTCGGCATGGGTAGCCTGCTGATGAACGGACGGGAAATGCCGTCGGCACAGTACTTCAACCTCGCCACCTGGCACACGATCAATTTTGCTTACACGCGTAAAGCGTGGGCAGAGATTCTAGACATGCGCCGGCATGCGGCGGAGAAAGACAAGCTGGACCGGCTCCTCAATCTGGCGCGGCAACGCTCGGGGCACTGGCTGGCCATTCAGGTGGAGGCGGCCAAGATCACCCTTTCCGACGCAGCTACGGCACAAATCGAACTGGAGCGAATCGAACCAGGCCAATCCCTGCTATTGACCCGTCAAGGCTTCGGCGATGCCATCGGCCATCTGGTGTCACGCGTCGAGGAAACCTTGCGGGCCCTGATGCGCGACGCCGGGGTCAACGCGGGACAAATCGACACCGTGTTTTTCACAGGGGGTTCGAGCAGCGTGCCGCTGCTGCGGGAAAAAATATCGGCACTTCTGCCCGAAGCCAAGCGGATTGAGGGAGACCTCTTCGGCAGCATCGGTGCAGGACTGGCGCTGGACGCCAGACGCAAGTTCGGGTGACGCCAAACCCGGGTTTTTATCCGGGTACCGTGCAAAGACGCTCTGCGATCAGGATTTCGCTAGGAGCTGATTGACCCGGCGCACGTAGGCAGCCGGGTCTTCCGGCAAGCCGCCTTCTGCCAGCAAGGCCTGATCAAAGAGAATGCGCGCCAGATCATCAAAGTTGTCACTGGCCTCCAGCTTCATGACCAGCGGGTGCTGTGCGTTGACTTCCAGAATCGGTTTGACTTCAGGTACCGGCTGCCCAGCCTGCTAGAGCATGCGCGCCAGCTGCGTCGACATGTCGCCATCCTGCACCACCAGGCAGGCCGCAGAGTCCACCAGACGCGTGGTCGCCCGAACGTCAGTGGCTTTGTCTTTCAGCGCTTCCTTGAGACGGTTCAGCACCGGCTGGAAATTCGTTTGCGCTTCTTCCGCCGCTTTCTTCTCGTCGTCATCCTGCAGTTTGCCCAGGTCCACCGCACCTTTGGCTACCGACTGCAGCGGGGTGCCGTCGAACTCATGCAGGTAGTTCAGTGCCCATTCGTCCACCCGGTCAGCCATCAGTAAAACTTCAATGCCCTTTTTTCGGAATATCTCCAGCTGCGGACTGCTCTTGGCAGCGGCCAGCGTGTCGGCAGTGATGTAATAGATCGCGTCCTGTCCTTCCTTCATCCGGGCCTTGTAGTCGGCCAGACTGACGGTGACCGTGTCCGTGGTCGTGCTGACAAAACGCAGCAACTTGGCCAGGCGATCGCGGTTGGCAAAGTCTTCTCCGAGGCCTTCCTTCAAAACCGCACCGAATTCGCTATAGAAGTTACTGAACTTCTCCGCTTCGTTGGCCGCCAGGTCTTCGATCATGGACAGCACGCGCTTGGTGCAACCTTCGCGAATGGCCTTGACGGCACGGCTTTCCTGCAGCAACTCGCGCGAAACGTTGAGCGGCAGGTCGGCTGAATCCACCACGCCCTTGACGAAGCGCAAGTAGGTCGGCAGCAGGGCTTGCGCTTCATCCATGATGAAAACGCGCTTAACATACAGCTTGACGCCAGCCGCCTTGTCGCGGTTGAACAGGTCCATCGGTGCTTTGGAAGGAATGAACAGCAACTGCGTGTATTCCGTCGCGCCTTCGACGCGGTTGTGCGTGGTAGCCAGCGGCGACTGGCTGTCATAGCTGATCTGTTTGTAAAACTCGTCGTAGTGCTCTTGAGTGATGTCTTTTTTGGGACGGGTCCACAATGCGGCAGCCTGATTGACAGTTTCCCAATCGCCGGTGGCCACCATGTTGCCCGGCTGGTCGTTTTCCCCGTCTTTCCATTCTTCCTTCTCCATCATGATGGGCAGGGAAATGTGATCGGAGTACTTGTTGATGATGCTCTTGAGCTTCCACGCGTTCAGGTAATCATTCGCATCGTCTTTCAAATGCAGGATGACGCTGGTCCCTCGTTCGGCGCGCTCCATGTCTGCCACCTCGAATTCGCCGGTACCGTCGCTGGACCAGCGCACGCCTTCGGCCACGGGCGCACCCGCGCGGCGGCTTTCAACCGTGATGCGGTCGGCGACGATAAAGCCGGAATAAAAGCCGACGCCGAACTGGCCGATCAACTGCGCGTCGTTTTTCTGATCGCCCGAGAGCTTGGCCATGAAGTCGCGCGTGCCGCTTTTGGCAATCGTGCCCAGGTTGTCGATGGCTTCCTGTTGCGACAAGCCGATGCCGTTGTCGGTGATGGTCAACGTTCTGGCGGCCTTGTCGAAACTGACGCGCACTTTCAGCTCCGAGTCACTTTCATAAAGCCCGGCGTTGTTAAGTGCTTCGAAGCGCAACTTGTCACAGGCGTCAGATGCATTGGAAATCAGCTCACGCAAGAAAATTTCCGGATTTGAATAGAGCGAGTGTGTGACGAGTTTGAGAAGTTGGGCAACTTCTGCCTGAAAAGAGAGGGTTTGCTTTTGCATGGCCTATATGTTTCGTGAAAGTTACAAGTACGAGGATACGAAGGGTGGCTAGATATTCAAAAAATGTGGTTTTTACGTTCGACACAACTGCTGGCTGACCGTGCGACTAATCACAAAACTCAATGTTTTCAACGACTTTGCGTGAAATACTACCGATCTTCCTCACGAGTTACGTCTGGATGCCAACCGTTTCATGTTTCTACTCGTTACAGTCACGTCAGTCTCATCGTTTGTTGTCTCTACAGCCTTTAACTGAAAGCCGATCATGAAAAAACTTATTCTAATCAGCGCCATCGCCGCCGCTCTGGGCACACCGATGATTGCTTCCGCCGAATCCACCGTCGTGACCGGCGCTGGCCCGAATTCAACCACCGCACGCCTGGACTTCAGGATCGTGATTCCCCGCGTCCTGTTCCTGGCTGTCGGCACCGGCTCCGCTGGCACCGCACTGACCGGCAATGCTGCCATCGACCTGGTTACCTTTGACTACACCACCAATCCGGGCGCCGTCGGCACGGGCGCAGCTGCAGGCACGATTTCAGGCAATGTGGTGCCGGTTCGCGTGGTTGGCAATGCCGGCCCCATCGGCCTGACCGCCGCCACGGTTGGTGCCCTGAACAACGGCACCGCTGCCGAAACGATTCCCTGGTCAGAAATCACCGCTGTCAGCAGCGATGCGACCAATTTCCCCAGCCCGGTCATTCCGGCATCGGGCACCGGCGCATCGTCTGCCGTGGTCGTCAGTTCGGGCACCAAGATCACCAATCGCACGGCCAACTGGACCTACAGCTACGCCAACACGGCCATCGTTCCTGCCGGTACCTACGGCGGCGCAGGCACCGCTATAGCTGGTTTGAACAATGGCCGCGTGACGTATACCGCCACGATGCCCTGAGAGACCAGGAAGAAACAGAACTGCCTGGGCGAGCCCCTGGCAATCCTGTCAACCCCGTCAATCCTCGGCTAAACGCTCAACATGTTGCGCTGCACCGACTTGAATTCATTTAAGTCGCTGCAGCGCAACTTCGTTCACACCCTCAACAGTTCAAGCTGGCGTAAAGTCTGATGATGAAGCGTCTCGATCTTTTATTCAGCCGAATGGCGCTTGCGGGCATGATGACGGTAACCGTCGTTTCCGCTCACGCGTTCGTCGCAACCATCGGTGCCGGCACGCGAACCCTGTTTTTGCAGGTCGGCGCAGGAACGATCACGGGCGGCAACTTCAGGTCAGGCGGCACGCCAGGCAACAACTCCACCATCAACAGCGTCTCGGTCAACGTGCCGTCCGCCGCTTTGGGGACCGGCGTTCAGGCCATGACGACCGACAGTACCGTGGCCACTAGTCCCTACGACAGTTTTGCCTTCTGCAACGTTCCCGCCCAGGTTTACGTCGGTGGTTTTTACCGCACACCCGGCGCGGCGGGTAACGGAACGCTGAGTGTTACCTCACCGGCCACCTTGTCGAACGGTCTGGGCGATACGCTGCCGTTCACCTCCATCTCGTGGGTTTCTGGCGGCAACGGCGATGCCACCGCCACCATACCCAGCGGTACTTTCACGGGGGCTACGCAAACGCTTTACTCCGTCACCCGCAACAACTGGTTCGAAAGCTGTCTTGCCTTTAACTATGCCAACACGGCGCTGGTTCCCGCCGGCACATTCACGGGCCGGGTGACTTACACGCTGGCGGCCCCATGAGCCGCACCCTTGCCCGTTTTGCCGCGTACGGCCTGATTGCGATCGCATCGACAAGCGCATTACCGTTGGCCGCCAGCGCGGCCACCTTTCGCGTCGATGACAGTGGCACCCGCATCAGTTCGCCGCTGGTGCCTATGCGCTGGCGCACGCTGGTGCCCGGTCGCGGTTCGGACAATACCGCAGAAGGCCAGGCGCAGGTCGCCGTGCGTCTCAATGTTTTGCCCTGGCTCAATCAGCGCGGCCGGATTTACATGACGCTCGCGCCCGCACCGAGCGGTGACACCATCCGGGCCAGCTGGCGCACCCAGGGCCGGTTGCTGCCGGGCAGCCTCCTGTCGGGTGGGCGCACCGTCATCTACGAAGGCGCGTTGTCTTCGCCCACGATTGAGGAAACCATCGAACTCACCATCACGGCGGATGGCCGCGGCCTGACGTCGCCGCAGGCGCTGCAGTTCTCTTTTGAGATCGAGACCCCATGAGCGCCACATTCACTCTTTTTCCGCTGCGCAAGCTTTTGACCGCAGCCGGACTGCTGGCCGTGTGGGGCATGGCCGCAACGGCTGCCGCTGCCGACTTTGCCGTCGCGGTATCACCGCCCCGGTTTGAATTGCAGATGAAGCCGGGCGAACGCACCCGCCAGATTTTGGAGATCACCAACTCAGCGACCGGCCCGAGCAGTTTCAAGGTCAAGACCGCAGACTGGACACTGGCGGCCGACGGATCGGTGGTGTTCGAGGACGCCCTGCGCGCAGGCAGTTGCCGTCCGTGGGTGACACTGGAACGGCGCGAATTGACGGTGCAATCCGGCCGGCCTTACCGCTTCCGTTTTGAAGTTTCGCCGCCGCCCGACGCACCCGCTGCCGAGTGCCGCTTCGCGCTGCTGCTGGAGGGCGAAGACCAGACCGCCAAAACCGGGTCCCTTGCGATTCCGTACAACGCCCGGCTGGGCGTGATTGTGTATGTCGGCATCGGCAACGTCGCGCCCAAAATCGAGATCATTGGCGCCGCCGTACAAAACGTCAACGGCCGGCCCACTGCGGTGCTGAAAGTCAAGAATTTGGGTACAGCCCACGGCCGCCTGAGCGGCTTTCTCTCGGGCACCGACGCGGGCAACACTTCGCTTGAATTTGCCCCCACGCCCTCACCCATCCTGCCGGGTGAAAGCCGGGACATCCCCTTGACCGCGTCTCGCCCGGGCGACCCCGACACACCCGTGACGGCCCGCTTTCCGCTCACGGTGCGCGGCAATCTGGAGTGGGGTAGCGATCAGTCCCAGGCGATGGAGCAGCGCTTCACGCCATGAGGCGCCCCGCGCCGTCAGCCCCGCGCACCCCGGCACCGCGCACCGCGCGCCTGCACGCTCTCGCCCTTGGCGCGGCCCTGCTGGCGCAAACCATCCATGCGCAGACCCCGCCGACAGTGCCCGACGCGGCCGCGGCCGGCAGCAGCGGCACCTATGTCGATCGTGTGATGGAATCACCGCCCGAAGATGACCTCTTGCTGCTCAAGGCGACGACCTACGATGAAAGCGGCTGGTCCCGGGGCTGGCGCATCGACGCGGGCACGACCTCACAAAAAGGCTTTTCCCAGTCGCGCAACCAGTCGCTGGGGCTGAGCGGTTTTATCGACACGCCGGACTACGGCATCTTTTCTGCCACCGCCAACCTTGTTCAGGCCCAGGACACGGTCGCCGGCAACCCGCAGCTCAACGCCAGCGGCTCCTCCTTCCGGCTCGACCAGCGCGCGCTGCCTCTCAATGGCGGCTGGCGGGCCGACCACAGCATGGGCGACATCAACACCGGCAACGCGCCGCTGGCCCGCGGCATCGGCCGGGTGTCGCTGCCCTCGGCACCGATTCGCGGGCTGGGTGGGCAGTGGACGCGCGGCGATGAGATCAGCCTGAATGTGTCTGAAGGCCGGGCAGGTATCTTTAACGGCATTGATTTGAGCGGCTTCAACCAGACCGGCGGACGCATCGTGTCGGCCGGCGGGCAAATGCGCCTGGATGGCAAACCGCCTGGAAGCCCGGCAGCGCTGGGTCGGGTTGATGGCGCCGTTCAGCTCATTGATGCCCGCGGGCTGCCATTTAACTTTTTCACCGGTGCACGGCAGGACGCGCAAAGTGTTTTCACCTCGGCCGCCTGGGAGGGCGTCGCTCCCTGGGCCGAATCGATGGTTGGCGGCTTCGCCCCGGTGTCCGAGCGGCGCGGTGGCCTGCGCATGCAGGGCAATCTGGTCAGCAGCAATGCCTCTGTCGATGGCCGCGCCAACGGTCTGTGGGCCGACGCCGCCTGGCGCACCGAGCGCTGGCGGCAAACGGCTGGCGTATTTCGCTTTGACCCGAATCTGCGTTGGGGCGGAGCGGTGCTGGCCAGCGACCTGAAGGGTGCCTACTGGCAGGCCGACACCGCCACGCGGCAATGGCAGTTCGGATTCAATGGCGAACTCAGTGACGCGGTCAGCAGCCGCGACGCCAAAAGCGCCTATGTGAGCAGCTACGGCAGCTACCGCATCGACAGCCGCAATGGGATCACCGGCTCGGTCAGCCTGCGGGCGCTGAGCAACCCGGCGCAGTCGGTCATGCTGAGTTACGACCGCACCAGCGCCCTGGGCCAGACCCAGTGGCGCAGCGACGTGGTGCATGCCACCGGGCTGCGCACCGTGCGCTTCGGCGCCGACCATATCTGGCCGCTGGCGGCGCCCGCGACCTTCACCACCTCGCTGGCGTGGGAGCGCCTGACCGGTGGCAGCGCCGGTCCGGTCAACGGCTGGGTCTGGGGTTTGCTGGGCTCACTGTCGCCATTCGCCAACGTGTCGCTTGACGGCTCCCTGCGCGGCACCAACCGCAGCGATGGTTCGTCGTCGCTGATTGCCAACGTGGCGGCGTCCCTGAATCTTCAGCGCGGCTGGTCGCTGTCGCTGCGCTACACCGAGTCGCGCGGTCAGGAATCGCAGTCAACACTGCTCACATCGGCCCTTTCAACCGCCCTCACCTCCGCCGTCAACGCCAATACGCTGGCCACGCAGGACAGCCGCAGTGTGCAGTTGCTGCTGACCTATCAGGGCCGCGCCGGCTCATCGTCCCGGCCGCTGGGCGGCTTGCCCGGCGGCGGTGCGGGCAGCATCAGCGGCGCGGTGTACTTTGACGCCGACAACAACGGACGCCGCGAGGCGTCTGAAGGCGGCGTGGCGGGCGTCACGGTGATTCTGGACAAGCGCTACGTGACCCGCACGGATGCGCAGGGTCGCTACGAGTTTGCCTATGTGGCAAGCGGCGACCACATGATTGAAGTGTCCGCCGACAACGTTCCACTGCCCTGGAGCCCGGTAACCCGGGACGCGGTCAAAACCATCGTTCTGGTGCGCGATGTCACCACACAGGACTTCGCGGTCCAGCGGGATCGCTAAATCGCTTCCGCATTGAAATCAATTTAATCAAATTCAAACAAATATAGACACAAATTAACAATATTGATAGAATAAAGCATCAACAGCACAAACCAAGGGGTTGGCGATGCAATCTTCATCATCATTGTCATTTTTATCGGTTGTAGTTGGCCAAGCATCGCGCAGCCTTCAGCTGTCAGCCCGCTGCGCAACCGCCTTACTCTTGGCCACGATCGCATTCAGCGCGCTTGCGTCGCCCGCCCCGCCGCCCCTTTCGCTTGCCGCAGCTTCCCCGGGCGCTGCCGCGCCTGCCGCTGGTGGCACCGACCCCCGCAAATCCGGCGCGGTCGACTTTGCCATCGTCATCCCGGCGATTTTGCGCCTGCTTGAAAACGACCACCCGGCCGAATTGCTCACGCTGGCCCAGCAGGACTCGCCGGTTTCTGCCCTGCAGCGGGTGGTATTGGTGTCTACCCTGAGATCGGGCTTTTGCATGGACTTGCGGCTGAACCCCGCGCAGGTCGGTCAGAACCCGGTGGCCGACTGGCAGGTGAGTTTGGCGGCACTGTCAGGTGCAGCGGCTGCCTCGGGCGCGCGCGTCGAAGCCTTCGAGGGCGGCTGGCGCGTCTGCACCCGCCGTGCCGGTCGCTTCGAGCTGGCCTTGCAGCACGCTTTCAGCCTGCAACCTGCCACTCAGGCTTCCAGGCAGGCTTTGGCGGGCAATACGCCTGGCAGCGTATCGGGCGATGCGACCGCACTGAACTGGCCCGTGGCGCTCAGCCTGTCCACGCCTTGAACCTGAGCTGGAAACCGCCGCGGCGGGATCGCCGGCTAACGCCCCGTGTTTTGCACGCTGCCCAGCCAAATCACCAGCTGCGCCGCAATCGCCGGGCTTTTGAGCAGCGCCATGTGGTTGGTGGCATACGCTACATATTGGTTCTCGGACGGAAATGCCAACGCCAGGGCCGGATTGGCATGCGTCCCCAGGGCGCTGGCCACTGGCACCAGCCCGTCCCCCATCAAGCCGCCGCGTGTGGGCTGCACTTTTGACGGGTGCGGCGTGTCCGGCATCTTTGAAGTGGTCCCGGCCACGGCAAAACAGGCCACGCCCTCGGGCAGTGGCAGCGGTTGGCGCTTAGCCAGGCTGTCGCTGCCTACGGGCTCAAACCGGTCCTGACCTTCCCAATGCGCCGACAGCACATGGCCGTGGCGCAGGTCGGTGATGCCGCTGCTGCGGATCTGCCCGATGCGGGCAAACGGCCGGGTGATGGCATTGCTGCCCAGCACCGAGTCGAGCCAGCTTCCGACCCGTTCCAGCGGCGCACCCTGGTGCGGCGTTCCCAGAAAGACCAGGTTTTTGAGCCGGGCGCGCCAGCTCAGGCCGGCTACGCGCGCCTGCTCGCACGCGCTGCGCGCGAACAGTCCGCCCATGCTGTGCACCAGCAGGCTCAACTCATCGATCGGCACGGGCCAGGCGCATACCAGCTCTTCAAGCAGTGCCGCCAGTTGCTGGCCGTTGATGCTGGTGTGCAGACCGGTGTTGTAGTGCAGATAGACCGGCGTGTAGCCGAGCGCCCGGGCCAGGGCCAGGGCCTCGCCATAATTGTGGTGGCCACCGGGCACGGTTGAATGCCACTGCAAATCGTTCATGCACAAGCCGTGCACCAGCACCAGAATTTTTCCGCTCACTTCGGGCAAGGCTTGCGCCAACGCCGATTTTTCGAGCGCCAGTGTTTGCCCCTGATGACGCAGACGCATGCGGATCGTCAGCGGATTGCCGGTTTCCAGCAATTGGTCGCCCAGCACCCCATTGAGCGCTGACAACATGGCTTCGCGTTGCGGCGACGACGCCTGGCGCGCCAGCAGCGGCGCGGCGCCCGCCAGAGCCGCATTGACGGCACCGCCCGCCAGCCGCGTCACCCCGCGCACGCTGCCATAGACGAGTCCGGTGATTCCCCGCTTCCGCACGCCACTTTCGCCGGGAGCCCGATCAACAAACGCCTGGCCGAGCGGCCCGAAAGGCACGGCCACCGCCTTGTAAACATGGCCATGCACGGTTTCAGCCAGATCGGTGACACCCAGAGCGCCCCGGGTCACCAGCTGGGCCAGCCCCTGAATGTCAGAGAGGTGCAGCCACTTTGGTAACGGCGCAGCCAGCTTTTTTGCTTTGTCGGTGGGTAAGGGCGATGTCACAGGCTCATTGTCAGGCAGTGGGAAGCGTGCAGCATTCTTCCGGCGCCGGACTGGCGGCTGAAAGGGTGTATTTCTTCAGTTTTTAAGGTCAAATCGACTGCTAGCCCAGGTATTGTCTGCGCAGACAGCTATCAATTAAATAGCGATTACCTGTCAATGCAGACGTGATGCCGGACGCCCGCCCGGGTGCGGACCCTTCGCCGTCTGCTCGGAGCAATAGGCAAACAGCTGCTCCAGTTCGCTGGATTTGTCGAAAACCGCGTTGGCGCCGAGTTCGGTCGCCCGCTTGCGTATTTCGGGTGTCGCGTAGTTGGTCAGCACGACGACCTTCTGGTGGTCATCCCGGTTTCGGCAACCCGCCAGCACGCCCAGCCCGCTGCCTTCCTTCAGAAAAAGATCAACGATGGCCAGATCCCACTCGCTGTCATGCAGCGCCAGCCACTGGCTGGCCTCGGTCTGGGTGGCGCCCACAGCGACGATGTTCACTTCGCAGATTTCCTGCAAAGTTTCGATGAGATTTCTGGCAATGGTCTCGTTGTCTTCGGCGAGGTAACTGATGAGTGACATGGCTCCTACGTTAGGCTTTGCTCACAATTACGCTGCCGTCTGTTAACCCGCATCGGCGTAGGACAGGCTGTGCACAGCCGCATGCAGGCACTGCAAAATCGGTAGCAGTGAGCGCTTATTCCGTTTCTAGATCAAACGCGCCCGCGAAGGCGAAGCGCGGACAGTACAAACGTACGGCCAGCGAAGCCGACAAAGTGCACGGATGATTCAGGAATGGAATTAAAAGTGCTCGTGCGGCGCCAGATAGCGCCACTGCCCGACCGGCAAATGACCCAGATTGACCTGGCCAATCCGCACGCGTTTGAGCCCGGTGACGAACAGGCCGACCTGCTCGCACATGCGGCGGATCTGGCGTTTTTTGCCCTCGCGCAACACAAAGCGCAGCGGCTCGGGGTTTTGCCAGCTGACCTGCGCCGGCCGCAGCGGCTGGCCGTCCAGACTCAATCCGTGGCACAGCAGTTTGAGTTTGTCGGGTGGAAAGGCGGCTTGGACATTCAGCGATTCCGGGCCTCGTTCACTCTGATACGTCACGCGGACCAGATACTCTTTTTCAATGTCTGAATCCTCGCCAATCAGTTGTCGGGCAACGCGCCCATCCTGAGTAAGCACTAACAACCCGATCGAATCAATATCCAGCCGGCCGGCTGGCGCCAGGCCGCGCAATTGCTCATGGCCCCAGCGCATGCGGCTGTTGCATTCGCGCCAGCGGTTTTGCGGCTGCACCAGCACCACCGCCGGCTCGTGCCCGTCTTCGGCCTGCCCGCTCACATAGCCGACCGGCTTGTTGATCAGAATCGTCACCTGCTGGCGCTGCTGCTGCTCGGCCTGGCGGTCAATCTCAATCCGCGCATGCAGGGTCACCGGCTGGCCCATCACCGCAGGCTGGCCGTTGACACGAACCCAGCCGCGCGCAATCCAGTCGTCGGCCTCGCGCCGCGAACACATGCCGAGTTCGGCCATGCGCTTGTTCAGACGCATGGTGGTAGCCGCAGGGTCGCCGGCGGCCGGTTTAGCGATTCGTACCGCCGGGCCCGTAGGGTTCAGCGGTTTTTTGGGGTCTTTCGGATCGGGCATCTGATGGGTATCTGATTTCTAGGTCGCTATGTAATTGATAGCTGATGGCGCATATATTACCTGGGCTAGAGCACGATTTATTATAAATTCCGGATGAAAAGGCCGTTATGAAGGCTCACGGCGCCAGCAAGCGATAGCCGACCGCCGTTTCGGTCAGCAGGTGCCGGGGCTGCGCCGGGTCTGCTTCCAGCTTTTGCCGCAGGTGACCCATGTAGATGCGCAGGTAGTGGCTTTGCCCGGCGTGCGACGGGCCCCAGACTTCGCGCAGCAGCTGGCGGTGCGTCAGCACCCGGCCGGCGTTTGCCATCAACACACTCAGCAGCCGGTACTCGATCGGCGTCAGATGCACCTCGGCCGCGTTGCGCCGCACCAGCCGCGCCTGCCGGTCGACCTCGACTTCGCCAAAGCGGAACGTCGGGTCGCCAGCGTCCGCTACGCCGTCGCCGTTAGCCGTGCGCGGCCGGCGCAGGTTGGCGCGCACCCGGGCCAGCAACTCGCCGACGCCGAACGGTTTGGTCAGGTAGTCGTCGGCCCCGGCGTCCAGCGCAGCAATTTTTTCCGTTTCGTCGCTGCGGGCCGACAGCACAATGATGGGCACCGCCGACCAGCCGCGCACATCGCGAATCACCTCAAGCCCGTCACTGTCGGGCAGGCCGAGGTCCAGAACCAGCAGATCGGGCTTGCGCGTACCGGCTTCACTCAAGCCCTTTTTGGCCGTGTCCGCCTCATGTACCTGCCAGCCTTCGGCTTCGAGCGCGGCGCGCACAAAGCGGCGAATTTGGGGTTCGTCTTCGATGACGACAACGACAGGACTGGACATGGTCCAAGTTTAAGGCGCTTCGACTACCGAAACGCCGGCAACAGCGTTAGCCCAGAACGTCTTGGGGTGGCTCGCGGCGCGGCAGCGTCACGCTGAAGCTGGCGCCGCCGCCCTCGGCGTTGCCGGCCCGTATCTGCCCACCGTGCGCATCCACCACAGCCTTGCAGATCGCCAGGCCCAGCCCCACGCCGGGTTTGGCAGATTCAGTCTCGCCCCGTGTGAATTTGTCGAACAGTTCGTCTTCGCGGCCGCGCACTGACGTGGGCAGCCCCGGCCCGTGGTCGCGCACCGTCAGCACCAGACTGGCCGGCAGCGCCCGGGCGCTGACCTCGATCGGCGCGGCGCCGTATTTGGCGGCGTTTTCCAACAGGTTGACCAGCACGCGCTCCATCAGCACGGCATCGAACTCAACCAGCGGCAGGTCGTGCGGAATGTCGGTGATAACCCGCTGGTCGCCCAATGCACCCTGCGCCGCCCGAATCGCCCCGCCCACCACCTCTTCGGTGGATTGCCATTCGCTGCGAAGGTGCACCGCGCCGTTTTGCAGCCGCGCCATGTCCAGCAAGTTGGTCACCAGCGCGCTGAGCTCGCGCGCCTGCTGCGTCATCGCGTCAGCCATGTCGGTCTGTTCGCCGCTGGCATCGGGCTGCCCGCTCTTCAGAGACCGCTGCAGTGATTCGGCCAGCCCGATGAGCACCGTCAGCGGCGTGCGTACGTCGTGCGAAATGGCCGCGAGCAAGGTGCTTTTCAGCCGTTCAGACTCCATCTGCACCACCGCCCGTTGCGCAATGTCAACGTAATGCACCCGCTCCAGCGCAATAGCGATCTGCCGCGCCAGCGTGCCAAGCAGCTGCATCTGTTCGGGAATCAGCAGCCAGCGCGGCTGTGCGGGCTGCAGCGCCAGCACACCGCGTACGCGCATCGGCGCCTTGAGCGGCACGTAATGCCAGCTCTGGGCCGACAAGGTGGACGTGGCCAGCCCGGCCGGTTGTTCGTTGCGAAAGGCCCAGTCGGCCACGCTGGCGTCAAAGCCTTCTGGCGGGCGGCCCGGCCAGACTATCTGGTCGTTGCCGCCCGTGATCAGCACCAGCGCCTCGCCGCCAAAATTACGCTGTACCGCCGCGGCGCCGAGTTCGGTCACCTGCGACGCCAGCAGCGCGCCCGACAGATCCCGCGTCAGCTCGAACAGCGACTGTGCACGCCGTTCGCGGCTGGCCGAAATACGGGCCTGGAAACGCAAGCCGGCCGTCAGCTGGCCAGTCAGCAAACCCACGACCAGCATGACCGAAAAAGTCACCAGATACTGCACGTCGCTGACAGCGAACGACATGCGCGGTTCGACAAAAAAGAAATCGAAGGCCGCCACATTGAGCACCGCCGCCAGCGCCGCCGGCCCGCGGCCGAACCTCAACGCCACGCCCACGGTGGCGAGCAAAAACAGCATCACGATATTGGCCAGATCGAACCGGTCCATCAGCGGCATGGCCAGCAAGGTCACCAGCACGCTGCCCCCTGCGGCGGCGATGTAACCGATCCACGCGGGCCAGGCTGCGCCTCCGCGAAATAGCGCAGCCTCGTCACCATCGGCCGCCCGCGCACCCACCCGGCCCAGGCGGCGCGCGCTGTCGGCGTGCCCGGCCTCGACGATATCCAGCGCGGGCGCCAGCGCGGCGAGCCGTTGCGTCATGCTGCGCGCGCCCCAGAGCATCGCCAGGCCCGGCCCGCGCGCGCGGCCCACCACCAGCATTGCGCAATTCAGGGTTTGCGCATGCTTCAGCAATTCGGCCGCTGCATCACCGCCCGTCAACACCGCCGTCGTTGCACCCAGTTCTTCGGCCAGCTTGACCACGGCCAGAATGCGGTCGCGCGCTGCCGCATCCAGGCGCTGCGACTGGGGCGTCTGCACATAGGCCGCGTGCCAGCGCACATTGAGCTGGCCCGCCAGACGCGCGGCTGTACGAACCGCCTGCTCGGCGCCGATGCGCGGGCCAATGCACGCCAGAATCGCACCCTCGGTATTCCAGACCGGCTCAATCGATTGCTCCACGCGGTAGCTGCGCACGTCGTCTTCAACATGCTCGGCGGTGCGCCTGAGCGCGATCTCGCGCAGCGCAATCAGGTTGCCTTTCCTGAAAAAGTTTTTCGCCGCACGCTCGGCCTGGTGCGGCACATACACCTTTCCGGCCTTCAGCCGCAGCAGCAGCTCGTCAGGCGTCACGTCGACCAGAATGACTTCATCGGCGTCGTCGAGCACCGTGTCGGGTACGGTTTCGTTGACGCGAATACCGGTGATGGCACCGACCGTGCCGTTGAGGCTTTCGAGGTGCTGCACGTTCAGCGCCGACCACACGTCGATGCCCGCTTCCAGCAGCTCCTGCACGTCCTGCCAGCGTTTGGGGTGACGCGAGCCCTCCACATTGCTGTGCGCCAGTTCGTCGACCAGCAGCACCTGCGGTCGGCGGGCCAATGCGGCGTCCAGATCGAACTCCTGCAGGGTGCGGCCGCGGTAGGGCACGTCACGCAGCGGCACCTGTGCCAGCCCGGCCAGCAGCTCGGCGGTCTCTGTGCGGCCGTGGGTTTCAATCACGCCGACCAGCATGTCGCGCCCCGCTATTCTTTCCCGCTGGGCCGCGCTGAGCATGGCGTAGGTTTTGCCAACGCCGGCCGTGGCACCCAGGTAGATGCGCAGTTTGCCCCGGCTCTGGCGCGCCTCATCCTGCCGGATCTGATCGAGCAGCTGATCGGGGTCGGGGCGGGAATCGGCGTTGTGGGCCATCAGGCAATGTGAGTGGGTTCAGTTACCGCTGCTGCAAGAAAGCGTACCACTGCACCGTCTGGTTCGCGGTGACTTTGGCGGGTGTCAAGGAATCGCCGCTAGCGCCAGATTCAAACCCAGCACATTGACACGCGCCTCGCCGATAAAACCCAGCAGCGGCGCTTCGGTCTGCTGCGCGATCAGGGCCTGCACCTTGTCAAGCGGAAGATTTCTGGCCCTGGCGACGCGGGCGGCCTGGTACCTGGCAGCGGCTGGGCTGATGTGCGGGTCCAGCCCGCTGGCAGACGCCGTCACCAGATCGACCGGCACCGGCGCGGTGTTGCCGGGGTCGGCCGCCTTCAATGCGTCTATGCGTCCCTTGACGGCGTCAAGCAGCGCGGGATTGAGCGGGCCTTGGTTGGAGCCGCTGGACGCCGACGCGTTGTAGGGCATGGGGCCCGTGGCGGATGGACGGCCCCAGAAATTTTTCGCGTCGCTGAAGTTCTGCCCGATCAGGCTGGAGCCGACTGCTTTGCCGTCCCGAAAAATCAGGCTGCCCGACGCCTGTTCGGGAAACAGCGCCTGCGCCGCACCGGTGACCACCAGCGGATACGCCAAGCCCGTGATCAGGGTCAAAAGAACGAATAAAACCAGTGCAGGACGAAGTATGTCTTTCATGGTGTTTTCCTCAAACAAAATTCAGGGCGACCAGCAACAGGTCAATCGCCTTGATGCCGATAAAGGGAACGATCAGGCCGCCGAGGCCGTAGATCAACAGGTTGCGGCGAAGCAGCGCCGCCGCGCCCACCGCCCGGTATTTCACGCCCTTGAGCGCCAGCGGAATCAAAAACATGATGATCAGCGCGTTGAAGATCACCGCTGCCAGAATGGCCGACGACGGGCTGCCAAGGCGCATCACATTGAGTGCAGCCAGCTGCGGATAAGTCGTCACAAAAATTGCTGGAATGATGGCGAAGTATTTGGCGACGTCGTTGGCAATCGAAAACGTGGTGAGCGAGCCGCGCGTCATCAACAGCGCCTTGCCGGTCTCGACAATCTCGAGCAGCTTGGTCGGGTTGGAGTCGAGATCGACCATGTTGCCGGCTTCCTTGGCCGCCTGCGTGCCGCTGTTCATGGCCACAGCCACATCGGCCTGCGCCAGCGCGGGGGCGTCGTTGGTGCCGTCGCCGGTCATCGCGACCAGTCGGCCCTCGGCCTGGTACTGGCGGATCAGCTTGAGCTTGTCTTCCGGCGTGGCCTCGGCCAGAAAATCATCAACACCGGCTTCCGCAGCAATCGCCGCCGCCGTGAGCTTGTTGTCCCCGGTGATCATCACAGTCTTGATGCCCATGCGACGCAGTTCGCCGAAGCGCTCCTTGATACCGGTCTTCACAATGTCTTTCAGCTCGACGATGCCCAGAATTTCCTTGCCGTCAGACACCGCCAGCGGCGTGCTGCCGCGCCGCGAAACTTCTTCCGACGCACGAACCACATCAGCCGGCACATTGCCACCCAGCGCCTCGACATGTTTACGTACGGCATCAACCGCGCCCTTGCGCAGCATGCGCTTGGTACCGTCGGCATGCTCTACATCCACGCCGCTCATGCGGGTTTGCGCGGTGAACGCAATTTCGTCGGTCTTGCCGACCAGCGCCTGCGCCGCACCGGCGCGCTGCGCCAGCGTCACGATGCTGCGGCCCTCGGGCGTTTCATCGGCCATCGACGCCTGCATGGCGCACGTTGCCAGGCGCTGTTCGGTGATGCCAGCGGCCGGCAGAAAACTGGACGCCTGCCGATTGCCGTGGGTGATGGTGCCAGTCTTGTCTAGCAGCAGCACATCCACGTCGCCCGCCGCTTCTACCGCGCGGCCAGACGTGGCAATCACATTGGCCTGCATCATGCGGCTCATGCCGGCCACACCCACGGCCGACAGCAAGCCGCCTATGGTGGTCGGAATCAGACACACCAGCAGCGCAATCAGCGCGGTGATGCTGACCACGGTGCCCGAGCCCGCAGCCTGCACGCTGAAGACCGAAAACGGCAGTAAGGTCACCGTAACCACCAGAAAAACAATCGTGAGGGCGACCAACAAAATCGTCAGCGCGATCTCGTTCGGCGTTTTCGCACGCTTGGCGCCTTCGACCATGCTGATCATGCGGTCTAAAAACGACTCGCCCGGATTGACCACGATGCGCACCACCAGCCAGTCGGACAGCACGCGCGTGCCGCCCGTTACAGAAGAGAAGTCGCCGCCGGACTCGCGCACCACCGGTGCCGATTCTCCGGTGATGGCGCTTTCGTCAACCGACGCCACGCCCTCGATCACATCGCCATCAAGCGGAATCATGTCATTGGCTTCCACCAGCACGACGTCGCCCTTGCGCAGGTTTTCTGCCTGCTCCGGTAACCACGCGCGGCCATGGAATACCTTGCTTGTCGGGTCGGTGAATTTTTTCGCCCAGGTGCTTTTCTTCAGGCTGCGCAGCGATGCCGCCTGCGCCTTGCTGCGGCCTTCGGCGATGGCTTCGGCGAAGTTGGCGAACAGCACGGTGAACCAGAGCCACAGCGCAATCGCAAAGATAAAGCCTGCCGACGCCTCGCCCTGGCCTTGCAGCGCCTGCAGGCCAAGCAGCGTCGTCAAAATACTGCCGACGTAGACCACGAACATCACCGGGTTGTGCCACTGCACGCGCGGGCTGAGCTTGGTGAATGCGGCCAGCACGGCAGGTTTGAGCAGTGCCGGGTCGAGCAGAACAAACGGTTGTCTCGTAGTCATCTGGGTTGAACTTTCAGTCGTTCCTTCAATTTTTCTGCGCGTGCTCATTTCGGCCCCCACAGCATCAGATGCTCAACCACCGGGCCCAGCGCCAGGGCCGGTACGTAGTTCAGCAGGCCGACCATCAGCACAATGCCGATCAGCAGAAAGACGAACAGCGGTCCATGCGTCGGCAGCGTTCCCGGCGTCACCGGCAGGCGCTTTTTGGCAGCCAGCGCGCCCGCAATCGCCAGTACCGGCACGATCACGCCAAAGCGGCCCAGCCACATGACGATGCCCAGCAGCGTGTTGTAGAACGGCGTGTTGGCCGACAGCCCAGCAAACGCGCTGCCGTTGTTGTTGCCGGCAGAGGTCAGCGCATACAGCACTTCAGAAAATCCGTGTGGGCCCGGGTTCGCAATACCGGCCTTGCCCGCACCGGTCATCAATGCGAGCGCGGTGCCGGCCAGCACCAGAATCGGCGTCACCAAAATGACGATGGAGGTCAGCTTCATCTAAAGCGCCTCGATTTTCTTGCCGAGGTATTCGGGCGTGCGTCCGATCATCAGGCCGGCAATGAACACCGCCAAAATTGCAAAAATTAGCATGCCGTACAGCCCGGTGCCGACACCGCCGAACACCACCTCACCGAGCTGCATCATCACCATTGGCACCATGCCGCCCAGCGGCGTGAACGAGTCGTGCATGGCATTGACCGCGCCGCACGAAGCGGCCGTCGTGACCACCGCAAACAGGCTGGACGCGGTGATGCCGAATCGGGTTTCTTTGCCTTCCATATTGCCGCCCGACTGCATCGCGCTGGCCGTCTGGTCTACACCCAGCGGCGGCAGCAGCGGGTTGCCGACCTGCTCTGCCGGCATGATGGCAACGACGGCAATCACAAACATCACCGACATTGCGGCCAGCACGGCCCAGCCCTGACGCGAATCTCCCACTGCGCGGCCAAACGCAAAGCACAGCGCCGCCGGAATCAGAAAGATGGCCAGCATCTGAAAGAAGTTGGCGAGCGCCGTGGGGTTTTCATACGGGTGCGCAGAATTGGCATTGAAAAACCCGCCGCCGTTGGTGCCCAGCAGCTTGATGGCTTCCTGTGAAGCTACCGGCCCCATCGCCAGCGTCTGCGTGCTGGTCTTCAGGTCTTCCAGCACCGGCTTGCCGCTGGCATCGTTAACAGCCTGACCCGCAGCGTCTTTTTTCGGCTGCTGGTACGACGTTATTTCCAGCGTGGCGACGTCCTTGTACGCGCTGAAGTTCTGGATCACGCCCTGACCGGCCAGAAAGATCGCGAACACCAGCGACAGGGGCAGCAGCAGCCATAGGGTGATTCGTGTCACGTCAACCCAGAAGTTGCCGATGACGCCGGTAGAGCGCGCAGCGAACCCGCGAAACAGCGCGAAGACCACCGCAATGCCAGTCGCCGCAGAAAAGAAATTCTGCACCGACAGCGCCAGCATCTGCGTCAGGTAGCTCATGGTCGATTCGCCGGCGTAGCCCTGCCAGTTGGTGTTCGATACAAAGCTCACGGCGGTATTGAAGGCCGAATCAGGCGACACCGTCGCCATCCCGGCCGGGTTCAGCGGAAGCCAGACCTGCAGCCGTTGCAGTGCGTACACAGCCAGCAGGCCCAGCGCATTGAAAGCCAGCACCGCGAATGCGTAGTGCGACCAGTTCATTGACTTGTCGGCCGACGTTCCCGCCAGCCGATACAAGGGTTGCTCAATGCGCTGCATCCAGCGCGGCACATCACCCGAGCACAGGCGCGCCAGCCAGATGCCCAGTGGCCACGAGGCGGCGAGCAGAACCACAAGAAAAAGAGCCAGCAGGGCCCAGGCTGCGTTGCCCATCAGAACTCCTCGGCGCAGATCAGCGCATAAGCCAGATAGGCGAGGAGCAACACGGCACAAATACCGCCGAGGCCATACATCACAGGGAGGCCGATCATGGCCGACCCCCGGGCGGTTTTTCCAGCCTCTGAAAGCCGCGAACCAGCAAAGCCATCAAGCCGTACAAGCCAGCGGCGATGGCGATAAACGCAATATCCATGAGCAACTCCCCAATCAAATGAATGACTGGAGTTTGGTCAGTGGCGCGTAAAAACGGGGATGAGCTTGGGCGCCTGGCCGTAAAAAAAGCGTAAAAAACCCAACGCCTTCCGGGAAGACCAGGGCACCACGCGCTATGATTTAAATAGCTGCCAGCGCAGGTAATACCTCGGCTAGAGGCCTATTTGGCTCGGATTTTGACATCATTGTCGCGAGAATCAGCACGATTCAGCCGGGCGAGCTGAACCGTTCGCTCATGCCGTCTCGGCCTCCAGCTGGCCCGCGCAGAGCGACCGCACCTGCAGCAGCAAATCGGCGTCCTGGTATGGCTTCGTGAGGTACACATCGACGCCGGCCCTGGCCGCCTCGCCGCGATGCTTGTCGCTGGTTCGGGACGTGATCATCACCACCGGTATGCCTGCCCAATGCGGCACTTCGCGCACGCGCCGCGTCAGCTCCAGCCCGTTGAGGTTGGGCATTTCCAGATCGGTGATGACCAGGGCTGGCTGGCTGGCACGCAAGCGGTCCAGAGCCTCAAAGCCGTCTGCGGCCGTGGCGACTTCGTAGCCGGCGTCTTCGAGCAGCTGTTGCATAGACCGGCGAACCGACCACGCATCGTCAACCACCAGGACACGCGTGCGCTCGACTTCGAGACGCCTGCGCAACGTGGTCGACGCATGCAGCCGCCGGGGTGAGCCTGAAGCACGCTCCAGTTCAGTGATGCCTAGCAAAAACAGCGGCCGGCCATCGGCGCGCAGTGCGCCCCCAATCACGCCGGCTACCCTGCGTGTGAGGCGTCCGACGTCCTGCAAAATAAGTTCGCGCGACTCATTGACCTCGTCGACCAGCAGCGCAATCGTTCCCGCAGCGCCCTTGGCCAGCACGACGATCCACTGGTCCGCACGCGCCAGCACCTGGTCAGCATCATGGTGTTCCAGCTCGATCCACTGCGCCAGCACATGCGCCGGATAGTGTTGATCTTCATAGGCGATGGTGACGCTGCCCCCGCTGCTGCTGAATTGCGCCATGCCAGCGGCCACAATGCTATGCACCTGCTCCAGTGGCAGGGCGACGGATTCGCCGGCGCTTTTGACGACCAGTGCATGGGCCACGCCGCTGGTGGCCGGGACATGCACCGTGAAGCAGCAGCCCAAGCCGTAGGCGCTTTCGATATCGAGCCGCCCTTTCAAGCCATTGATCCGGTCGTTGACGATGTCCATGCCGACACCGCGGCCCGATGTTTCGGTGACGGCATCTCGTGTGCTGAAGCCGGGCCGCAAAATCAGCCGTTGCAGTTCGGGCTCCGAGAGGTCTCCGCTGGCGTCGATGAGACCATACGCCACGGCTTTGTCTTCGATTGCTGCCAGATCCAGCCCGCGGCCGTCATCAGTCACGCGCAGCACCACTTCTTCGCCTGCACGCTGAAAATCCAGACGGATCGTGCCATGCTCGGGCTTGCCTGTGTACAGCCTGTCTTCCGGCGACTCGATGCCATGGTCGACCGCGTTGCGCAGCAAGTGAAGCAAGGGCTCCGCCAGCCGGTTCAACACATCGGCGTCCATCGCCACGTTTTCACCGGTGACGTGCAGCACGACCTGGCAGCCGGTCGCGCTGGCGGTTTGCGCCACGGTGCGCTTGAGACGCGGAACGATGGTTTTGACAGCCACCATGCGGGCTGCCAGCAGTTCCCGGTGCTGCTCGACCAGGGCGTAGCTTTCTTCGCGCAAAATTCCGGTCGATAGCGCGGTGGATGCGCGCGCCTGTTGCACCAGCTCGAAGCTGTCGCGAGCCGTTTCACCAATGAAGCGCGACATGCCATGCAGGGCGTCGTAGCGGTCCAGCTCCAGTGGGTCAAAGTTGTCGTCGCCGGGCTGCGCCTCGCGCAGCTGCACGACCTGGCTGTTGACCATGATGTCGAGCTCGCGCAGGCGATTGGCCATGACCTGGTTGTTGCGTTCCATGGCCACCAGCCAGGACTCGGTGTCGAGCAGCAATTTGGACAAGCGCTCTGAATGAATGATCGACTGGCCCGCGCGCCGCAGCAGGCGGCTCACCTGCGTCACACCCACGCGCAGCATGGCCGCGTCACCGGTTTTGGCA
>JANNKV010000046.1:0-12675 GCA_031396485.1 Polaromonas sp. | reverse complement strand
GCCAGCAGGATGGACCACTGCACCGTGGGCAAACCGGCCGATGGCTTGATCCACTCGGCCCAGATGGCCAAAATTTCATTCATTCGGGAATCTTTCCAGAAGGCAAGTCCTGCCGTCGCCGGCAGGTATCAAGTAGGTCAGCGGCTGTGTGCGCTGAAGGGCGAGTGGCCCGCGACCCGTATCGACCTGACATAAAAAATCATTGGATAACTTTTTTTGCGACGTCAGGGCGTACGCGTGCCGGCCCAGACTTATAGCTCAAAGCTCCACCCCTCCTGACGCTAACCCGATTTTCGGCCACTGAAAGTGTTGCATCAATTTACATGTGCGAACACTAAAAACCTGTAGGACAAGGCCGGGACGCCCAATGACGGGCGTGGTTTGCGAGGTTTTCTATTGCCTTGGCATTGGTTGATGTGGGCCGCAGGCGTTTCATTCAGGCACAAAAAAGCTGCGCGGGTTCCGGCGCCAGCGCGCCCAGATGGCGGAACGAATGCGCGCCCGGTCCACCCCGCTCACGTTGTGCGCCTGCAGGGCCAGGCGAAAGGCGAAGTAAAAACTGACGCCCAGGTTGAGCGCGCCAATCAGCGGAATGGCGGCAATCGCCCACCAGATGGCCGCGTGGCGGAAGGCCTCCAGACCCAGAGAGGCGCCCGCGGCGGCCAGCTGGCCGGTCGACAGTGTGACGTGGCGAACCTCCAGCTCCAGGCCGAAAAAACTGGTGAATGCCGGGATCAGTCCGAGCATGAAACCCAGCGCGATGTTGGAGGCGAAGCCGGAAATGTTGTCACGCAGGAAAGTGGACCAGCGCGCCGCCCGTTCGGCGCCCAGAAACCCGGTGATGCGCGGGTTGTGGCGCATGGCCGAGTCCAGCCGGTGCAGCACAAACCAGTTTTCGGCCCAGCCGGCGAGCAGGCTGGCGGCAAACAAGATGGTGCCGGTGAAAGCCGCCCACAGCAATGTGGGGCCGAGCAGGCTCAGGCTCTGCAAAACCTTCAGCGCGTAGTCGGGGCTGATCATCGGCCGCCCCAGCGTCAGCTGGATCATCGTGTTGATGAGCAGCACCGCTGGCACCACCATGAAGACATTGCCGAACACGGCGGCAACCTGCGAGCGCACCAGGTGCGTGACCTCGTCGACAAAATCACCCAGCGCGGAGGCCGCGTTGATGTCCTTGAGTTTCGCGGCCATCGCGGGCGCGGTCATCGCGGGTTGCTTGGTGGCCAGCGTGCAGTGCAGCAACTGAATGACGATGAAACTGCAGGCGTACATCAGGCCCGACCAGAAACCGTTCCAGAAGGCCGACAACCCGACCGCCACGATCATGAACTTGAGCAGCGTGGTGAAGGCGGTAATGGCGCCGCCGCCCATCGCCTTGCCCAGCATGTCCTTGTATTCAGCGAAGTTGCGGGTGATGTAGCGCTCGCCGGTCTCGGCGCTGCGCTCGGCCATCTTGGCCGACAGCAGGGTGGAATTGGCGCTGATCAGCGCGCCCACGCTTTTGCTTTCCTGGCCGATGATGACGCGGCGCACCAGCAGTTTCAGGGCGGCCATGGCGGGTTTGGGAGACAGCAACGCGTCGAGCAGTTCGCGCACGCGCACGATGCGCGCGCGCAGCTGGCGCAGCCGGAACACCATGCCGACGGAAATGCCGTGGTCGTCAAGGTGCGCGTAGATGCTGCTGATGGCTTGACGGCAGGCATCAAGCCGTTCGCGGTACTGCGTCACCACGGCCAGCAGCTCGGCCTCGTCGCGGTCAGCCTTGAAGAAAACCCGGCGCAGCGCGTCCACATCGGCCGGCAGCGCATGAAAGGCGCGCGCTTCCTGCGCCTCGCGGTCCATGCGCAGACGCAGCTCCGGGGCGAAGCCGGTTGCGCGCACCTGGGCCGTGGCGTAAGTCAGTGCGTCCACCAGGCTGCGCTGCCAGGCGAGGGTATCGCGCACGGAGTCGCTGGAGAGCAGAGCCGACAGCTGCGCAATTTGCACTTCGTCCAGCGCGCCCATCCACTGCGTGTCAAAACGCGATCGCGCCACCAGCGGAAACAACTCGGCCGCGTCCAGGGTTTCAGGCGTTGCCGGCAAGATTTTGCGGCGCAGGCGCTCGGCCAGTTCGCTGACGAACGCTGTGCGCGGGGCAAATCCCAGGTCGGCCAGCAGGGTGGTGATGTCGATCGTCTGCAGCAGCGTTTGCCACCAGGCCTGCAACCGCGCCTGCACGGCCGGCTGGCGCGCTACCGCATCCAGAAAACCCTGCACGCGCGAGACAGCGGCCGGCGCCGAGCTTTCGTCGCCGCGAATCCACTCAAATAGCTTGATCAGCCAGATATGGCGATCAGCCAGAGGGGCATCGGGCCTGAGTTCATCCAGCAGCGCTGGCAGGTTTTTCATCGGTTCAATGCAGGATGCGGTTCGGCGGCTGGGCGCCGTCCTGCGCTTCGAGCACAAACATCGGAATGGAGGCTTCAAAACGCTCGCCGTCTTCGGCCACGCAGAAATAACTGCCGTGCATGGTGCCGCTGGGTGTGCGCAGGCGCGAGCCGCTGCTGTACTGAAACGATTCGCCGGGTTTGAGCAGCGGCTGATGACCCACCACGCCCAACCCCTTGACTTCCTCAAGGTGGCCGTTGGCGTCGCTGATGAGCCAGTGCCGCGCGATCAGCTGGGCCGCCACCTCACCGGTGTTGGTGACGGTGACGGTGTAGGCAAAGGCGTAAACCTGCTGCTGCGGCAATGACTGCTCGGGCATGTAGCTAGGAACGACCTGGCAGGAAAACTGGTATTTCGGCATGACTGGGTGGGCAAAGGGCTAAAAAAGGGGGGGCGTGGGTCAAAAAAGGTGCAGGCCGGGTGTGGGCGCGAGAGGCAGACCGCCGCAAGCCCGGCGCCGAAGCCGGGGCTCGCGCTGCCTGCAGATGTCGGCAACGGCAGTCGGCAACATGTTAACCGCCCGTTTCCAAACGCGGCGAGCGTCCGGCGCAGGGGCCGTTGGCAGCCGGGCGCCTTGCTGCCACAATCCGCCCATGCCTCAAACCAGCCCACCCACTTACCGCATCGCCCCTTCGATTTTGTCGGCCGACTTCGCCCGACTGGGCGACGAAGTCAGAGCTGTAATCGCTGCCGGTGCCGACTGGATTCATTTTGACGTGATGGACAACCATTACGTGCCCAACCTGACCTTCGGGCCGATGATCTGCCAGGCGCTCAAGCCGCATGCCAAAAAGGCAGATGGCACGGCGGTGCCGATCGACGTGCATTTGATGGTGCAGCCCGTGGATGCGCTGGCCGCGGCATTTGCGGACGCAGGCGCCGACCTGATCAGCTTTCACCCCGATGCCTCGGGCCATGTGCACCGCAGCGTGCAGGCCATCAAGGCCAAGGGCTGCAAGGCCGGACTGGTGTTCAACCCGGCGGCGCCCATGGATGTGCTGGACTGGGTGATCGACGACATCGACCTGATCTTGATCATGAGCGTGAACCCCGGCTTTGGTGGGCAAAGTTTTATCGATTCGGCGCTGCGGAAAATCGAGGACGCGCGCAAACGCATTACCGCGTCGGGCAAAGACATTCGGCTGGAAGTCGACGGCGGCATCAAGACGGACAACATCGCGCGGGTGGCCGCAGCGGGCGCTGACACCTTCGTCGCCGGCAGCGCGATTTTTGGCAAGCCCGACTACAAGCCCGTTATCGACGCCATGCGCGTGGCGTTGGCAGGGTAGCTGCCGTGGCAGCTTTACCTTCCTCGGATTTTCGGCTTCAGCCCGGCGCGTTCGATGCGGCCATCATCGACCTGGACGGTACGATGGTCGACACCGTGGGCGATTTCGTCGCGGCGATCAACCTGATGCTGGCCGACATTCAGGCGCCGGCGTCCCGTCCTGCCACCGTGAACGCGGCCAGTGTTCAACTGATGGTCGGCAAGGGCTCCGAACACCTTATTAAATCAGTACTTAATCATGTCACAGCCCAGGCAGAACATGCGCAAGATGCTATTAATTCAGTAGCGTCATATCCTCTCGCCTTCGCCCGCTACCAGCACCACTACAGCACCATCAACGGCCAGTATTCAGCGCTTTATCCGGGCGTGCTGGAAGGCCTGACGGGCCTGGCCGCAACAGGGCTGAGGCTGGCCTGCGTCACCAACAAACCGGTGGTGTTTGCAAGGCAATTGCTGCAGCACAAAGGTGTGGACCAGTTTTTCACGGAAGTTTTCGGCGGAGATTCGTTTGCCCGCAAGAAGCCCGACCCGCTGCCGCTGCTCAAGACCTGCGAGGCGCTCGGCTCGGTGCCGGCCCGCACGCTGATGATCGGCGACTCCGGCAATGACGCGGCCGCCGCCCGGGCCGCCGGCTGCCCCGTGGTGCTGGTGACCTACGGCTACAACCACGGTGAACCGGTGCGCGGCGTGAATGCCGACGGCTTCGTCGATTCGCTGGCAGCGCTGTTCGCCCACAAGTAAAACAGGGCTTTCGCCCCGTCCAAAAATCAGCGCCAGGCGTGCGGCCTCAGCCGCCTTTGCCCAGCAGCGCGTCTTTAAGTTTCCAGTCCGCGGGTTGCGCACCCAGCCAGATGCGAAGCATGGCGTTGAAGAATTCGGGCTCCTTGAAAGGCTCGCCTTGCGGCACGCCCTTGACGGAAATAACAGTGCCGGCAGAGGGTACCCAGTCGATCATGAAGACATCGCCAGCCACCAGCTTCTTCTGGTCCGAGAAGACCTGGCTCATGCGCATCAGGCCCGGGATCAGTTTGGACATTTGTTCTTTGGGGGCGTTGTCCTGCACGCCGCGCGTGAACAGCTTGCCCAGCTCATTGGCGTCGATGTCGCGCAGCATCGTGACCTGCAGGCGCTTGGCACCCGATGCCGCCAGCACCTCTTCGGCAGTGGCCTGCTTCTGTCCCAGGTAAAGGCCGGCGGCGTAGACCTTGAAAACCGCCTTGTAACGCACGCCAGCGCCATTGAGCACCAGCTTCGAACCCCGGACATCGGCGGTGTCTTCCATTTTGACGCCACCCACGTCCACGGTTGCGGCCAGCGAGCCCGTGGCGATCAGCAAGCCAGCCGCAGCGGCAAGCCATCCATTTTTAAAACGCATGAGAATTCCTTCAATTTGAGAAAAAGCACGACCGTACTTTTAATTGAAGATTTTCTGGTGCGGTCCCCGGTGCGGCAAGAGGGTTTGCCCGGAAACGGGAAGCAGGGGTGAGGAGGATGTCCGGTCTGTCAGCCTTTCTTGCCGAGCAGAGCGTCCTTGAGCTGCCCGTCGGCAGGCGCGTCGCCGAGCCAGATATTCATCAGAGCGGCAGAAAATTCCGCATCCTTGAAGGGTTCGCCCTGGGACTGGCCCTTGACGGAAATCTGGATGCTGTTGCCGGGCAGCCAGTCAATCGTTACGGTTTCACCCGCCTTGAGCTTGTGATGCTGCGAGAAAATTTGGCCCATGTGGATCAGTCCCGGAACAATTTTCGACAGGGCGGCCTTCTCAAGGTTGTCTTTGATCCGGTGGGTAAACAGCTTGCCAAGCTCATCTGCGCTCACCTCGCGCAGCATGGTCATCGACAGGCGTTTGCTGCCGGGTGCTGCCAGCACGGCAGCGGCGTTGCCAGACCGCTCGCTCAGGTAGAGTGCTGCGTTGTAGATGCCCTGGCCGTCTTTGATGCGTATGCCGCTGCCGTTGAGTCGCAGGGGGTTGCCCAGAACTTCGACACGTTCTTGAGGTTTGAAAGGCGCGGTCGTGATTCCGGCCGCCTGGACCGGCAGGCCGAAAACAGTTGCGCTCGAAAGCAGCAGGGCGAGAAGAGTTTTTGTTTTCATGATGCGGGTCAATCCCGTTGAAGTTATTTGGACAGACCGAGCAGGGCATCCTTGAGCATCCAGTCTGCCGGTTCCTTGCCCAACCAGATGTCCAGCATCGCGTGGAAGAATTCGGGCTCCTTGAAGGGCTGGCCCAGTACCTTGCCTTTGGAGCTCAGCACCGTGCCGGTGCCGGGAATCCAGTCGATGGTGATCGATTCGCCTGGAAGCATTTTTCGCTGCTCGACGAAGATATCGCCCTTACGCGGCAATGCCGGCAGCACCTTGAGCAAGTCGGCTTTCGGTGTGTTTTGTTCCATGCTGCGCATGAAAAGATTGCCCAGTTCTTCGGCCTTGATTTCGCGAAGCATGGTGAGCACGATGCGTTTGGCGCCAGGCGCTGCATGCGCGGCTTCTCGCGTGGATACCTTTTTATCCAGATACAGGGCAGCCGTGTACACCTTGAACGGCCCCTTGTGGCGCACGCCGGCGCCATTGAGCAAGAGGTTGCTGTTGGCCACGCTGGCCACGTCGGGAATCTTGACCCCTGCGACATCGACCACGCCGGCGTGCGCGGCGGCCATGCCGAGGGCTGCGCAAAAGCAGGCGAAAAGAACGGTGCCAATCAAGGGATCCAGGGCCCGCTTGACAAAAGAAGGACGCGTTGTCGGAAAAATCGAACGGTGGACCGTATGCTGGGCCACTGAGCGATTGTTTTTTGAGTTGTTCATGACGCCGATGGTGCATTGAGCACGCTTGAGGTGCACTTTTCTCAAAAAATCAGGCGAAGGAGTCGTGAAAACTTTGTACGGAATGGTTCATTTTGTTGCAAATGTACAACTTTAGAATTGAAAATCTAATCTGGATTTGAGGCTGTCTAGCCTGGTCGCAAACCTTGCTGAGGCATCCAGCGCGATGGCGTTTCACTTCTACAGCGCTCTTGCTACACTTGGCGCCATGTTCATTCACCGCATCACTCAGACGGGTCTTTCAGGCCGGGGAGCCTGGCCCTGGCGTTCCTGCCATTTCGCGCACGCCTGAGGCGTTCACGAGTCCTCGCCTGTAGCGACCCGTGCCTTCGCCGCAATCGCTGCGCCACCCTGAATTTGATGCGCTCCTGGCCTTGCGTCACGAGCATCCCGGCCCCAAACCAGGGGCTTGTTGAATGAACAGCGGCAAGGCCACCTGTGCGCCTGCTGCCCGTGAAGGACCCCCTCGTGATCACTGAACTCGAATTCAAAAGCCTGGCTGGCCAGGGCTACAACCGTATTCCGCTGATGGTTGAAGCGTTTGCCGACCTCGAAACGCCGCTGTCGCTGTACCTCAAGCTCGCTTTCTCCAAAGATGGCGGCAAGTACAGCTTCTTGCTGGAATCGGTGGTCGGCGGCGAGCGGTTCGGCCGCTACAGCTTCATCGGCCTGCCGGCGCGCACGCTGGTGCGCGCCTCTGGTTTCGGCGACGAGGCGACAACAGAAGTCGTGACCGACGGCCAGGTCGTCGAAACCTCAAAACAGAACCCGCTTGACTTCATCAGCGACTACCAGAAGCGCTTCAAGGTGGCGCTGCGCCCGGGTCTGCCGCGTTTTTGCGGCGGGCTGGCCGGGTATTTTGGCTATGACGCGGTGCGCTACATCGAGAAAAAGCTGGAGAAAAGCTGCCCGCCCGACACCTTGGGCTGCCCCGACATCTTGCTGCTGCAGTGCGAAGAACTCGCGGTCATCGACAACCTGTCGGGCAAGCTCTACCTCATCGTCTACGCCGACCCCGCGCAGCCCGAGGCTTATGCGAACGCGAAGAAACGTCTGAAAGGTCTGAAAGAGCAGCTCAAGTATTCAGTCAGCGCACCCGTCGTGAAAGCATCGCAGGGATACCCGGCCGAGCGCGATTTTGCGAAGGCCGACTACATCGTCGCCGTTGAAAAAGCGAAAAAAATGATCGAGGCGGGCGACTTCATGCAGGTGCAGGTCGGCCAGCGCATCCGAAAGCGCTACACCGAATCGCCACTGAGTTTGTACCGCGCATTGCGTTCGCTGAACCCGTCGCCCTACATGTATTACTACCACTTTGGCGATTTCCACGTGGTCGGTGCGTCGCCCGAGATTCTGGTGCGGCAGGAACAGGTAAATATCGGTGATGAGGGCGGTCAAAAGATCACCATTCGCCCATTGGCGGGAACGCGTCCGCGCGCCTCATCGCCCGAGCGCGACAAGGAAGTCGAACACGAACTGGTCAATGACCCGAAAGAACGCGCCGAGCACGTGATGCTGATTGACCTGGCCCGCAATGACATCGGCCGCATCGCCAAAACCGGCACGGTGAAAGTGACCGAAGCATTCGCGGTGGAACGCTACAGCCATGTCATGCACATCGTCAGCAACGTCGAAGGCGAACTGCTGCCAGGCATGTCCGGCATGGACGTTTTGAAGGCAACTTTCCCGGCCGGCACACTCAGCGGCGCGCCCAAGGTACACGCGATGGAAATCATCGACCAGCTCGAGCCGACCAAGCGCGGCCTCTACGGCGGCGCGTGCGGCTACCTGAGTTATTCAGGCGATATGGACGTGGCCATCACCATCCGCACCGGCATCATCAAGAACCAGATGCTGTACGTGCAGGCCGCAGCCGGCGTGGTGGCCGATTCGGTGCCCGAACTGGAATGGAAAGAAACCGAAGCCAAGGCGCGGGCCTTGCTGCGGGCAAGTGAGCTGGTCGAAGAAGGTCTGGAATAAGGAGCTGCGCCATGAAAATCCTCATGATCGACAACTACGACAGCTTCACTTACAACATCGTCCAGTATTTTGGTGAGCTGGGTGCTGAAGTGCAGACCTTTCGCAACGATGAGATCACCGTCGAGGAAATCGCTGCGCGACTCGATGCCGGAAACCTCGACCGACTGGTCGTTTCACCCGGCCCTTGCTCACCGGCCGAGGCGGGAATTTCCGTCAAGGCAATCCAGCACTTTGCCGGCAAGCTGCCGATTCTTGGCGTTTGCCTGGGTCACCAGGCTATCGGAGCGGCATTCGGCGGCAACATCATTCGTGCGCAGCAGCTGATGCACGGAAAAACGAGCGTCATCACCACCACGCAGCAGGGCGTGTTCGCTGATTTGCCTGAGCAGTTTGTCGTCAACCGCTACCACTCGCTGGCGATTGAAAAATCGACCTGCCCCGAGGTGCTGGAAGTCACGGCCTGGACAGACGACGGCGAGATCATGGGCGTGCGCCACAAGACACTGCCGATTCAGGGCGTGCAGTTTCACCCTGAGTCGATACTGACCGAACATGGGCACGCGATGCTGAAGAATTTCCTGGATCAGCGCGTTTAGCAAGATCGCATCATGCTATTAAAAAAATAGCTGCTTGCGCATGTATTACCTGGGCTAGAGGCTTAAATGACCATTAAAACTGTCGATTTGCGTAGTGATACGGTCACCCAGCCGACCGAGGCGATGCGCGCGGCCATGCACGCCGCGCCGCTGGGCGACGACGTGTTCGGCGACGATCCGAGCGTCAACGCGCTGCAGGAAAAAATTGCGGCGATGCTGGGCTTCGAAGCCGCGCTGTTCGTGCCCACCGGGACGCAGAGCAATCTTTGCGGCATCCTCAGCCATTGCCAGCGCGGCGACGAATACATCGTCGGGCAGATGGCGCACGCTTACCGCTGGGAAGGTGGCGGCGCGGCTGTGTTCGGCAGTGTGCAGCCGCAGCCGCTGAACCACCAGCCTGATGGCACCTTGGCGCTTGAAGAGATAGCAGCCGCCATCAAACCCGACGACGCGCACTTTGCACGCACGCGCCTGCTGGCGCTGGAAAACACGCTGGGTGGCAAGCTGCTGCCGTTCGAGTATGTGCAGCGGGCGACCGGGCTGGCCAAAGACAAAGGCCTGATGCGTCACCTGGATGGCGCGCGACTTTTCAATGCGGCCGTGGCGCAGGCTCAAGGCTCCCTTCGGGCTGAGCCTGTCGAAGCCTTTCGGCGTAGCGAGCCGAGGAAGAGCACGTCGACGGGATCAGTACGAACGGAATTTCGGGATGAAGTGTTGCTAGAGGCCAGGCGCATCGCACAGTGCTTTGACAGCGTCTCGGTCTGCTTCAGCAAGGGCCTGGGCGCGCCGGTCGGCTCGGCGCTGTGCGGCTCGAAGGATTTCATCGCACGCGCCCACCGCATTCGCAAGATGGCCGGCGGCGGCATGCGGCAGGGCGGTTTTCTGGCGGCCGCTGCGCTGCACGCGCTGGATCACCACATCGACCGGCTGGCCGAAGACCATGCGCTGGCGCGGCGGCTGGCTGAGGCACTGGCCGGTATCGACGGGCTGCGCGTCGAAGCGCCGCAGACGAATATTCTGTTTGTCGACCTGACGGGTGCGGCCAAAGACCAGTCAGCCGCGTTGCTCAAGCATCTGGCCAGCCACGGCATTCAGGCGACGGGGCTGTACCGCCTGCGTTTTGTCACGCACCTCGATGTTGATGTGGACGGTGTTGACCGCGCGATCGCCGCGATTCGTGCATTTTTCAAGGCCTGATACGGCGGATAGAGCGTACAAAAGCACCCATGGACACCAGCCAACTCCTGCTTTTCATCGCTGCCGGTCTGCTGCTCAACCTCACGCCCGGCCCTGACGTGCTGTACATCGTGACAAACGCCATGCGGTCGGGCAGGCGCGCCGGCGTGGTCGCGGCGCTGGGCATCACCGCCGGTTGCTTTGTTCACATCTTCGCGGCAGCGTTGGGCGTGAGCGCGCTGATGGCAGCGTCGAGCACCGCGTTCACTGTCCTCAAATGGGCGGGGGCGGCTTACCTTGTGTATGTCGGGCTGCGCATGCTGCTGGCCAGGGCGCCCGCTGCGCAGGAAGTAGTCGCTATTGAATTAATAGCTGCTCGCGCAGGTATTACCTGGGCTAGCGGCCTGAAAAGCATATTTTTTCAGGGATTCTGGACAAATGTGCTGAATCCGAAGGTCGCGCTGTTTTTTCTGGCCTTCGTGCCGCAGTTCATTGCGCCGGATGTGGCCAACAAGCCGCTGGCTTTCTTGTTGCTCGGCCTGTTGTTCAACTTCAATGGCTTGTGGGTCAACGTTGGCTGGGCGATGACCGCTGCCTGGATGGCTCGGCATTTCCGTGCCGGCGCCCGCCGCCGGGCCGCCCCCAAGGCGGGCGAGCCCCCTCGGGGGGCAGTGAGTACACATCGTGACGAACGTGGGGGTCTGTTTGTCTGGCTGGAACGCGGGGCCGGGCTGATGTTTGTCGGTTTTGGCATCCGGCTGGCGTTTTCCGATAATCCATCACGCTGAGCGTGCACGCCAACGCGCCACAAGACATAAACCGAGGAATCCACCATGCCCCATAGCCACAAAATCACCGCACAGGAAGCGCTGCAGCGCACCATCGAACACCGCGAGATATTTCACGACGAAATGCTGCACGTCATGCGGCTCATCATGAGCGGCGAGATGTCGCCCGTGATGATGGCGTCGCTGATCACCGGTCTGCGCGTGAAGAAGGAGACCATCGGCGAGATCACCGCCGCCGCGCAGGTGATGCGCGAGTTTTCGACCAAGGTCAATGTGCTGGACAAAACCCATCTGGTCGACATTGTCGGTACCGGTGGCGACGGCTCGCACACCTTCAATATTTCAACCTGTGCAATGTTTGTCGCCGCGGCCGCCGGCGCACGCGTCAGCAAGCACGGCGGTCGCAGTGTCAGCAGCAAGTCCGGCAGCGCCGACGTGCTGGAGTCGCTGGGTATCAACATCAACCTGCCGCCCGAAGCGATTGCGCGCTGCATCGAGGAAGTCGGCATCGGCTTCATGTTCGCACCGAATCACCACCCGGCGATGAAAAACGTCGCGCCGATTCGCAAGGAACTCGGCGTGCGCACCATCTTCAACATCCTGGGGCCGCTGACCAACCCGGCCAGCGCTCCGAACATTCTGATGGGCGTGTTTCATCCGGATCTGGTCGGCATTCAGATTCGCGCGCTGCAGCGGCTCGGTGCTGAACACGCGCTGGTGGTTTACGGCAAGGACGGCATGGACGAGATCAGCCTGGGCGCCGCGACCGTGGTGGGTGAACTCAAAAATGGCGAGATCACTGAATATGAAATTCACCCGGAAGACTTTGCGATGCCGATGGCCAGCAACCGCGCCCTGCGCGTCGAAACGGCGGAGCAGTCGAAAACCATGCTGCTAGGCGTGCTCGACAACCAGGCCGGCGCGCCGCGCGACATCGTCATCCTGAATGCCGGGGCCGCGCTGTATGCTGCGAACGTGGCTACAACGATGCGCGAAGGCATCGACAAGGCGCGGGTCGCGCTGGAATCCGGCGCCGCAAAAGCCCGCCTGCAGCAGCTCACTTCCCTGACCCAAAAAATCGCCTTCTGAGGCCATCGAAACACATGTCTGACATCCTGACCAAAATCGTCGCTGTCAAGCGCGAAGAAATCGCCGCTTCGATCAAGCAAAAACCGCTGGCCGCGATGCGCTTCGATGCGGAGTCGCGCGTGCTGACGCGCGATTTCGTCGGTGCACTGCGAAGCAAAATCGCTGCCGGCCAGCCAGCTGTGATTGCCGAGGTGAAGAAAGCCAGTCCGTCCAAAGGCGTGCTGCGGGCCGATTTCATTCCGGCAGACATTGCGCAGAGCTACGCCGATTTCGGCGCGGCCTGCCTATCGGTGCTAACCGACAAGGACTTTTTTCAGGGCAGCGTCGACTACCTGAAGCAGGCCCGGGCCTCGTGCAGCCTGCCGGTGCTGCGCAAGGATTTCATGATCGATCCGTATCAGATTTACGAATCACGCGTGATGGGCGCCGACTGCATTTTGCTGATCGCCGCCTGCCTCGACGACGCGCAGATGAAAGCCATGGAAGCGCTGGCTTTTTCGCTCGACATG
>JANNKV010000030.1:0-4742 GCA_031396485.1 Polaromonas sp. | reverse complement strand
GCCAGATCGACCTTGCCGCCAAAAAAACCTTGAATCGCCCCGGTGATGACGCCCAATACGGTGCCAGTGGCCGTTAGCGCCAGCGCAAACAACACGCTGACGCGAAAGCCGTAAATCAATTGCGCCAGCAGGTCGCGGCCGCGGTCATCCGTACCAAACAGGTTGGCCATCGTGGGGCGCGACGGGTTCGGCTCTTTGGCAAAGTAGTTCAGCGTTTTGGGACCATACGGGTTGGGTGCAAAAATCGCCCAGTTGTCGCCTTGGGTGAGCTTGTCGCGAATGAAGGGGTCCAGGTAATCAGCCTGAGTTTCAAAATCGCCACCAAAGACTTTTTCCGGGTAGGCCTTGAGCATCGGGAAGTAGAAACCGCCCTCGTATTTCACGATCAGCGGGCGGTCGTTGGAAACCAGTTCGGCGGCGAGACTCAGCACCACCATCGTGCAAAAAAGGATCAGGCTGTAAAAGCCCAGTTTGTTGCGGCGAAACCGCTTCCAGGCCCTACGACCTGGGCTTAGGCTGACAGCGGCGGGACGGACTTCGCCAGCGCCGGCGCGGATCGGGCTCTGCCCGGCCGCAGCGGGCGCCCCCCTGGGGGGGAGGCGGCCATCAGCCGCTTCGGGGGGGTCAGTCAAATCGTACACGCGGGTCTACCCAGACATAACAAAGATCAGAAATAAGTTTGGTAATCAAGCCGATCAGCGTGAATAAAAACAGCGTGCCCATCACCACCGGGTAGTCGCGACGAATCACGCTTTCATAACTGAGCAGACCCAGCCCGTCGAGCGAAAAAAGCGTCTCAATCAGCAGCGACCCGGTAAAAAAAGCACCGACAAAAGCCGCCGGAAAACCGGTGACGATCGGGATCAAGGCGTTGCGAAAAACATGCTTGTAGAGCACCTGCCGCTCGGCCAGGCCTTTGGCCCGCGCCGTCACCACATACTGCTTCCTGATTTCTTCCAGAAACGCGTTTTTGGTCAGGATGGCGGTGACAGCAAAACTGCCCAGCACCATGGCCGTGACCGGCATGGCGATATGCCACAAGTAGTCGACGATGCGCGCCCCCCAGCTCAATTCGTCCCAGTTGCTCGATGTCAGCCCGCGCAGCGGAAACCACTGCAGCTGCCCGCCAAAGACCACCAGCAGCACAACGCCCAGCACAAAGCCCGGAATCGCGTAGCCGATCAGCACCAGCAAGGTGGTGATCAGGTCAAACTGCGAGCCGGCACGCACTGCTTTGGCCACGCCCAGCGGCACCGCGACCAGGTAGCTGATGAAAAACGTCCACAGGCCCAGGCTGATGGAGACGGGCAATTTTTCGATGATTAGCTGAGACACGTCGCGATTTTGGAAAAAGCTTTTGCCCAGGTCAAAGCGGGCGAACTGCCCCAGCATCTGCCAGAAGCGCTCAGGCGCCGGCTTGTCAAAGCCATACAGCGCCTTGATCTGCTCGATGCGTTTCGGGTCCACCCCCTGCGCGCCCCGGTAGCTGAAACCGCCGGCCTCGGCACCGCCGCCGCCAGCACCGGTCTTGGCCTCGGCCAGGTATTGCTCAACCGGACCGCCGGGCACGAACTGCACCACGGCGAAGGTGATCAGCAAGACGCCGAACAGCGTCGGGATCATCAACAAAATGCGTTTGAGGATGTAGGCGAGCAATTAGTAGTCCACTTCATCAAAAGCAACACAAAGTGAAACCGCTGGATTTTTTCGCCAGGCTAGGAGTCTGCGCGGCAGAAGGCGTCGAAGCGAAAAGTGGCCCCAGCGAGGATAGTTTTTGACGATTTCGCCGCCAAATATCTGGATATTTGGCAAGAAAGCGGCGAAAAATAGACCGCTGCGGACACTTTGCAGCCGGCGCACCTTCTGCCGCGCAGACTCCTAGGCGCAGAGCCGCAGCCGCACGACCCGTGCGGCAAGGGGATGCAACGACGCATGGTGGAAAAAGACTCGGTTTCATGTGTTGGGTTTGGTGAAGTGGACTACTTAGCCCACCAGGTGTAAATAGCCCAGTTCTCACCAGCGGCATACGGCGGCATCGGGTCCTGCCGGGCCAGGCGCCGGTCATTGAAGGCCATGCGGTGGGTCGGGGCTGTCCACTGAGGAATCAGGTAATGGCTGTGGGTGATGACGCGCTCCAGTGCGCGGCAGGCGGGCAGCAATTCAGACTTGGTTTTGGCGCCGGTCATGCGCGTGATGATGGAATCAACGGCCGGGCTGCTGACGCCGGCCAGATTGCCCGAGTCTTCGGTGACGGCTGCCTTGCTGCCGAACAGGTCGGCAAATTCCTGGCCCGGGTTGTTGGTGCCGGCATAGGCCAGCGAGGTGATGTCGAACTCGAAGCGGTTGAGCCGCTGCTGGTACAGCGCAAAGTCAACGGCGCGGTGATTGAACGTGATGCCGAGCTTTTCCAGGTTGCGCGCCCACGGAGACACTACACGCGCACCACCTTCGTTGCTGTCGAGGTATTCAATCACCATCGCCTCGCCCTTGGTGTTGCGCAGCACACCATCCTTGATTTCCCAGCCCGCCTGCTGAAGCAGATCGCGGGCCTTCAAGAGGTTCTGGCGCAGGCCGTTGTCACCTTCAACGCGCGGCGGCTGCGCGGGCGGGCCGAAAACCGCGGCGGGAAGCTCCTTGCGCCAGGGCTCCAGCAAGGCCAGCTCATCGGGCCCGGGCACGCCGGTCGCCTGGCAGTCGGTGTTGCCGAACAAACCGTTGACGCGCTGGTAGGCGTTGTAGAACATCTGGCGGTTCATCCACTCGTAGTCCATCGCCAGCCCGAGCGCCTGGCGCACCCGCACGTCCTTGAATTTTTCACGCCGGGTGTTGACGACGTAGCTCTGGAAACCCGACGGCAGACGGTGCTTGAATTCGCCTTTGACCAGCTCGCCCGAATCGAACTTTTTGCCGTTGACGCGACGCGCCCAGTCGCCGGCCGAAAAGAACCGCATCACGTCGAACTCGCCCGCCTTCAGGGCTTCGAGCCGGGCGGTGTTGTCCTTGTAGATTTTGACCAGCACGCGGTCGAAATTGACCGTGCCGCGCCGCACGTTCAGGTCCTTGCCCCAGTAATTCGGGTCGCGCACATAGGTGATGTCCTTGCCGAAACGCACTGGGCCGATTTTGTAGGGGCCGCTGCCGATGGGAATGTCCATCACCACGGCATCAAAACGCTTGGGCTTGCCACCTTCCATGCCCCATTTGCGGCTGAACACCGGCAGCCCGCCGACGGTCAGCGGCAGTTCACGGTTAGGTTTTTTGAAGAGGTAGCGCACCGTGCGCTCATTGACCACTTCAATGCCCGCGACGTCTTCCAGCACGGTTTTGTAGGCCGGCGAGGTGTACGGACCGAGCAGCGTGTCCAGGCTGTGTTTCACGTCTTCGGCCAGCACCGCATCGCCGTTGTGAAACCGCGCCTCCCTGCGTAGCGTGAAGGTCGCGCTCATGCCGTCAGGCGCCACGGTCACGTCTTCGGCCAGCAAGCCGTAGCCCGACGCGGTTTCATCGAGCGAGCCGATCAGCAGCGACTCGAACATCATGTCTGACAGGTAGGCCGGCGCGTTGCCCTTGATGGTGAACGGGTTGTACTTGTCGAAAGTCGACACCCGCAGGTTGCTGACCAACCGCAATTCGCCGCCCTTGGGCGCTGCGGGGTTGACGTAGTCGAACTGCGCGAAGCCGGGCGGGTATTTGAGGTCACCCCACAGCGCGTAACCGTAAGCGGCCCAGGCCGGAACCCCCGTCAGCAGCATCGCCAACAGCATGGCCGATGCGGCAAGTGCGCGTTTGAAGGCAGGTAAAGACGGTAAGAGGCCCATGCGACAATTTAGCATCACTTCACCTCGGGACTAATTCAATGGGCTTTCTCACCGGCAAAAAATTTCTGATCACCGGCGTGCTGTCGAACCGCTCGATCGCCTACGGCATCGCTAAAGCCTGCCACGCCCAAGGCGCCGAGCTGGCCTTCAGCTACGTCGGCGAGCGCTTCAAAGACCGCATCACCGAATTCGCGGCCGACTTCAATTCCAGGCTGATTTTTGACTGCGACGTGGGCAGCGACGAGCAGATCGCGCAGATGTTCACCGACCTGGCAAAAACCTGGCCCACCTTCGACGGATTCGTGCACAGCATCGGCTTTGCCCCGCGCGAGGCGATTGCCGGCGACTTCCTTGAGGGCCTGTCGCGCGAAGGCTTCCGCGTGGCCCACGACATCAGCGCCTACAGCTTCCCGGCGATGGCCAAGGCCGCCCTGCCGATGTTGAACCCGAAATCGGCGCTGCTCACGCTGAGCTACCTGGGCGCCCTGCGCGTGCTGCCCAACTACAACACCATGGGCCTGGCCAAGGCCAGCCTGAAAGCGTCGGTGCGCTACATGGCCGAATCGCTCGGTGGCAAGGGCACCGGCATGCGCGTCAACGCCATCAGCGCCGGGCCGATCAAGACGCTGGCTGCCAGCGGCATTGCAGGCTTTGGAAAAATTCTGGGTGCAGTGGCCGCCAACTCGCCGATCCGCCGCAACGTCACGACCGAAGAAGTCGGCAACGTCGCCGCGTTTTTGCTCAGCGACCTGGCCAGCGGCGTGACGGCCGAGATCACCTACGTGGATGGCGGCTTCAGCCAGGTGGTGGGCGGGATCGCCGAGCCCGCGGCGGCATCCTGACACGTTTGTGCAGGTAGCGTGGATGCTATCAAGATAGTAGCTGCTTGCGCAAGTATTACGTGGGCTAGAGCCAATACTGTTC
>JANNKV010000023.1:0-7882 GCA_031396485.1 Polaromonas sp. | reverse complement strand
GACGGACTGAAGAAAACCTGCATCCAGGAAGTCGGCAGCAACACCGTAGCGCCCGCGTCCAACGGTGGCCGGGTCTCTCCAAACAACCAGCAGATCGTGGTGTTGCGAGGTGACCTCGTGAACATCTGCAAGTAACTGGCCTGCCCATTCCCGTCTGTCATCGTGCGTGACCTCATCGCCATCCACCGCAGTCTGGTCGAGCGCTGAGGACATTGCCCATCTGTTTCCGATCCCGCCAAGGGGAATTTGTCATGACACTGCTCAGCCGTTTCGAACTCACCCTGTGTCATGGCAGGCGCGCTACGCTACTGGTCCTGATCGCCGTGCTGGCCGTTCTGGCGCTACTGGGTGGTTGCTCCACACCGATCGATCCGCGCCAGCACAGCAAATTCCAGTCATATGCCAGCACCATGAATAGGCCGACCCTGCGGCCGGTTCGCTCGGTGTCCAGTTTTTCAGATTCGCTGATGTGCATGGACCGCCTGTTCCGCGAGGCGCAGATCCCCACCACGCTGGTCACCAGCAAGCAGATTCCTGATTTCTCGACGCGCGTTCCTGTGGCTACGAAAGACATGATCATCACGGCGTTGTCGCAGATGTCACGCTTGTCCAACGCCTTTCGCTATGTCGACTACGAGGTCGATATCTCGCGCCAGGACACAGTGCAAAACCTGACCACGATTTTGCTCAACAACAACCAGATCCAGCTTCAGCGCCCTGCCCTTTACTTCTCGGGCGCCATTTCGTTTGTCGACCAGAACGTCATCAACAACCGCTACGACGTCGGAACCTCGGCTTCACGGCTCGATACCGGTTACAGCAACAACCGCAACGCCACCATCATCGGGCTGGAACTGCACATCGGTGACTTTCGCTCGCGCACCCTGATTCCCGGGCTTGATTCAGCCAACGAGGCCATCATCGCCACCGGCGGGCAAGGGCTCGATCTGGCTGGCCGCATCGGCGCCTACGGCGTGCAGTTCAATGTGGGCCGCGACTACACGCAGGGGTCGGGCGCAGCGGTACGCACGCTGGTCGAACTGGCCACCATCGAACTGGCTGGCAAATGGGCGCGTGTCCCCTACTGGCAGTGCCTGACGCTCGAACAGACACACCCCGACTTTCAGCGGCAATTACGCGACTGGTACGACGAAGGCTCGCCGTTGGTGCACAACAAGCTTGTGCAGCGCTCGCTGATGAGTCAGGGCTATCTCAGCGAAAGAGGTTTGCAGCTGGAGCCCAGCAGCGCAGAATTCGTCACCGCGCTGGGCCGCTTTCAGGCCGACACCGGCATGGTGGTGTCGGGTGTGGTTGACTTTCCCACCTACGAGCGGGCGCTGCGTAACTTTGTCGTTCTCGGCAACGACGGCAAGCTGCGGCAAGTCGGCTGGACGCCGACCAATCCGTCGCCGCTGGTCACGGTGGCTTCCAGCAACCCGGTAGCGGCCGGCGTCAGGCCAGCGGCGTACGGCGCGCCACCGCCTCCGCGCACCATCGACCTTCAGCTTGAAAACGTGCTGGTTGGTCGCAGCGCGTTTGAGGTCGGCGAACAGGTCTTCCTGTCCGCCACGCTGTCGCGGGCGTCGTACCTGTACTGCTTTTTGCAAGAGGCGCGCGGCACCGTGATGCGCCTGTTGCCCAACGCCACCAATCCGAGTGCGCTGCTGACGGCCAATCAGGCCTACCGCATTCCCGACTGGATGAGCCCGACGCCTGGGTTCATCATGGACTCGACCAGTGCGGGCAACGAACGCGTCGGCTGTTTCGCCACCGACGATGACGTGACGGCGAAGCTGCCCGATCTGCTGCGCGCCACGCCGCTGGCGGCCCTGCCGAACGTGCGCAGCCTCGACAGCGTCAATGAAGCCTTCACCGCCGCGCTGGGCCCGAACGGCTACAGCGGTGCCGGCGTGCAGTGGCGCGTGGTGCCCAAGCGGGCTTCGGCAGCACCGTCCAGCCCGAATGCAGCAGCGACCCAGGCTACCCCGGCAGCAGCTACCGCAGCTTCACCAGTTGCTGCGCCTGCCGCATCGAACACAGCAAGCGTTTCGGCTGCATCCACAACAGCAACAACAGCAACAACAACAACAACAGCGACGCCAACAGCAGCTACCTCCACACCATTCACAGCAGTTGCCACACCTGCTGCCGCGCCTTCACCACCTGCTCCAGCACCACAACCCGATGCAGCTTCAGTCCCGATGTCAGCCATCGTGCCGACGGCAGGATCTGCAGCAGCAGGCGACAAGCCGGCGAACCGTTGATCTGATAACGCATCGACGTTAACGGCAAGGCGGACCCTTCATGACGCGGAACATCCACCGACTCGCGAAGTCTTTGTATGGATGAACTTCCCCCGGGCCATCAATTGACGCGCTCAAGGTATTCGCGGTTTATTGCCGCGCCGCTGTGTTCGGGCGCGCTGCTCGGCATTTGCCTCGCAGCCGGCGCGGCCCAGGCCCGCGTGATTCCCGAGACGCCGGCGCCGTTCGACCCCGCCCCTGTGGCGGTTCCACCCATGACAGCCCCGCGCCCCGCGCCTGCGACGCCCAGCGCGGACCGGCCGCAGGCACCGCCGCTTCGCGCCGAGCCAGTTCCCGAGCCGGCACCGTCGGTATCAGGCAATCACACCGCCCCTGGGCCGCGGCTGGCAGCGCCCGACAACGCGGCACTGCAAGCTGATGTGGCACGCCTGCGCGCCGCCGCCACCACCCCGACGGCACCCGGGACGCGCGGATTGCGGGCGCAAGGCAATGCCTGCTGGGTGCTGGGCCTGCTCTACGTGCATGGCATCGGCGTGGTCATTGACCTGGCCGAAGCAGCGGCCTGGTTCGAGCGCGCACAGGCACTCGGCGAGCCGCTGGCGGCTGCAGGCCTGGCGTGGTGCGCGCTGGAAGGCTGCAAGACCGCGCCAGACCCGGCCGCGGCGCAGCGCTGGATCGCACCGCTGCGCTCCGCCAACTCACCGCGCGCGCAATATATGCAATGGTTGATCGAGACACGTCTGGCGCCGCTGCAGCTGGCCAGCCCGGCGGCACGCACCGGGCCAGCGCCTTCTGCGCCAGGCTTGTTGGCCAACCGGGAGTTGCTACTTCGTGCGGCCGAAGGCGGCGACATCCACGCCCGTATAGAACTGGGCTTCGAAAGCGTAGCCGCGAACCGGAATATGGAGGCACTGGATTACTTCCGCGCCGCCGCACCGCGCTCGGCAGCCGCAGCAGCCAACGTGGCCTTGCTGTCCGATCGCACGCGCGCCGCTGAGGCCAAGCCGCCTGGTCCCACAGGGGCTGCAGCCGAGACTCTAGTCCAAGCCCGACGCAACCATCGCGGCGAAGGCCAGCCCGCCAATTTTGTCGAAGCGATTCGCCTTTATCGGCTGGCGCAAAGCCAGGGCAGCCTGGAGGCCAAAAAAATGCTGGAGCTGATTTTCTCGCGTCCCGGTGCTAACGGCGCGATCGATATCGCCTGGATGCAGGAGCTGGCGTTCGTCAATCTTTCCAAAGACGTGTTGGCGCTGGACAGCACCACGTTGCGGCGCGCCTTGCGTCGCGAGCCCACACCGCTGTATGACCTGGTTCCTGCACCCTGGCGTCGGGTGGCCCCTACAGCGCCGCGCTAGTGGGTTGCGGTCTGCGCAGCGCAGCGGACCCACTTGCTTCAACACCGCGATAAAGCACAACGCCCGCCAAAAGAGACACCGCAAAAGCTGTGAAAAGGCCGATCACGTTCGCAAACAGCTGTGTCGGCCAGAAATAGGTCACTACCGCGTTGACCAGAACACAAACCGGAAAGTGAATCAAAAAGATTGAATACGACATCAACCCGATCTGCTCGAGCCACCGCTGCCTCAGGCCATCGCGCGAGTGCCCGGCTTGCCATGCTGTCTGAAGCCAGATCAGCAACAGCGCAACCGCCGTCGCCAGCGCCATTCTTCCCCTGAAATCGAGCACAAGCGCCAGTGCGCAGACTGCCCCCACGCACAAAATCCATCGGGTCCGCATCGACGCACTGGATACGGCTGCAATCCAGAAAGCCAGCATACCCAACGCGTAGGAAGCAAAGAAATACAACGCCGTCGCATCCAAACCGGGCTGGCGATTGAAAAAGAAAAGCGACAGCAACCCCAAAACGCTCACCAGCCACACGCCGGGGCGGTCAGAGAGCCGCGGCCAGCGTTGCGCCAGCAAACGCGCGAGGCTGAACAAGATCACGCAGACGGCGAACAGCTGAAGGTCGATGGCCACGTACCAGAGACCCGCAGACAGCGCATCTTCGCCCACAAGATCCTGCAACAAAAACGCGTGCGAAACGATCTGCAGCCACGTGGGCGCTGCGGGCACCGAGCTGTGGTCAAACCAGGGGCGTACCAGCGCAGCCACCAGCACGCTGGCTGCGACTGCCACCAGATACGGCAGCACCAGCCGGCGGTAACGCCTGAAAATCAGTCGGCCGGGATGAGCGAATCCAGCCACGCCCTGCGGCGCGAGCGAAGCGGCCGCCAGAAACCCGGCAACCACCAGAAACACCTGTACCGCCATGCGGCCGTAGTCGTACAACCAGCCGGTCAGCCACGGCGCATAAGGATGAACCACATCTGACATCGGCCCGTAAAAGGCGAGGTGATGCCAGACGATCAGCATGCAGCCGAGTCCCTTGAGGGCGTCGAGGGCGGGAAGGCGCTGCGCAGGGACAGTCATGAAAAGACGCCCGCTGTCCTCTGGGACCTAGAGCGACAAGCTGGTGCGGGCCTGGGCGTATTCGCGCTTCAGCTGGGCTACAAAATCAGCTGTGCTTTGCACCTTGCTGACGGTGCCGATGCCCTGCCCGCAGCCCCAGATGTCTTTCCAGGCTTTGGACTTGTCGCCGCCGAAATTCATCTTGCTGGGGTCGCTCACGGGCAGATTGTCGGGGTCCATACCGGCCGCGCGAATCGACGGTGCCAGGTAGTTGCCGTGAACACCAGTGAAAAGATTGCTGTAGACGATGTCGTCCGAATTGCTCTGAACGATGGCCTGCTTGTAGGCATCAGAAGCGCGCGCTTCTTCGGTCGCGATGAAGGCCGAGCCGATGTAGGCAAAGTCGGCGCCCATAGCCTGCGCGGCCAGCACAGCGCCGCCGGTCGAGATCGCACCCGACAAGGCGATGGGGCCGTCGAACCACTGGCGGATTTCCTGGATCAAGGCAAACGGGCTCTTCACGCCGGCATGGCCGCCTGCGCCAGCGGCTACGGCAACGAGGCCATCAGCGCCTTTTTCAATCGCTTTGCGGGCGTGCTTGTTATTGATGATGTCGTGCAGAACGACGCCGCCATAGCTGTGCGCTGCCGCGTTGATGTCTTCGCGCGCGCCCAGGCTGGTGATGTAGATCGGCACCTTGTACTTCACGCACATTTCCATGTCGTGCTCCAGCCGGTCATTGGACTTGTGCACGATCTGGTTAATGGCGAACGGCGCTGCGGGCTTGTCGGGGTTGGCCCGGTTGTACGCCGCCAGCGTTTCGGTGATCTCGGCCAGCCATTCGTCGAGCTGCGAGGCCGGCCGTGCATTCAGCGCGGGCATGGCACCGACCACACCGGCCTTGCACTGCTCGATCACGAGCTTTGGATTGCTGATGATGAACAGCGGCGAACCGATGATGGGCAGCGGCAGATTGTTGAGCGGTGCGGGAAGTCTGGACATTGTTTTATTTTCTTCAGGTAGTGAAGCTTTTGAGCCCACGTCAATGCATGAGAAAGCTCGTTTTAACAGTCGAATCGGCCTCTAGCCCATGTAATACCTGCGCGAGCAGCTACTAAATATATAGCAACCCAGCACTGGGCACCGACGTCAGAAGGCCTCAAGCGCCAGCGCCGTGACGCTGTCTGCGCCTTCCACGATGCTGTCGCGCATGCCGGGTGCCTTGGTGAGCAGGTGATCGGCATAAAAGCGTGCCGTCGTGATTTTTGCGCGCATGAAATCTGCATCGACGCCCTTGTCCAGCTCTTGCTGCGCCGCCAGCAGCGACCGGGCGAGCTGCCAGCCCGCCACGACGTTGCCCGCCAGCATCAGGTAAGGCACGCTGCCGGCAAACGCGGCGTTGGGATTAGCCTTTGTGTGGCTGACGACAAAGTCCACCACGTCCAGCAAAGCGCGGCGCGCGGCTGCCAGTCGTTTGCTGACCGCTACGGCATCGGCGCCCCCCTGCTTAATCAGTTCGCCCTCGGTGGCCTCGATCTGTGCCGCAATCGCCTTGGCAGTCTGCCCGCCATCACGTGACGTTTTGCGGCCGATCAGGTCATTGGCCTGAATGGCCGTGGTTCCTTCGTAGATCGTCAGAATCTTGGCATCACGCAGGTACTGCGCCGCACCGGTTTCTTCAATGAAGCCCATACCACCATGCACCTGTACGCCCATCGAGGTCACGTCCAGACTCATCTCGGTGCTGTAACCCTTGACCAGCGGCACCATGAACTCATAGAAGGCTTCGTTCTGCTTGCGCACGTCGGCATCCGGGTGATGATGCGCGGCGTCATAAGCGGCAGCCGCGCCTGAGGCCATCGCCCGGCAGCCTTCGACATAAGCGCGCATGGTCATCAGCATGCGCTTGACATCCGGGTGATGAATGATGGGCGCGCTGGCCTTGATCGATCCATCGACCGGCCGGCTCTGCACGCGGTCTTTGGCGAAGGCAACGGCTTTTTGGTAGGCCATTTCGGCAATCGCGATACCCTGCACGCCAACGGCGTAGCGCGCCGCGTTCATCATGATGAACATGTATTCAAGGCCGCGGTTTTCTTCACCGACGAGGTAGCCGACAGCGCCACCTTTGTCGCCGTACTGAAGCACGGCGGTGGGTGAGGCCTTGATGCCCAGCTTGTGTTCAATGCTGACGCAATGCACGTCGTTGCGCTCACCGAGCGAGCCATCGGGTTTGACCATGAACTTCGGCACTACGAACAGGCTGATGCCCTTGACACCTTCGGGCGCGCCCGTGACGCGTGCCAGCACCAGGTGCACGATATTCTCGGCCATGTCGTGCTCACCGTAGGTGATGTAGATCTTGGTGCCGAACACCTTGTAGGTGCCGTCGGCTTGCGGTTCGGCCCGGCTGCGCACCATCGCCAGATCAGAGCCCGCCTGCGGTTCGGTCAGGTTCATCGTGCCGGTCCACTGGCCACTGACGAGTTTCTCAAGATAAACGGACTTGAGCTCGTCAGAGCCCGCCGTCAGCAGTGCTTCAATCGCACCGTCACTCAGCAACGGGCACAGCGCAAAACTCATGTTGGCCGAATTGAGCATTTCGCCGCAAGCCGCACCGATGGTTTTCGGCAAGCCCTGACCGCCACAGGCAACCGGGTGCTGCAAGCCCTGCCAGCCACCTTCGACGTATTGTTTGAACGCTTCCTTGAAGCCGGGCGTGGTCGTGACGACGCCGGCTTTAAAACTCGACGGATTCTGGTCGCCTGCCCAGTTCAGCGGCGACAGCACGCCTTCGTTGAACTTGGCGCATTCTTCCAGCACCGCCTGCGCGGTTTCAAAGCCAGCGTCTTCGAAGCCCGGAATTTTCGCGACCGCTTCGATGTTGGCGATGTGCTGGATGTTGAACAGCATGTCCTTGAGGGGGGCTTTGTAGGTCATGGTTTATCTCCGGAATTCAGTTTGTCAGTCAAGCAACAAAAAAAGGCACCGCGAACGATGCCTTTTGAAATTTCTTCAATTAAAGCGCTGCTGTCAGTTCAGGCACAGCCGTGAACAGATCAGCCTCCAGCCCGTAATCAGCCACGCTGAAAATCGGCGCTTCAGGGTCTTTGTTGATGGCGACGATGACCTTGCTGTCTTTCATGCCGGCCAGATGCTGGATAGCACCTGAAATGCCCGCAGCGATGTAGAGCTGCGGCGCGACG
>JANNKV010000115.1:0-1535 GCA_031396485.1 Polaromonas sp. | reverse complement strand
CGCGGTGACTTCGCAGTCCGCGAATTCCAGCAGGTGAGCCGTCTTGCCGCCGGGCGCGGCGCAAGCGTCGAGCACCTTGAGCGGCGCCGTCGATCCCCCGGCCGCCAGCAGTCCGCTCATCAGCAGCGGCGCCGCCAGTTGAGCGGCGGCATCCTGCACCGAAAAATGGCCTTCAACGAAGCCTGGCAGCAGCGTCACCGCTTGTGCAGTGCCCAGAACCACGCCATGTTCACCCACCGGTGTCGCTACGATATTCATAGCTGCCAGCGCATATAAATACTGGGCTGGCGTCGTTTTTCGTTCATTAATCCGCAGAATCAGCGGTGCCCGGGCATTGTTGGCACGCAGAATCGCCTGCCAGTCTTGCGGGTAGTCCTTGCGCAGCCGGTCTATCCACCACTGCGGGTGGTTCCACACCGCCTGCGGATTGGCGTCTGTCTTGGCCACCAGCGCATCGCGTTCCCGCAAAAAGCGGCGCAGGCAACCGTTGATGAAGCTCGCCTGGTGCGTGGTGGCTTCGCTACGTTTGGCGGCTTCCACGGCCTGATCAACCAGGGTATGCGAGGTGTACGGTGCACCTTCTTCTCGCCAGATCAAAGCCAACGCCACACACAGCAGCGCATCGGCTTCCGGCGGCGGCGGTTTTTTGACAAGCTGCTGACGCAAGGCCTCGGCGCGGCCCAGCCAGCGAAGCGCGTGAAAACTAAGGGCCTGCACGCCCGGCCGCAACGCGGCATCAACATCGGCCAGCGCGGCCGTCATCGACTGGCCGTCTCGCACCGCCATCAGGATCGACGCAGCGCCCTGCAGCTGGCGCCACAGCGGGACCTGGTTGGGTTTGTCTTGCATGAGTTCCGTCGCGGCCAGCGCCCCGGGTTGCCGGACGCCAGCCAGATCAGCTGCGGCGAAGCCGGCAGCACTGGCTTGTATTAGACCAGCCCCGGTCGCCACCGACCCCGTACGACACGAAAACCCGCGCTGCGGGTCCTGCCGGTCGGTATTCAAGCAGTTTAAGGATCAAAAGTGCATCTAGCCCAAGTAACACGTGCGCGAGCAGCTATAAAAAACATAGCGCACAAATAGATCGCACTCGAATTGCCAGCAGGGGCCGCGGGACTGGCTTTGCCAGACCGCAGGCGCAGCGGCCCCCTCGGGGGGGCAGGGAGTTACGCGAAGAGAACGACCGTGGGGGCAACATTAGCGCAGCGTGTCCGCCCAGATATTGCTCGCCCAATTCAGCGCGTAAACGCCTTCCAGCTCCGTCGGGCCGGCGCTGAGACCGCCCGAGCCGGCGACGGTCTTGAAAGTTTTCTCGGCAGCGACGTACTCGTGCACGCTAGCCACATGCACCACGTTGCGGTTGTCGACAAAGCTGTAGCAGGTGTTGGTCAGCATGGGCGCGGGGTTTACGTCCCAGCCGGCCAGTTGCGCCACGATGGCGGCCGCCGCCACCTTGCCGTGGCTGTTGGCCATGTGACCGCTTTTGGGCATGGCGGGCGCGGCCAGAACCGCGTCGCCCAGCACATGCACGTCTT
>JANNKV010000114.1:0-1911 GCA_031396485.1 Polaromonas sp. | reverse complement strand
GCGACGTCTTCGCCGTGCCCGCGATGCACCTGATAGGCATAGCGCAGCATGCCGAAAATCACCACCGGCACGGTGTAGAGCAGGCGCTCGCCGTGCTGCAACTGCGCCTCGGGGCTGGTCGCAAACAGGCTGTACGTCGTCAGCGTGGCGGTCATGGTCACGGCCATGAAGGTGTCGAGCAGCGCAGCGGGGTAGTACGCCAGCACGGCGCGCTGACTGGCTTCGTCCTGAAAACTCTCGGCCTTGCGCTTCGAAAAGCCGAGGAACAGCGCGACAAAAATGCCGGTCAGCAGCAGCCAGCGTGACGGCGGTATGCCCACGGCAACCGTGCCGGCGAGCAGTCGCAGCATGAAGCCGGCCGCGATGATGGACACATCGAGCACCGGAATCTGCTTGAGCTTCCACGAATACGCCAGATTGAGCGCGGCATACAGCCCCAGCAACAGCAGCAGCACGCGGTTATTGGCGGCCAGCAGCAACCCCATCAACAGCAGCGCGGCGGCCAGCGCCAGAGCCACACGCGGCGACACCGCCCCACTGGCGAGCGGCCGATGGCGCTTTTTCGGATGCAGCGCATCGCTGGCGCGGTCATGCCAGTCATTGATGATGTAGACCATGCTCGACAGGCAGCAAAACGCGGCAAAGGCAACAAACACGCGCAGCGCCAGCGGGCCGTCGTTCCACGTCTGACTGAACAGCAGGCCGGCAAACACAAACGCATTTTTCACCCACTGGTGCGGCCGCATCAGACGGATCACGGCCGGCAGTGACGACGTCAAGGGTTTCGGAGAAGTCGAAGAAGGCTCAGAAGGCATCAGGCGGTTGTAGGGCAGATAGCAGGCGCGAACAGCGCCCAGCAGCAGGCAACGTTTAAGCATAACTGACTCGATAGTGCCTGCCCCGGTGTAGGACGCGCGCCAGACCCGCGCCCATTTACCCAGCTTTACGCAGCAGATGCGCTACCGCTGCAAGGCCCGGCGCACACTGGCCTGGCTCACTCAAACAAGGAAGCACCATGAAAATTTCAAAGCTCCATATGGTCGTTGGCGTTGCAGCACTGAGCGCCCTGGCTGCCCAGTCCGCGGTGGCCCAGAACATCTCGCTCAGCATCAACCAGCCCGGCGTTTACGGCCGCGTCGACATCGGCGAGCCCCTACCGCAGCGCGCGTGGGTCAACCAGCGCCCGATCATCATCGCCCCGCCCCAGGTGGTCTATGAACGCCAGCCGATCTACCTGTACGTGCCGCCGCAGCATTCGAACAACTGGGGACGCTATTGCGGCCGCTACAACGCCTGCGCGCAACCGGTGGTGTTTGTGCAGGACAGCTGGATTCGTGACCGCCACGCGCAGTACCGGGGCGGGCGCGACGAGGACCGCAGGGATTTCGGCCATTCGCGCGGCCGCGGTCGTGGCAATGACCGCGATGGCGACGGCATCCGTAACAGCCGCGATCGCGACCGTGACGGCGATGGTGTGCGCAATTCGCGCGACTACCGTCCGAACAACCCGTACCAGCGCTGACCGGGACCACGCGCTGGCCTCCTGACAGGCCAGCGTCAGGGCGATACCAATACCGAGTCGCTACGAATTTAATAGCTGCCCGCGCATGTTCTAACTGGGCTAGCGGCCTAAATTGCTCTTGAAATTGCCTAAAACGGCAGTTTTTCGCCCCGGTAGTCGACCAGGCTACCCGTGTCGCCTGCAGTGACGTCGCCGAGCACGCGCAGCAGATCGCCAGCCGCTTCTTCCGGCGGCCGCACCTTCAAGCCGGTTTTGGCAAACGGCTGGCTCAAAGCCGTATCGACCGTCCCCGGATGCAGCGCCACACATACGCTTTCCTTGTTGCGGCGCGTCAGCTCAATCGACGCGGTCTTGACGAACTGGTTCAGGGCCGCCTTCGACGCCCGGTA
>JANNKV010000423.1:0-15743 GCA_031396485.1 Polaromonas sp. | reverse complement strand
CTGACGTCGGCGCTGACCTAGTGGGCAAGGTCGAAGCCGGCATTCCGGAAGACGACCCGCGTAATCCGGCCGTGATCGCCGACAACGTCGGTGACAACGTCGGCGACTGCGCCGGCATGGCGGCCGACCTGTTCGAAACCTATGCGGTCACGCTGATTGCGACGATGGTGCTGGGCGCGCTGCTGATCGGCGCGGCGCCTGTCAACGCGGTGCTGTACCCGCTGGCACTCGGCGCGGTGTCGATCGTCGCGTCGATCATCGGCTGCTTCTTCGTCAAGGCATCGCCGGGCATGAAAAACGTCATGCCGGCGTTGTACAAGGGCCTGGCCATTGCCGGCATCCTGTCGCTGATCGCGTTTTATTTCGTCACGATGTGGATCATGCCGGACAACGCGATTGCCGCCTCCGGCAGCCAGATGAAGCTCTTCGGCGCCTGCGCCGTAGGTCTGGTGCTGACGGCCGCGCTGGTCTGGGTGACCGAGTACTACACCGGCACGCAGTACGCGCCGGTCAAGCACATCGCACAGGCATCAACCACCGGCCACGGCACCAACATCATTGCCGGTCTGGGGGTGTCGATGCGCTCGACCGCCTGGCCTGTGGTGTTTGTGTGTATCGCCATCCTGACATCGTTCAAGCTCGCGGGCCTCTACGGCATTGCGATCGCCGCGACTGCCATGCTCAGCATGGCCGGCATTGTGGTGGCGCTCGACGCCTACGGCCCCATCACCGACAACGCCGGCGGCATTGCCGAGATGGCCGACATGCCGCCCGAAGTGCGCGCGGTGACCGACCCGCTGGATGCAGTGGGCAACACCACCAAGGCCGTCACCAAAGGCTACGCCATCGGCTCCGCCGGCCTGGCTGCGCTGGTGCTGTTTGCCGACTACACCCACAAGCTGGAAAGCTATGGCCGCGCCATCAGCTTTGACTTGAGCGATCCGATGGTCATCGTCGGCCTGTTCATCGGCGGCCTGATTCCTTACCTGTTTGGTGCGATGGCCATGGAAGCCGTGGGCCGAGCCGCGGGTGCCGTGGTGGTCGAAGTGCGCCGCCAGTTCCGCGAGATCAAGGGAATCATGGAAGGCACCGCCAAGCCCGAATACGGCCGCGCTGTGGACATGCTGACAACCGCAGCGATCAAGGAAATGATCATTCCTTCGCTTCTGCCTGTGGTGGTTCCGGTGCTGGTCGGCCTGCTACTCGGCCCGAAAGCACTGGGCGGCATGCTGATGGGGACCATCGTCACCGGCCTCTTCGTCGCGATTTCGATGTGTACCGGCGGCGGCGCCTGGGACAACGCGAAGAAATACATTGAAGACGGCAACCACGGCGGCAAGGGAAGCGAAGCGCACAAGGCCGCCGTGACCGGCGACACCGTGGGCGACCCGTACAAAGACACGGCCGGCCCGGCGATCAACCCGCTGATCAAGATCATCAACATCGTGGCGCTGCTGATCGTGCCGCTGGTGGTGAAGTTTCATGGCGGCGAAGCTGTTGCTGCGCCCACCGCGCCCATGAGCGCGCCAGTGACCATTAGCGCGCCGGCCTCCCCTGCGGTAACGCCAATGGCACCCGCCATGCCGGTCCCCGCGCCCAAGCAGGCTGACGGTGCTTCTGCGACACCGACACCAGCGGCTCCGGCGGCTTCAACTTCACCGGCTTCAGCAGCCAAATAGGCGAAAGAAGCCGGCACATCAAGCCCGCCTCGGCGGGCTTTTTTTCGTTCAGAATTTGAAGCGGATGTCGATTGGGGCGGTTGCCGGGCATCAATAGTGCAGGCCCGGCATGTCGCCCGGCCTTTTTTAGAAGGAGATCATCATGCAATACATGCTCATGTACTTTGAGCCCGCCGCCGAATTCGCCAAACGCGTCGACCCGGCCGAAGCACCGGCTTATTGAGGCGCATGGAATGCCTATCTGGGCGCCATGAACCAGGCCGGCATCGTTGTCAGCGGCAACAGCCTGCAACCCACCGCAAATGAGCACCACCGTGCGCCTGCGCGGTGGCAAGCGGCAGGTGCAGGACGGCCCGTTTGCCGACACCAAGGAACACCTGGGCGGCTACTTCATCGTTGAAGTGCCGTCACTGGATGTGGCGCTTGAATGGGCTGCGCGCGCGCCCTGCGCGGCCACGGGCAGCAGCGAAGTGCGGCCAGTGCTTCCGCCGCCAGTTAATGCCTGAGATGACGTTGCCAGCAGCGCCCCTTGAAGTTGCGGCAAGCGCAGCCACGCGCGCGGCACGGCAGGCTGCGCGCGAATCCTATGGGCGGCTGCTGGCCTACCTGGCCTATCGCTGGCGCGACATTGCAGCGGCCGAAGATGCCCTGGCCGAGGCCTTTGCGTCTGCGCTGCAAAGCTGGCCCACCACCGGCGTGCCCCGCGCACCCGATGCCTGGCTGATGACCGCCGCCAAACGCAATCTGCTCCAGATGCATCGCCACGCCCGCCTCGCCAACGACCCGGCGGTGGCGATTTTGCTGGGCGAGCAAGATGCCGCCGCCGATGCACCGCTCATTCCCGACGAGCGGCTCAAACTGCTGCTTGTCTGCGCGCACCCCGCCATTGATGCCGCTTCACGGACGCCCCTGATGCTGCAGACGGTGCTGGGTCTGGAGGCACGGCAGATCGCATCGGCGTTTTTGGTGTCACCCACGGCGATGGCGCAGCGTCTGGTGCGGGCCAAAACCAAAATCAGGCAGACAGGTATCCGCTTTGAAGAACCGGAAGCCAGCGAGCTGCCCGGGCGTATTCATGCAGTGCTCGAAGCCATTTACGCCGCCTACGGGCTGGGCTGGGAGGGCTCGTCCGGCGATGAACCGGGTTCGGCGCAGGCCTCCAATCTGGTGGAAGAATCGATCTACCTGGCCGACCTCACCGCCAGTCTGCTGCCCGACAACGCCGAGGCTGCGGGCCTGCTTGCGCTGCTGTTGCTTTGCGAGTCACGCGAGGCCGCCCGTCATGGCCCGCAAGGCGAGTTTGTCCCGCTCCATCAGCAGGACTGCGCGCTGTGGGACAGAACACTCATAGCGCGCGCCGACCAGATTTTGTGGGCCGCCGCCGCCATGCGCCAGCCCGGGCCGTTCCAGCTTGAAGCGGCCATTCAGGCCGCGCATGGCCATCGGGTTTTCACCGGCACAGTGCCCTGGAGCGCCATAGCCACCCTTTACGGCCAGCTGGTTCGCGTCGGCGCCACGCTCGGCGCCCTGGTCGGCCAGGCCGTTGCCCTGGGCGAGGCACATGCCGCGAGCGACGGGCTGACAGCGCTGGGGCAGATTGACCTTGCATCGGTGGAAACCTACCAACCGTACTGGGTTGCTCGCGCCTATCTGCTCGCGAAAGACGGGCAGCCTGCCGAGGCAGCTGCCAGCTACCGGCGCGCCATGGGGTTGACGTCACAACCCGCTGTGCGGACCTATCTGCAGCAACAAATCGGTTTGCTATTAAATGTATAGCTGTTCGCGCAGGTATTGCCTGTGCTAGAGCACGATTCATACAATATTTCAGGCAAAACGGCCAAAGAAATGATACCGGGGGCCAGCCCGCCTGAAGCAGGCTGCCTGCAATTTAATTGAACCGCTGCGGCTACCATGTACGCTGCATCTGGCCGGCCACTGACAGGCGCCGGCCCGGTGACCCCGGAGACACAAGGACAGACATGAAAAGCATCCCGAAGAAAAGCCCGGACGCCCTGCGCAGCGCGCGCTGGTTCGCACCCGACGACGTGCGCTCGTTCGGCCACCGATCACGCGTGATGCAGCTCGGCTACGGGCCGGAAGACTGGGTTGGCAAGCCGGTCATTGCCATCATCAACACCTGGAGCGACATCGGAACCTGCCACGGGCATTTCAAACAGCGCGTTGAAGACGTCAAACGCGGGGTGCTGCAGGCGGGTGGTTTCCCGCTCGAACTGCCGGCGCTGTCATTGTCGGAATCCATCGTCAAGCCGACCACCATGCTGTACCGCAACCTGCTGGCGATGGAAACCGAAGAGCTGCTGCGCAGCCACCCGATCGACGGCGCGGTGCTGATGGGCGGCTGCGACAAGACCACGCCTGGTCTGCTGATGGGCGCGATGAGCGCGGGCATGCCGTGTATCTACATGCCGGCCGGACCAATGCTGCGCGGAAATGTCAAGGGCCAGGTACTGGGTTCAGGCTCTGACACCTGGAAGTACTGGGACGAGCGGCGCGCCGGCAAGATCGACGCCACCCAATGGCTCGCCGTCGAGGGCGGCATTGCCCGCAGCCACGGCCACTGCATGACGATGGGCACCGCCAGCACGATGACGGGCATTGCCGAAGCCATCGGCATGACCTTGAGCGGCGCGTCGTCGATTCCAGCGGTGGACGCCAACCACATCCGCATGGCCGCTGAATGCGGACGCCGCATCGTCGACATGGTGTGGGAAGACCTGACGCCGGCGAAACTGCTGTCGCGCGCCTCGTTTGAAAACGCCATTGTCGTGGCGATGGCGATGGGTTGCTCGACCAACGCGATCATTCATCTGGTTGCCATGTCACGCCGCGCCGGCGAGCATTGCGCCATTGGCCTGGACGACTTCGACACGGCCAGCCGCAAGGTGCCGGTGATTGCCAATATCCGGCCCAGCGGCGACACCTACCTGATGGAAGATTTTTACTACGCGGGCGGCATGCGGGCGCTCATGAGTCGTCTTGCGGGTCATCTGCAACTGGATGCGATGACCGTCAGCGGCCAGAGCCTGGGCGCGAACCTCGAAGGCGCCGAGGTCTACAACGACGACGTGATTCGCCCATTGAGCAATCCGATTTATGCCGAAGGCGCGCTGGCCGTGCTGCGCGGCAACCTGGCGCCCGACGGCTGCGTCATCAAGCCGAGTGCCTGCGCGCCGCAGTACCTGAAGCACACCGGCCCGGCGCTGGTGTTTGACGACTACACGTCGATGAAAAAAGCCACTGATGATGAGAACCTCGCCGTCACCGCCGACCACGTGCTGGTGCTGCGCAATGCCGGCCCGCAGGGCGGCCCCGGCATGCCCGAGTGGGGCATGCTGCCGATCCCGCTCAAGCTGGTGAAGCAAGGCGTGAAAGACATGGTGCGGATATCGGATGCGCGCATGAGCGGCACCAGCTATGGCGCCTGCATCCTGCATGTGGCGCCTGAAGCCTACATTGGCGGGCCGCTGGCGCTGGTGAAAACCGGCGACATGATCACGGTCGATGTACCGGGGCGGCGTATTCATCTGGAAGTGAGCGACGAAGAACTGGCGACCCGCCGCGCGGCCTGGACGCCGCCGCCCAAACGCTTCGAGCGCGGCTACGGCTGGATGGCCGCGCGCCATATTCAGCAGGCCGATACCGGCTGCGATTTTGATTTTCTGGAAACCTCGTTCGGCGCGGCGATTGGCGAGCCCGATATTCATTGACCCGAAAGCGACCATGACCTTAAAAGCAGAAACCCGGGACAAACTCAAAACCGTGAGCACTGCCACGCTCTGCACGGCCCTGTTCAAGCGCGGGCTGCGCAACCAGTTCATCCAGGACGTGCATCCGCTCAACACCAGCCTGCCGAACATGGTCGGCGAGGCCTTCACGCTGCGCTACATTCCGGCGCGTGAAGACCTGAATCCGATCACGGTTTTTCAGGACCGCAATCACCCGCAGCGCGTCGCTGTTGAGCAATGCCCCGAAGGCGCGGTGATGGTCATCGACAGCCGCAAGAATGCACGCGCCGCCTCGGCCGGCTCGATTCTCATCACGCGCCTGATGGTGCGCGGCTGCGCTGGCATCGTCACTGACGGCGGTTTCCGCGACTCGCCTGAAATCGCTGCGATGCCCTTCCCTGTCTACCACCACCGTCCCGCCGCACCGACCAACCTAACGCTGCACCAGGCGCTCGACATCAACGTGCCGATTGGCTGCGGCGACGTGGCGGTGTTTCCCGGCGACGTGATCGTCGGCGACCGCGAAGGCGTTTTCGTGATTCCCGCACACCTGGCCGACGAGGTGGCTATTGAAGCGGTCGAGATGACCGCGTTTGAAGACTTTGTGATGGACGAAGTGCTGAAAGGCCGATCCATCATCGGGCTGTATCCGCCAACGCAGCAGCAGTCAAAAGACGACTTTGCGGCCTGGCGCAAGGCGAAAAACCGGTAGCCGAGGTTCGTCGCGTCGCTATTATTTTTATAGCTGCTTACGCATATAACCATTGGGCTGCAGGCCAGTTCACGATCTACTTCGTATCGGCCATTCGTTTGGACAACGCAGAATTTCTGGCGCGCAAGAACGCGTACATCAGCGATTCATAGTCCGGACGAACTGCCCTGATCACTGACTGGCGTTGTGCCAGCATGGCGCGCCACGCGCTCAAGCGCGGCGTGGTGGCAAAAAATCCGAAGTCTTCAATCGTCTCGAAAACATCGAAGTAGCGAAACACGGGTCCGAACACCGCGTCGACCATGCAAAACCTGGCGCCCAAAAAGTAGGGACCACCCGCCGGCACCGCTTCGAGCTGTTCGAAACGACTGCGAATATCAGCGACTTTCGCCGCGAGCGCGGCGTCGTCAGGGGCTGAGTAAAAACCGGCTATCGCGTTGAGCATCACCGAACCGAATTCCATCCAGGCCCGGTGCTGCGCGCGCTCCAGGGGGTTGTCTGGATGCAGGCGGGGCAAGGCGGTTTCCTCCAGGTATTCGCAGATGACCGCTGACTCAAACAAGGGCTGGCCACCCAACAGCAGCACCGGCGTCTTGCCCAAAGGCGAGATCTGAAGAAACCAGGCTGGTTTGTGGGCAAGATCAACATCTTGCCGCTCAAAAGTCAGGTTTTTTTCCGAGAGAACAATGGCCACGCGCTGAACGTAGGGGCACAACGGGTGGCTGATCAGGGTGAGTTGGTTCGGCATGATGGGCACCTTAAAAATGAGGCGCCCAGCGCTCACTGCGGCGCAGGGCCAACGCGCCGTCGCCCAGCAGCCAGAGCGCCACGCAGGCCAGCGTCAGGAACACGGGGTACTCCCATCCGCCGCCGGGGCTGGTGAACAGCCAGCCGTTGCCCACATGCACCGACGTGGCCGCCAGCATGATGGGAACCAGCGCCAGCGACATCTGCCGTGCATACACGCCCAGCACCAGCGCCACCCCGCCGATCAACTCCGCAGCAAACACCGGATAAGCCAGCATGCCCGGAAAGCCGACGTCCTCAAAAAACCGGGCTGTGCCGGGCAAGGTGAAGACCAGCAGCTTCAGAAGCGCGTGGGCGATCCACATCACGCCCAGGCTGATGCGCAGCAGCGCGGTACCGTATTGCCGGGGGTTGTCGGTATCTGGGTGTGTCATGGTCTGTGTCCCTTGAGTGAATGACACACCTAATTTAATATTGCATCTTCACAATAAAAATAGGCAGTTGTGCAAACTACCAATGCATCGATGCAATACAAACTATCGTCGCCGGACCTGGAGGTGGTGCTGGCGCTGCTGCGCGCAGGCACGCTGGCCAACGCGGCAGAACGGCTGCACGTTGACTCATCCACGGTGTTTCGGGCTGTTCAGCGCATCGAGACGGGTCTGGGACAGCGCCTGTTCGAGCGTTCTCGCACCGGCTACCTGCCAACCGAACTTGCGCGCTCGTTGGCCGACTGCGCGGAGCACATCGAAGCGCAACTTGAAGCAGCACGCTCTGCCGCACAAGCCCGGCCGGAACAGGTGTCGGGTCGGGTCCGCATCACCACCACCGACACCGTTCTTCATGCCCTGGTCGCGCCAGCGCTCAAAGCGCTTCGCGCTGCGCATCCGCTGCTGACGTTTGATCTGCACCAGGGCAATGAGCTGGCCAGCCTGACCCGGCGCGATGCCGACATTGCGGTGCGCGCAACCCAACGGCCGCCGCAACATCTGGTGGGCAAGCATATCGGCCCGATTCGGGTGGCGCTTTTCACGGCGAAAAAAGGCGGGCTGAAGACCTTCGACGAAACCGCCGCTGGCCAGGCCAGCTGGATCGCGCCTGACGACGCGCTGCCCGAGCACCCGTCCGTGGTCTGGCGAAAAAAGCATTTCCCGAAGGTCTCGCCAGACTACCGGGTTGACAGCATCCTGACCGCGGCGGAGTTGATCGGCAAGGGACTGGGCATCGGTCTGCTGCCGATTTTTCTGGCGAACGGACGCGCTGACCTGGTTCAGCTGACCGGGGTTATCGACGAATGCCAGACAGAGCTGTGGGTGCTGGCGCACACCGAATCGCGGCACCTGCGCCGCGTGTCGACCGTGTTCACCCATCTGGCGCAAAGCCTGAGTTTGCCCTGAGCCGCTGCAACTGGATCCTCTTATTCCATGTCTACATCAGCCGTGAACGCGAAGGCGACGCGACGACAGTACAAGCGTACGGCTAGCAGAGCCGGCAAAGTGCACGGTTGATTTAGACATGGAATCACTGCGGCTTGATGCCCGCGGTCTTGATCACCTTGGTCCAGGTGTCGATCTCACGCTTCACAAAACCCGTGTAGGGCTTGACGCCCTGGGCAGGAATGACAAAGCCGACCGCGCCCATGCGCTGCTTGATGGCGTCGGACTGCATGGCCTGCGCGATGGCAGTTTCCAGCTTGTCAACAATTGGCTGCGGCGTTCCCTTCGCCACCGACATACCCGACCACGACAGCGCCTCAAAGCCCTTGTAGCCCGATTCAGCAATCGTCGGCACGTCCGGGTACAGCGGGTTGCGCTGCGCGCTGGTGACGGCCAGTGCGCGCAGCTTGCCCGCCTTGACGTGCGGCAGCGCCGAGTCCTGGTTGATGAACATCATCGGAATCGTGCCACCCAGAATGTCCGTCATTATCGGGCCGCCGCCGCGGTAGGGAATGCCGGTCAGGTAGATGCCGGCGGTCTGCTTGAACAGCTCCATCGCCATGTGGCCGGACGCGGCGTGGGTAAAGCCGTAGTCCAGCTTGCCCGGGTTGGCCTTGGCATAGTCCACCACGTCTTTCACGGACTTGTAGGGTGTTGAGGGGTGAACCACCAGCACGTTGGGGCCAGAGTGGATCTGGGAGATGTGGACAAAGTCCGTCATCGAGTTGTACTTGAGGTTCGGGTCCAGCCCGTGCGCCACCGCGCTCTGCCCGACGCCCGTCTGGATCAGCGTGTAACCGTCCGCGGGCATCTTGGACGCGCGCTCGGTGCCGATGGTGCCGCCCGCACCGCCGATATTTTCGATGATGAAAGGCTGCTTGAGGCTTTTGGTCAACTCATCGGCCAGCATGCGGGCCATCACGTCACTGGTGCCGCCCGGCGGGAAGGGCACGACGATCTTCACCGGCTTGGTCGGGTAGTCTGACTGGGCTTGTGCCAGACCCGAAGTTGCTATCAAAAGAGTAGCTGTTTGCGCAATTAATACGTGGGCTAGAAGGCGTTTATTCATATATTTAGTTCCTTGGGCTGATAAAAAGCCGGTTGTCTTTTGGCCTTGCGAGGCTCGCCCGGATTTTGTGGTGAGGCCGTCCACGTATCAAGCGTGGATACCCTGTCAAGCCACTTGATTGCCTCCATTGGGTACTTTGGCAGAGTGTCTGCCGCATTTCCTGGATGGATGAATGAATCAACTCCTTGCATTGACAGATGTGCAAGGAAGTGGACGGAGGTGGGGATGAACCGATAGCCAAAGTACGCACCGCACGGAAAATGCATCGGCTTGCTACCATAGCGGGCTAACCAGCTAACTTCGGTGGCGAGATATTGACACCATGAACTCAGGCTTTTCCATGCTCGCAGCGGTGCTGTGTCTGGCCGCTTGCACGCCTCTCAGCGCACAAACACCGGCGCAAAGCATGAGTTTCGAAATGGCCTGGGATCGCGTCAAAACGGGGTCTGACCAGCTTGCTGCCGCGAGGGCGGCCGTCGACAGCAAAAAGTTGCAATCAGAAGGCGTCAAAGGACTGGGCGGCCCGGTGATCAGTCTCTTTGCATCAGCTTATGCCTACAACGCCAACCTTGACGTCAATCTGGACCCGATCAACCAGCGGCTGACGCAATTCAGCCAGCAGTTGCCGATTCCGGTCCAGACACTGGCAGCGCAGGTGCCACCGTTTCCCTCCAGCTATACCTTTAACCGGCGCGGCACCGGCAACACCCAATCCATTTCTGCCGTGTGGCCGATTTACATGGGTGGCGCTGGCGATGCCGTGCGCGGCTTTGTGGCGGCGCAAGGCAACGAGGCGCGCGCCGACGCAGACAAGACCGGCCATGAACTCGGCACGCAGCTGGTGCAGCGTTACTTCGGCGCGCAGCTTGCGGTGAAGGCCGCGGCGCTGCGCCAGGCGGCGCTGAACGACATTGCGCAGCACGATGCGGCCAGTGCCAAAATGCTGACGGCCGGCGTGATCTCTCGCATCGAACGCCTGCAGGCGCAGGTGGCTTATGAAGACGCCAAACGCAATGCCTCAAAAGCGCAGGACGATGCCGAGCTGGCAGCGGTTGCGCTGGCCCGCACCGTCAAGTCAGACGCGCCGGTCTTGCCCGACACGCCGCTTTTTGTGCTGACGCAGCCGGTCGAGCCATTGGCGCATTTTCTCAATGAGGCCTTGCTGCGCCACCCCGGCCTGGCCAAGGTCAACGCCAAAAAGATGCAGGCCGAAGAGCTGCACAAGGGCCAGGAGGCACTGCGCAAACCGCAGCTGTTTGCCTTTGGCCAACGCGAGCTGAAAACCGGCAATGCCAACTGGATAGGCGGCCTGGGCCTGCGTTGGACACTGTTTGACGCAGTCGATCGCAACGCGCTGGCCGCAGCGTCGAACAAGCAGATCGAGCAGGCTGATCGCACGGAAATCCAGGCACGCAGCGACATCAGTTTGCTGGTGGAAAAAAACTGGCGCACGCTGGAGCAACTGCGCCGGCAGTTTCTGGCTACCGCGCCAAGCCTGGAGCTGGCCAAAGAGGTTTTGCGCCTGCGCACCGCCGCCTTGCGGGAAGGCACAGGCACCGCGCTGGAGCTGATTGACGCGCAAGTCAATTCGGCCAAAGTAGCCACCGAGCGCGCGCAGGTCGCCTACGAGTACGTGACCGCTTTGGCCAGCCTGCTTGAAAGCTGCGGCTTGTCTGACGAGTTCAGTCGCTACATCGCGCGAGCCGATGTGCGGGTTCAGTGATGCATCAATCCTCAATCCATGAATAAAAACAATGCCCTGAAATTCGTCGTCGCGCTGGGGGTGCTGGCGCTGCTGCTTGTGCTGGCCTACGGACTGTGGCGCGCATCAAAGGCGCCGCCGCCGGTGTTTCAGGGGCAGATGGAAGCGCAGGAAACCGACCTGGCACCCAAGGTCACGGCCCGCATCGCCCAGGTGTTGGTCAAGGAAGGCGACCAGATTGCAGTGGGCACACTGCTGGTGCGCACCGACAGCCCCGAGGTAGCGGCCAAGCTGGCGCAAGCCACCGCCGCGCAGCAGGCCGCGCAGGCCGTCGCCGACAAGGCGCAGCGAGGCGCGCGGCCGCAAGAACTGGAAATGGCCCGCCTGCAATGGCAGCGCGCCCAGTCCGCAGCCGATCTGGCCCGGGCCTCCTTCAAGCGCGTCGATGGCCTGGCCAGAGAAGGCCTGGTTGCCGTGCAAAAGCGCGACGAGGCAGAAGCCAACTTCAAGACCTCACGCGACCAGGCCCTGACCGCCAAGGCCCAGTACGAGATGACCCGCAGCGGCGCCCGCTCCGAAGACATCGCCGCCGCCAACGCGCAGGCGCGCCAGGTCGCCGGGGTGCTGGCTGAAGTCGAAGCGGCGCGGGCCGAGACCGAGCTCAAGAGCCCGGTGGCCGGTGAGGTCGCCAAGGTACTGGCCAAGGTCGGCGAGCTCTCGCCGCAAGGCGTGGCGGTGGTCACTGTGGTTGATTTGAAGGACCAGTGGGTCGTGCTCAATGTGCGCGAAGACCACCTGCAGCGCTTCGCCAAGGACGCCGAGTTTGACGCCGTGCTGCCGGCACTTGGCAACCAGCGTGTGGGCTTCAAGGTCTTCTACAGCGCCGCCCTGCCCGACTTCGCCACCTGGCGCGCCACCCGCGCCGGGCAGGGCTTTGATGCCCGCACGTTTGAAGTCAAGGCGAGGCCCGCCGCGCCGATAGCCGGTGCGCGCCCGGGCATGAGCGTGCTGGTTCAGTAGGCGCGCCGGCCGGCCCACGAAAAAGAAAATGGGATTTGTTCAGGCCACCGCCACCAGTGCTCGCCGCGAGGCCGCCTGGCTGCGCCGCAGCCCCTGGGACCTGGCCATGATCTCGTGGCTGCCGCTGCTGGGCGCGGCCATGCTCTGGTGGACCTTTTCGGCAGGCCTGCCCAACCGGCTGCCGATGGGCGTGATCGATCAGGACCATTCGGCGCTGTCGCGCCAGCTCGTGCGCTTTCTGGATGCGACGCCCGGCCTGCAGGTGCTGCGGCCCTACAGCGACAACGCCGAAGCCGCGCAGGCGCTGCGCCGGGTCGACGTCTATGCGGTAGTGGCGATTCCGCCCGACTTTGCGCGCACCGTAAAACAAGGCCGGGCAGCACAACTCACGCTGCTGCACAACGCCCAGTTCGGCACCCATTCCAGCCTGATCCAGCGCGACGTGCGCAGCGCCGTCGCCACGCTGTCGGCCGGCGTTGAATTGGCGGCGCGCAACAAGCGCGGCGAGCCGGCGCTGGCCACGCGTGTGAGCATGGAGCCTATCAAGACCAGCCTGATGACGCTGTTCAATCCTTCGCTCAATTACGAACAGTTTCTGGCGGCCGCGCTGATTCCCTCGCTGCTGCACATTCTGGCCATGACGGCCGGTGCCTGGACGGTGGGCCGTGAATTGCGCGACCGCAGCATGCCAGCCTGGCTGGGCCCGCAACCCGGCTGGGGCGCCACGGCGGGCGCCCTGCTGGGCAAGCTGCTGTGGCCGCTGCTGGGTCTGGGCAGCGTTGGCGTGCTTGGCATGCTGGGGCTGACCTGGGGGCGCGGCTGGCATCCGGCGGGCTCGCTCGGCTGGGTGTTGCTGGCGCTGCTGGTGTTTCTGGTGCTGTCGCTCGCCATGGGGGCGCTGGCGGCATCCAGCACGCGTTCGCTGCGTACGGCCCTGTCGATGACCGGCTTCATCACGGCGCCGGCCTTTGCCTTTGGCGGCGTGGGTTTTCCACTGCAGTCGATGCCGGTGCTGGCGCGTGGCTGGGCGGAGTTGCTGCCCTACACGCATTACATTCGCCTGCAGATGGAGCAGCTGCAGATGGCCGCGCCGCTGCATTATTCGGTGCTTACGCTGGCCTGCCTGACGCTGGCGGGCGGGGTCTTACTTGCGCTGTGCGTGCCACTGCTCAGGCGCGCCGCCGCCCAGCCCGAAACCTGGGGAGGCCGCTGATGAATGCGCTCGGCCGGTTGTTTACCGCCTGGCTCGAAACGCTCAAAGCGATTGCCACCGACAAGGGTGTGCTGCTCATCATGGGGCTGGCACCGCTGATTTACGGCTTCTTTTATCCCTGGCCGTATGCTCAGCAAAGCGTCACCCGCGTGCCGGTTGCCGTGGTCGACTACGACCACAGCAGCCTGTCGCGCCAGATCACGCGCTTTGCCCAGGCCAGCCCGCGCATCGAGGTGCGCTTGCTTACCGGTGACGAAGGCGAAGCGCAGCAGGCGCTGTGGCGCGGCGACATCGAGGGCTACGCGATCTTGCCGCGCGAGCTCAAGCGCGACGTGCTGCGCGGCGCGGCCGCGGTCGTCAACGTGCAGGCCAACGGCAGCTACGCGCTACTCAACAAGGCCGTGCTGGCCGGCTTTGCCGAAGCGGTGGGCACGGTCTCAAGCGGCGTGGAAGTCAGAAAACTGCAGGCCGCCGGCCAAAGCGCGCTGCAAGCCAGCGCCAGCCGCAGCCCCATCAACACCCAGCTGGTGGCCCTGTTCAACCCGACCGAAGGCTACGGCAGCTATGTGGTGCCAGCCGTCGCGCTGCTGATCATCCAGCAGACCCTGCTGATGGGCGTGGGCATGCTGGTGGGCCTGTGGGCCGAAACCGGCCGGCAGCGCGCCGGCGTGGCGACCTGGCTGGGCCGACTGCTGGGGTTTTCAACCGTCGGCTACCTGAGCGGCCTGCTCTACTTCGGCTGGATCTTCTGGGCGCAGGATTTTCCGCGCGGCGCCAACCCGGGCGGCGCGCTGGTCCTGCTGGCGTTTTACATACCCGCGATCTGCGCGCTGGGCGCACTGTTAGGGCTGTGGTTTGGCAACCGTGAACGAGCGCTGCAGGTGCTGCTGTTCACCGCCCTGCCGATGGCTTTTGTCTCGGGATTTTCCTGGCCGGGCGAGGCGCTGCCGCAAGCCCTGCAAGCCCTGCGCTGGCTGTTTCCCAGCACCGCAGGCATTCAGGCCTCGCTAAGGCTGAATCAGCTGGGAGCACCGCTGGCTGACGTTGCGGGCGCGTTGATGGTTCTGGCGGCGCTGGCAGTAGTGGCGAGCTTGCTGGTGTTGCGCCTGGCGCGGCCTTTGAAATCAGAAGCCCTTTCAGAAACCCCATCTGCTACCTAATTGATAGCTGCTCGCGCAGGAAAATATTGGGCTGCAGCGTTATTTGATACCTGAAAGTGCCACAAACAAGCCCGCCAGCCGGTTTGGAGGAAAATCTTTGGCATGCAGCTCAATCACATCGCCAACGCTTCCATCCCGTCATCGTCTGGCAGAACCATTCCCGTCGTTGATCCATCGGACGGGCAGGTCTTCGAGGAAATCCAGCGCAGCAATGCTGACGACATCGACACCGCCGTACAGGCTGCGCGCAACTGCTTCGACACCAGCTGGGGTCTGCTCAGCGCCGCCGAGCGCGGGCGCCTGCTGATGCGCCTGGCCGCCAGCGTGGCCGGGCATGCCGAGGAACTGACGCTCCTCGAAATGCGCGACTGCGGCAAGCCTTTGAAGCAGGCCAAAGCCGACACCGCCGCGCTGGTGCGCTACTTCGAGTTTTACGCCGGCGCCTGTGACAAGCTGCACGGCGACACCATTCCCTACCAGAACGGCTACAGCGTGATGACCTGGCGCGAGCCGCACGGCGTCACCGGCCACATCATTCCATGGAACTACCCGATGCAGATTTTTGGCCGCAGCGTGGGCGGCGCGCTGGCGGCGGGCAATGTCTGCGTGGTCAAACCAGCCGAAGACGCCTGCCTGTCATTGATCCGCGTGGCGCAACTCGCGGCGGAATGCGGATTTCCGCCCGGCGCCATCAACATCGTGACCGGCTACGGGCTGGAAGTGGGCGACGCACTGGCGCGCCACCCGGGCATCGACCACATCAGCTTCACCGGCAGCCCGACGGTCGGTACGCTGATTCAGCAGGTGGCGGCCGAGCGGCATTGCCCGGTGACGCTGGAGTTGGGCGGCAAAAGCCCGCAGATCGTGTTTGGCGACGTGGATCTGGACGATGACAACCTGAACCTGATCCCGACGCTCATCAACGCCATCGTGCAGAACGCCGGGCAGACCTGTTCGGCCGGCTCGCGTTTGCTGGTCGAGCAAAGCATTTACGAGCCGCTGCTGGAGCGGCTCGGTGCCGCGTTTGAAGCCCTGCGCGTCGGCCCGGCGGCGATGGACCTGGACGTCGGCCCGCTGATCAGGCAAAGCCAGCAGCAGCGCGTGTGGGATTTTTTGAGCGACGCACAGGTCGCCAACATCCCGATGGTGGCGCAGGGCGTGGTGGTCGACGAGGCGCCCGAGACCGGCTTCTACCAGGCGCCGACCCTGCTGCGCGATGTGCCGGTCAAGCACCGGCTGGCGCAGGAAGAGGTGTTCGG
>JANNKV010000413.1:0-2801 GCA_031396485.1 Polaromonas sp. | reverse complement strand
CGCTCGAGCGCGCCGAGCACGCCCTGCATCCGTGGGTGGCGTTTGCGGTGCTGCCGGTGTTTGCCTTTGTGAACGCAGGCGTGTCGCTGCAGGGCGTGACGCCCGGCTCCTTGCTGCAGTCGATCCCGCTCGGCATAGCCGCCGGCCTGGTGCTGGGCAAAGCCGTCGGCGTGTTCGGCGCGTCGTGGTTGCTGATCAAATTCGCGGGGGCGCGTTTGCCGGCTGGCGCAGGCTGGGCGTCGTTTTTCGGCGTTTGCGTGCTGTGCGGCGTTGGCTTCACGATGAGTTTGTTCATCGGCGGCCTGGCGTTCGAAGGGCAGGGCGCGGACTATGAAACGCAGCTCAAGATTGGCGTGCTCGGCGGCTCACTGCTGGCGGGAGTTCTGGGCAGCCTGATGCTGTTGCGCGGCCCAAAGCCTGCGATGTCGCACTGAGTTGCGGGTCAGTCTTGCGGCCTTGGGCACGCCTGAGACCGGGCGCAATCCGCTATTAAATCAATAGCTGCCTGCGCACGGTTTACCTGAGCTAGCGGCCTGAACCGCTATAAAAAAGAGCTTTTTCGGGGTGAGTCAGTGCTTCTGCGACGCGATGCCCGACATGATCTTGTCGGTGTAGGCAATGGCGAGGGCCGACAGCAGGAAGGCGATGTGTATGACCGTTTGCGCAATCAGCACGCGATCGGTGTAATTGTCAGCATTGATGAATGTTTTCAGCAGATGAATCGAGCTGATGCCGATGATCGCGGTCGCCAGTTTGACTTTAAGTACAGAAGCATTGACATGGCTCAACCATTCAGGCTGATCGCGGTGGCCTTCGAGGTTCATTCGGCTTACAAAGGTCTCATAACCGCCGACAATAACCATGATCAGCAGATTGGAGATCATCACCACGTCAATGAGTGCCAGTACGACCAGCATGATGACCGTTTCGTTCAGTGTGACGATGGGCGTAGCGGTCTTGTAGCCGATGCTGGTGATCAGTGATTGCAAGGCGGTCTGGCTGCCGAAGGCGGCTTCGATCAGGTGCCACAACTCGACCAGAAAGTGCACCACGTACACCGCCTGCGCGGCGATGAGGCCGAGATAAAGCGGCAGCTGCAGCCAGCGACTCGCGAAAATCAGATTCGGAAGTGGGCGGAGCGGGGCAAATTTTTTCTCTATGGGATCAGACATATTTCGGGCGGTTGGATGGCAAAGGAACGGGCAGTATGAAAATCGTGCCGGGTGTAAATTGTAGGGGTAGGAAGACGCTGAATAAGTCCTCGCAGCCGTGGGGCGAGGACTTATTCAGCGCTTTCCTGGCGCATGGGACTGGACATTCAGGAGTCGCCCGGAGTTGCCCGCAAACCAGTCAGTGGCTTGTAAGTGCCACGCAGGACAGTACCACGCATTGCATGACAAACAGGAGACATAGCAAATGACCTCATCGAATTCCAGCATTGAATCCGTACTGGTTGAAAACCGGATATTCCCACCTGCAGCGGCCACCGTCAAAGCCGCGCGCATTTCGGGCATGCCCGCCTACACCGCCCTGTGCGCCGAGGCCGAGGCGGATTTCGAGGGGTTCTGGGCCCGGCTGGCGCGCGAGAACCTGACGTGGAAAAAGCCATTCACCCAGGTGCTCGACGAATCCAATGTGCCGTTTTACCAATGGTTTGCCGACGGCGAACTCAATGCGTCATACAACTGCCTTGACCGCCATCTGGGCACGCCGGTCGAAAACAAAAAGGCCATCATCTTCGAGAGCGACGACGGCCAGGTCACCAACGTCACCTACAAGGAGCTGCACGCCAAAGTCAGCCAGTTCGCCAGTGCGCTCAAAGCCATGGGCATCAAGAAAGGTGACCGCGTCGTCATCTACATGCCGATGACGGTCGAAGGCGTGGTCGCCATGCAGGCCTGCGCGCGCATCGGCGCCACGCACTCGGTGGTGTTCGGCGGCTTTTCGGCCAAAAGCCTGCAGGAACGCATTCAGGACGCCGGTGCGGTCGCGGTCATTACCGCCAACTACCAGTTGCGCGGCGGCAAGGAACTGCCGCTGAAAGCCATCGTCGACGAAGGCATTGCAATGGGCGGCTGCGAGTCGATCAAGAACGTCATCGTTTACCAGCGCACGCCCACCGCGTGCAACATGGTTGCCGGGCGCGACAGCCTGATGCATGAAGTCGCCGCCAAGGCAGCGCCCGAGTGCGCGCCTGAATTCGTAGGCGCCGAGCACCCGCTGTTCATTCTTTACACCTCGGGCTCAACCGGCAAGCCCAAGGGCGTGCAGCACTCTACAGGCGGTTACCTTCTGTGGGCCAAGCTGACGATGGACTGGACCTTCGACCTGCAGCCATCAGATGTGTTCTGGTGCACCGCCGACATCGGCTGGATCACCGGGCACACCTATGTCGCCTATGGCCCGCTGGCGGCTGGCGCGACGCAGGTCATCTTCGAAGGCATTCCAACGTTTCCGAATGCAGGCCGTTTCTGGCAGATGATCGAAAAGCATAAGGTCAGCATTTTTTACACGGCGCCGACGGCGATCCGCTCGCTGATCAAGTCGGCCGAGGGCGATGAAAAAGTTCACCCGGCAAGGTCGGACCTGAGCAGCCTGCGCATCCTCGGCACGGTGGGCGAGCCCATCAACCCCGAAGCGTGGATGTGGTACTACAAACACGTCGGCGGCGAGCGCTGCCCGATAGTCGACACCTTCTGGCAAACCGAGTCCGGCGGCCACATGATCACGCCGCTGCCCGGCGCCACGCCGCTGGTGCCCGGCAGTTGCACGCTACCGTTGCCCGGCATCATGGCCGCGAT
>JANNKV010000374.1:0-12957 GCA_031396485.1 Polaromonas sp. | reverse complement strand
CCCGCGCCGGAGCTGTTACCGCAAACCCGTCGTCATTCGCTGCTGGTGAACCTGCTGCGCGTGCCGTCGATCGTGTTTGCCATCAACAAGCTTGATGCCGTTGAAGATCCAGCCCTGGCCTTTGCGCACATTAGCGCGGCCTTGAACCAGTTTGCCGCCCACGCGGAAATTCCGGTCCGCGCGATTGTTCCGGTGTCAGCCCTCATCGGCTACAACGTGGTTGATGCCAAGCCCGGCTGGTGCAACTACAGCGGCCCCAGCTTGCTGGAAATTCTGGAACACCTTCCCGCGACTCCGGCCGATACCGAACACGCATTTGCGTTTCCTGTGCAATGGGTGGAAAAATTCTCGTCTAGCACTGATACCTCGCAGGGACGCCGCATTTTCTGGGGCCGCATCGCGAGCGGCACGGTGCAGGCGGGCCAGCAAATCACCGTGCTCCCGAGCGGAAAAACGGCAACGGTCGCCCAAGTGCTGGATCACGCTCGCCAACCGCGAGCGGCGCTGGCCGGACACAGCGCTGGCGTCATACTCGACCGCGAGCTTGATGTTTCCCGCGGTGACTGGCTGCTGGCATCAACAGGTTTTGAGCCGCCGCTGGGCACCCGCGAGGTCACGGCTACGGTCGCCTGGATGGACGAAGAGCCACTGGTGCCGGGAAGGCTTTATTGGTCGCTGCAGGGCCACCGCTGGGTGAAGGCCAAAATCAAGCGCATCGTGCATCAGATCGACATCAATACCCTTGTCACGCATGACGCCGCCAAACTGGAGGTGAACGCCATCGGCGTGGTCGAAATGACCTTGCTGGAGCCGATTGCGGCGCTGCCTTACAAGCAGTCGCGCGTGCTGGGATCCTTGATCCTGGTCGACACGGCATCGCACAAGACATCCGGCGCCGCACTCGTGATCTGAGCCATCGCAACGCCTTTGAACCCGGCAGCCTGACCTGGTTGCCGGAAAGCTCTTAAAATTCGGGGTTTACACCGACAGCCCTCACAACATGACCCACATCGTTTCTGAATCCTGTATCCGCTGCAAGTACACAGACTGTGTGGATGTGTGCCCGGTTGATTGCTTCCGCGAAGGCCCTAACATGCTGGTGATCGACCCGGACGAATGCATTGATTGCGCGGTGTGCATCCCCGAATGTCCGGTCAATGCCATTTATGCCGAAGAAGACGTGCCGGCCGATCAGATGCAATTTATCAAGCTCAACGTCGAATTGAGTCGTGCCGCAGGATGGAAAAGCATCACCAAGCGCAAGGCCGCCTTGCCGGATGCCGATGAATGGAAAGACAAAACCGGAAAATTGAGCGAACTGGTGCGATAAGACCCGCGCCTACCGAATATTTCCGTTCGAACCCGAAAGCCAAGTCGAGAAAACATGGAACCCCAACTGAATCAAGAAGTCATGAACACTGCCGCCGAGCACGACGGCCCCATTGAAACCGATGCCGTCATCGTGGGCGCTGGCCCGGTCGGCCTGTTTCAGGTGTTTGAGTTGGGCTTACTGGAGATCAAGGCCCATGTCATTGATTCGCTGGCCTATCCAGGCGGGCAATGCATCGAGCTGTACCCGGACAAACCTATTTATGACATTCCGGCTGTGCCTGTGTGTACCGGCAAGGAACTCACCGACAGCCTGCTCAAGCAGATTGAGCCTTTTGGCGCGACTTTCCACTTTGGGCAGGAAGTCAGCACGGTGGAGAAACAGGACGACGGCAGGTTTTTTGTCGAAACATCCAAAGGGACGAGATTCCTGACTAAAACCATTTTCATCGCAGCGGGCGTAGGCGCGTTTCAGCCCAAGTTGCTCCGCGTCGATGGTCTGGAAAAATTTGACGACACGCAGCTGTTTTACCGGGTCAGGAGCCCGGCTGACTTTGCGGGCAAGAACCTGGTCGTTGTCGGCGGAGGAGATTCCGCACTGGACTGGGCACTGAATTTCGTTGGTGAAGGCGCTAACAAGGCAGAAAGCGTCATACTGATTCACCGCCGCGACGGCTTTAAGGCCGCACCGGCTAGTGTGGCCAAGATGCATGCGCTGTGCGACGCCTTTGAAATGCAGTTCATCGTCGGCCAGGTCACCGGCTACGAAGAGAAAGACGGCAAGCTCACGGGCGCGAAGGTCACCGGGGCCGACGGCGTGACCCGTGTGGTGCCGCTCGACGTGCTGCTGGTCTTTTTCGGGCTGAGCCCCAAGCTGGGACCGATTGCCGAGTGGGGTCTGGACATCGAGCGCAAACAGCTCAAGGTCGACACCGAAAAGTTTTCAACCAACACACCAGGCATCTTTGCGGTGGGTGACATTAACACCTATCCGGGCAAAAAGAAGCTGATTTTGAGCGGTTTTCATGAGTGCGCACTAGCGGCCTTCGGCGCCGCACCGATCATTTTTCCGGACAAGAAAATTCACCTTCAATACACCACGACCAGCCCGAAACTGCACAAGGTTCTCGGCGTGGAGTCACCGGTATTCGACTGAAGGCGCCGGTCGCATATCAACTGACAAGCCCGCCTCGTGCGGGCTTTCTTTTACGCATCCGTCGCTGTGAGCTTGTCTGCTGCTCTGGCCACCGCTCCACTACAATTGAACGTGCGCCTTCGGGTGCAATCGCTAGGGGTGTTGATGCCGGCTGTGTGGGCTGGCAACGACTGAGAAAGTCCCTTTGAACCTGATTGAGGTAATCCTCGCGCAGGGAAGCCAGCTTTGTGACGGCCTGATCTTCAGGTGTCCTGCCAGCCCCCTGCCATTGACCCAAGGACAAGTTGATGGCTGCCACCCCAGAATCGTTGACGCCCCAAGCAGGTCGAAATACAGCCCTCAAACCGCTCACTGAAGCCGACCGGGTTTTCGGTTTTCGCGACCATACCGCCCTGTGGCTCAGCATGGGCGTTGGCTTGCTGGTCATGCAGATCGGCGCCTATCTGGTGCCGGCGCTCGGCGCCAAAGAAGCGCTTGTGGTAATTATTTTGGGCTCTGTCCTTGGCGCGGGCTTACTGGCGTGGACAGCAAAAATTGCCTGCGACAGTGGGCTGTCGAGTGCTGGGCTGATGCACGCCACCTACGGCAGCAAATTTGCACGGCTTCCCGTGCTGCTCAACATCGCGCAGCTAATCGGCTGGACCACCTTTGAGATCGTCATCATGCGCGACGGGACGGTAGCAATTGCCCGTCAGTCGGGCGGCTTCGCAGGCGGCCTGTGGCCGGTTGTGGCAACGCTGCTATGGGGCGGAGTGCTGCTGGCGCTGCTAAGTGGCTCCATGGTCACGCTGGTGCGCAAATTCATCGGCCGATTTGGACTACCTTTGGTGATCGCATCGCTGCTGTGGTTGACCTGGCAATTTATAGGACGCGCGCAAACGCAGGGCTGGGAAGCGTTGTGGAGCCGGGCCGGAACTGGCGGCATGAGCACGCTGTCGGCCCTTGATCTGGTCATCGCGATGCCCGTTTCCTGGCTCCCGCTGGTAGCTGATTTCGCGCGACACGGGCGCTCGGGCACCAGCACTTTGCGCGGGACCTGGCTGGGTTACGCGATTGCTAACACCTGGTGCTACAGCCTCGGCGTATTGATTGCCATCACCACACCCAGCACCGATCTGGTGTCGGCGCTTTTGCTGGCACAAGGCGGGTTGATCGCCTTGGGTCTAATTTTGATTGACGAGGTGGATAACGCCTACGGCGACCTCTACTCCGGCTCGGTGGCAGGCCACAGCCTGCGCCCCGACTGGAGCGTCAGGCAGTGGGGGCTGGTCATGGCGGTGATCTGCACTGCATTCGCACTGGTACTGCCCATGCACAGTCTGGAGCCTTTTCTGCTGATGCTCAGTTCCGTTTTTGTACCTTTGTACGGAGTCATCCTGGCCCGCCTGGCGGGTCACTCCGCGGTAGCGTCGCTGATCACCGAACGGACGGTGAACTACAGCGCAGTGGTGATCTGGCTATCGGGTATTGCCTGCTACCACCTGTGCGCACAGTTGCTGCCCGCCTGGGGCGCCGCGCTCCCAACGCTGGCTTTGACGTTTGCATTGGCAAGCCTGACCCGCAACAGGGCGCCGCTGCTTACTGCAAGGGCTTGAGCTGCATGGCATGAGGGGCATGGCTGTGGTTCAGCGGGCCCCCACCTGCCCCGGTACGCACACCAGAACCAGCCGCAAGCGCCGCACGTACATAGGTTCTTGCGCCGAGAACGGCTTCCAGCAACGGCTGGCCCAGAGCCAGATACGCCGCCATCGCAGAAGACAAGGTGCAACCCGTGCCGTGCGTATTGGTGGTAGCGATACGAGGTGCGCGCATCCAGCGGGCCTGATCATCGGCCGTCATTAAAAGGTCGCTGACCACGTCGCCGGGCAGATGCCCGCCTTTGAGCAGCACGGCCCGCGCGCCCATGCGAATCATTTCCCGCGCAGCGTCTTCCATGGCGCGCTCATCTTCAAGCGGCCTGCCAACTAGAAGAGCGGCTTCATCGAGGTTCGGCGTGACCACCGTCGAACGATGAAATAACTCACGGACGAGGACTGCGATTGCCGGACTGTCGATCAGCACTGCGCCACTGGTGGCGACCATCACAGGGTCCAGCACCACGGATGTCAAGGCATGACGATCAATCGCTTCCGCCACGGTCAGCACAATCTCGGGCGAATGCAGCATACCTACCTTGACGGCGTGCACGCCGATGTCTTCCATGACCGCATCGATCTGCTCGCGCAGCATCTGCGGCGGCACGCCATGAATGGACCGTACGCCGAGCGTGTTCTGCGCGGTTAGCGCCGTGATGGCGGTCATGCCGTAGCAACCCAGAGCAGCTATTGTTTTCAGGTCTGCCTGAATGCCTGCACCGCCACCGCTGTCAGACCCCGCAATGGACAACACACGCGGATACTCGAATTTTGAAAGATGACTGATCATCGGGACCAAGAACGTGCCGGAAGGCATTGGTGAATCATCAATTATCGGCGACGGTCAGAGAGCGTGATTAAGATCACCTACCATTGCAGCAAACTGGACCGTAAATCGTTCCGGTAAACCCTAGGCCCTAATACAAAAAGGCCCGGGTGCATTGCACGCGAGCCTTGGTGGTCTACTAGTCTTTTGGCTCCTCAACCTGGGCTCGAACCAGGGACCTACGGATTAACAGTCCGGCGCTCTACCAACTGAGCTATTGAGGAATACAGCCTTCAATTATAGCGTCTATTTTTGGTCACCTTTAGAGACGCCCAGCAAAAATGCAAGCTGGCAAGAATTGCAGAAGGGCATGCCATTAGGCGTCAGGAATCCGCACTGTTCCCCCGCAATCCTCATGCACGACCGCGCGGCTCGACTACCATGGCTTGACTCAAAACCACACCACCACGTCCTGAACTTTCATTCATGCTTTTGCTGCGATAACACATGGGTAAACTGCCGCGCCCCATTCCATGGCTTTCGGACGGAGAGACTTTTCCACCCGTAAGCGCCGCCTGGGGCGTCAATGACCCGGCACCGGGACTGCTGGCTGCCGGTTCGACACTGGAAGTTGACAATCTGGTGAGCGCTTATTCGCAGGGTATTTTCCCGTGGTTCAGCGCGGGGCAACCGGTGCTCTGGTGGAGTCCGGACCCACGCATGGTTCTCAATACCGCGAAATTCCGTCTGCATCTCTCCCTGAGAAAAACCCTGCTTCGCTTCCGAAAAGATGACTCCTGCGAGATCAGGTTCAACAGTGCCTTCAAGTCGGTCATCAAGGCCTGCGCAACAACTCCTCGCCTTGAGCAGACCGGCACGTGGATCGTCCCCGACATGGTCGAAGCCTATACCGCCCTGCATGCCGCGGGTCATGCACACAGTGTCGAAACCTGGGTGCGCGGCGAACTGGTAGGCGGTCTTTATTGTGTGAACCTGGGCAGCATGGTTTTTGGCGAGTCGATGTTCGCGCACGCCACCGACGCCTCGAAGATTGCCATGGCAGCACTGGTTGCCTTTTGCCAGTGCAACGGCATCACCATGATTGACTGCCAGCAAAACACACGTCATTTGGCATCGCTGGGGGCGTCCGAAATTGCGCGTGAACTTTTTCTGGCGCACGTCACCAAAAACGTCACGGTGCTACCACCCACATGGAAATTCAAACCCCTATACTGGAATGAATTGCTGGTTAAACGAACGCCTTCCGCACCGTGACGCACCTCAAAGATCTGCCCCTGCAAACCTTGCAGTTCTATGCAACGGCCCCGTACCCCTGCAGCTATCTGCCGGGCAAGCAGGCGCGATCGCAGGTTGCCACGCCGAGCCATCTCATTCACAACGCGGCTTATTCGGATCTGGTGGCCAACGGGTTTCGCCGTAGCGGCATGTTTACGTACCGCCCGTATTGCGATGGCTGCCAGGCCTGTGTGCCGCTACGGGTTTCGGTCGAACATTTCCGGCCGGATCGCCGCCAGCGACGTGCGTCCGCGCGTCATGCAACGCTGCAGGCGCGGATCCTCAAACTGTGCTTCATGCCTGAGCACTATCAGCTTTACCTGCGCTATCAAAACACCAGGCACGCCGGTGGCGGCATGGACCACGACAGTATTGACCAATACACCCAGTTTCTACTGCAAAGCCGTGTGAATTCAAGGCTGGTGGAATTCCGAGAAACCACACCCAGCGGTCAGGAAGGCGCGCTGAAGATGATTTCCATTCTGGATGTACTTGAGGATGGAATCTCTGCGGTTTACACGTTCTATGAGTCGGATCAGGGCGCCAGCTACGGGACGTACAGCGTGCTCTGGCAAATCGAGCAGGCGCTGACTTTGGGGCTGCCGTACGTCTATCTTGGGTACTGGATAGCTCAAAGCCCCAAAATGAACTACAAAGCCAGCTTCCAGCCCTACGAAATACTCGTGGACGGTCAGTGGCGATCTGCAGGCGGCGTCAATAGTCATGCTCGCAAATAACTGACCTTAACGAAAGGGAGCGGCTGATCCCAACGGCCTTGATTTTATTTCACAGGGTAAAATTTGATGCAGAGAGTCTGCCCATGAAAAAACCCGAAATCGCCCTTTCAGCCAAGCCCAATGTTCAGGTGATCGAGCGCATTTTTTCGCTGCTCGAAATACTGGCAGACCGCGAAGAGGCGATGTCGCTCAAAGAAATCAGCGAGAAATCCGGGCTCCACCCCTCGACAGCGCACCGCATCCTGAACGATCTGGCTACCGGCCGTTTTGTAGAGCGCCCTGTCGCAGGCAACTACCGTCTGGGCATGCGTCTTCTCGAGTTGGGTAATCTGGTCAAGGCGCGCCTTAATGTACGCGATGCAGCGCTGGTACCGATGCGGGAACTGCACCAACTGACCCAGCAACCCGTCAACCTGAGCATGCGTCAGGGCGATGAAATCGTTTATGTCGAGCGGGCTTTCAGCGAGCGATCAGGCATGCAGGTAGTGCGCGCCATTGGCGGACGGGCGCCGCTTCATCTGACTTCCGTCGGAAAGCTGTTCCTGGCCTTTGACGATCCACAACGTCTGCGCACCTACGCGACGCGCACGGGACTGTCGGGGCAGACCCGTAACAGCATCACGCAACTGCCGGTTCTGGAGCGTGAGCTGGCGAAGGCAAGGCAATATGGCATTGCCCGCGACAACGAGGAACTAGAGCTGGGTGTGCGGTGCATGGCCGCTGGCATTTACGACGACCAGAACAAGCTGATTGCCGGACTTTCGATCTCGTCGCCAGCCGACCGGCTCGACGAACACTGGCTGCCGAAACTACAAGCCACGGCGAATGAAATTTCAGCGGCTCTCGGCTACAAAAACAAGTAAAAACCCGGGTTAGCCCAAGATAATCCTGCGTCAGTAGCTATGAAAAATATAGCATTAAACCGTTTTAGAACCGAATCAACCCGGCCCTGCGGCGCAACGCGGCGCCGCATTTGGGCCGGTGGGCTCTGAACCACCGACAACAAGCTTCAAGAATCAACCAGCGTTTGGTTTGGTAGAAATGCTGATGTTGATTTTGTGATCCGCTTGTGGTGTGGACTCAACCCAGCGCCGCACACGCTCGGCGTCTCCCAGACGGCTGAGCTTGCCGGCGGAGTCGAGGAACACCATGATCAGTTTGCGGCCTGCAATTTTGGTCTGCATGACCAGGCACTGACCCGCTTCAGAGATATAGCCGGTCTTCTGCAGACCGATATTCCAATCAGGGTTTTTCACCAGACGATTGGTGTTGTTGAACTGCAGTGTGCGACTTCCCACAGCGACCTGATAACCGGTCGACGTCGACAATTCACGCAGCACCGGGTCACCATGCGCCGCATTGACAAGGGTTGCCAGATCCCGGGCACTGGACTGGTTGCGGCTGGACAAGCCGGTAGGTTCCACATAAACCGTATCTTTCATACCCAGCAATTTGGCTTTTGCATTCATCAGGCTGATAAACGAAACCATGCCGCCCGGATAAGTACGGCCCAGTGCGTGCGCCGCACGATTTTCACTGGACATCAACGCCAGATGCAGCAGTTCGCCGCGCGTCAGTTCTGTACCGACACTCAGGCGCGAGCGACTGCCTTTTTCGGTGTCAACGTCATCCTGTGTGACCGTGATCAATTCATCCATGGGCAATCTTGCACCACTGATGATGACGCCCGTCATGAGTTTCGTCAGGGAGGCAATCGGCAACACCGCCTGATCGTTCTTGCTGAAAAGCACTTCCTGGGTGTCCTGATCAATCACCAGAGCCACGCTGGATTTCAGGTCCAGGGCATCGTGCGAGCCCTGCAGGCCGGCTAACTGGCCAAACGAAGGTCTTGGAGGAACGGGCGCCATGACAATGACACGCCGCTTGCCAACCGCGAACACCCGCACGCGTTTGCTGGCTGTAACCATTTTTTTAGATTTGGTTACCTTGATTACATGCTGCTTTTTGACGACCTGCTGTTTAGCAGTCGCCGCGTTGGCAGACGGCGCCACGAGCGATACCAATACGGCGAAAACACCTATCACTTTTAACGCATGTCGGAAAAGCGGATTGGGCATGGTGTTTGTGTGTTTTAGTTGCAACTTGCAGATGGACGCAGTGTATACAAATAGAAAAAGTCACGCAATATCAAAAACTTGCGTCAATTTTCTAAAAACGTGATTTACTTCCGCCCGATTAAGTGCTTGCTCAACAAACAAAACTACAAAAACCGGCTAACCTGCTGATTTTAAACACTTAAATTCCAGAAAATATGCCTTAGCCCTGCGCGGCGACCCGATCAGCTTTACTTTGCAACTTGTTCAAAGCACTCAAATAAGCTTTTGCCGACGCCACAACGATGTCCGGGTCGGCTCCCACGCCATTGACCACCCGCCCGCTGTTTTGCAGGCGAACTGTTACTTCCCCTTGGCTTTCGGTCGAACCGCTGATGGCATTGACCGAATACAGAACCATCTCGGCGCCGCTTTTGACGTGGGTTTCAATGGCTTTGAGGGATGCATCCACCGGACCATTACCATCTGACTCACCTCTGACTTCCACGCCTCCAACGGTAAAGACAACGCTCGCCTGCGGACGCTCACCGGTTTCGCTGTGCTGCGAAAGCGACACGAAGCCGTATTGTTCTCGGTCGTGTGAAACACTCTCATCGCTCACCAAGGCCAAAATGTCCTCATCGAAAATCTCGCTCTTGCGGTCAGCCAGTTCCTTGAATTTTGCGAAGGCAAGATTCACATCGGTCTCGCTTTCCATCTGCACGCCCAGGTCTTGCAGCCGCTGCTTGAAGGCGTTGCGACCGCTGAGTTTGCCCAGCACCATCTTGCTGGCGCTCCAGCCGACGTCTTCCGCACGCATGATCTCGTAGGTTTCGCGCGCCTTCAGCATGCCGTCCTGATGAATGCCCGACGCATGTGCGAACGCATTGGCACCCACCACCGCCTTGTTCGGCTGCACCACGAAACCAGTCGTCTGGCTAACCATGCGGCTGGCGGCCACGATGTGCAGCGGGTCGATATTCATATCCAGATTGAAGTAGTCCTTGCGCGTTTTCACAGCCATGACAATTTCTTCGAGAGAGCAGTTGCCGGCGCGCTCGCCGAGGCCATTGATTGTGCATTCCACCTGCCGCGCACCACCGATTTTCACGCCAGCCAGCGAGTTGGCCACCGCCATGCCGAGATCGTTATGGCAATGCACCGACCAGATGGCCTTGTCGCTGTTGGGAACGCGCTCACGCAGGGTTTTGATGAAGTTGCCATAGAGCTCTGGTACGGCGTAGCCGACTGTGTCCGGCACATTGATAGTCGTCCCGCCTTCGTTGATCACAGCCTCCAGAACGCGGCACAGAAAATCAACGTCGCTGCGATAACCATCTTCAGGGCTGAACTCCACATCAGCGACCAGATTGCGCGCAAACCGCACCGAAAGGCGCGCCTGCTCCAGTACCTGCTCAGGCGTCATGCGAAGCTTCTTTTCCATGTGCAGGGCGCTGGTGGCGATGAAGGTATGAATACGGGCCGACTGTGCACCTTTCAGCGCCTCTGCGGCGCGCGAAATATCGCGGTCGCTGGCACGCGCCAGTGAACAGATGGTGCATTCCCTGATCTCATTAGCAATGGCCCGGACAGCCTCGAAGTCGCCATTCGAGCTGGCCGCAAACCCGGCCTCGATGACGTCGACTTTCAGGCGCTCCAGCTGGCGCGCAATACGAAGTTTCTCGTCGCGCGTCATCGATGCGCCCGGCGATTGTTCGCCGTCGCGCAAAGTGGTGTCGAAAATAATGAGTTTGTCGGTCATGGCGGGCTCCTGAAATACGGGTCGCAATCAATTCGGTGGCTATCGATGCACTATGCGCTAATTGCCTAGGGAGTGATGGTAGCCGCGTCAGCCACCTGTTCGATTTTGCAGCGCTGCATTCCCGACAGAATCGCCTTCAGCGATGCCGACACGATATTGCTGTCCATCCCCACCCCAAAAAGTGTCTGCCCATCCACGCGCAGTTCCAGATACGCCACAGCTTGTGCGTTGGCACCGGAACCGGTCGCGTGCTCGTGGTAATCCAGCACGCGCACGACACGTCCAGTGGCCGCGTTCAAACCCGCCACAAACGCATCTATCGGCCCTGTGCCGGTACCCTCAATAGCGTGGATTCGACCGGACATCTGCACATCGGCCTTGATCGTGAAGAGCTTGTCGCCGGTCCGCCCTGTTTCCTGAATCGCCAGCTGCTGCGGGGAGTCGACGGACTGAACCCCGTATTCTTTTTCAAACAGCGTGAAAAGGTCTTGCGCGGTCAACTCCTTGCCCGCCCTGTCCATCACGCCCTGCACGACCTGGCTGAACTCGATCTGCAGGCGGCGCGGCAACTCCAGACCAAATTCACTTTCAAGCAGGTAAGCAATGCCGCCCTTGCCCGACTGGCTGTTGACGCGAATCACCGCCTCATAGCTGCGCCCCAGATCTTTCGGATCAATCGGCAAATACGGCATGTCCCAAATGTCGCCGTCTTTGCGGGCAACAAACGCTTTCTTGATGGCGTCCTGATGCGACCCGGAAAACGAGGTGTAGACCAGATCACCCGCGTAGGGGTGACGCGGGTGCACAGGTAACTGGTTGCAGTGCTCCACAGTGCGACGAATCTCGTCGATCTCCGAGAAATCCAGGCCCGGCGAAACGCCCTGGGTATACAGGTTGAGTGCGATGTTCACCAGATCGACGTTGCCGGTGCGCTCGCCATTGCCGAACAGGCAGCCTTCGATTCGGTCCGCCCCCGCCATCAAGGCCAACTCGCCGGCGGCCGTTCCCGTGCCGCGGTCGTTGTGCGGATGCACCGAAATCACAATGGCATCGCGGCGCGCGAGATGGCGGTGCATCCACTCCATCATGTCGGCAAAAATGTTCGGCGTTGAATGCTCAACGGTGGACGGCAGGTTGATGATGCACTTGCGTTCGGGTGTCGGCTGCCAGACATCGGTGACTGCGTCGACGACCCGCTTTGAAAACGCAAGCTCGGTACCCGACCACATTTCTGGCGAGTACTGGAACGTCCACTGCGTTCCGGGTTGCTCCGCTGCCAGTTCCATGAACAACCGGGCGTTGGTCGTGGCCAGGCTCACGATCTCGTCTTCGTTCATGCCCAACACCACGCGACGCATCACCGGCGCCGTCGCGTTGTAGAGGTGAACGATGGCTTTTTTCGCGCCTTTGAGCGACTCAAAAGTGCGGCGAATCAGCGGTTCGCGGGCCTGCGTGAGCACCTGAATCGTCACGTCGTCAGGCACCAGATTTTCATCGATCAACCAGCGCAGAAAATCAAACTCGACCTGCGAGGCGGATGGAAAGCCCACTTCAATTTCCTTGAACCCGATTTTCACCAGCGTCTGGAACATTTTTATCTTGCGGGGAATGTCCATGGGCTCAATCAGCGCCTGATTACCGTCGCGCAAGTCGACGCTGCACCACACCGGCGCGCGGGTCAGCACAGCGTCGGGCCAGGTGCGGTCGGTGAGCCGTATCGGGGGAAAGGCACGGTATTTGTCAGAAGGTGTTTTCAACATGGTCATCTCATCGAATGTAGAGGCTCTTAAAACCAGCAACCCAAAGAAAAACGGCCCGTTGCTGGTAGCAAACGGGCCGTTGAATTGGGTGTACGCGTGCGCGCTACCGTCTCCGCCCGTTGGCAGATAGCAGTAGTGCTAGCGAAATTCGTTTCATGGCTGGCAATGTATCACAAAACTTTCAATTCACTTGTGCAGGCCGCGCTCGTCGGGCTCATCGGTTGATGTGGAGATCACGCTGGTCTGCTGTCCCTTGGCCTTTCGCCAGCCATACAGCACATAGCCCGAAACGCCGTAAATCACAAACAGCCCGAACATGACCGTGGGCGGATCGATATTGATGACCGCAATACCAAGCGCGATCAGCACGATGACGGCAAACGGAACGCTGCGTTTCAGGCTCACGTCCTTGAAGCTGTAAAACGGCACGTTGGTGACCATGGTCAGGCCGGCGTATAGCGTC
>JANNKV010000372.1:0-20557 GCA_031396485.1 Polaromonas sp. | reverse complement strand
GTGGGGCAGAAAGCGCCGATGACCGTAAAAATCGGTTGACTTGCAACATAGAACCTCGCTTCAAGTGGGGTCCCGCTCGAACTCGCTGCGCTCAGACAATCGCGGGCCCTGATCCACTTGAAGCTCCGCTCCTCGGCGCATACAGAAGGGTTTTGCGGGGACGGGTTCGGATTCGGGATCGGATTGTTTGGAGGCTGACTCTGCTGTTTTTTCGGCTGGGGTTGTACGGGATTGGCTGCGTTTGCGGCCTACCGTGAGAGCTAACCGATGCGCGGTTTGTCCGTGCGTCCGATTGAGCGACCAGTTAAACCCAGCATCTCCACAAAATCATTGGGATCAGGCGAAGGAGGGCGCTTTTCGATGTGCGATAAGTAGCGTGACGAATCTGGTCCCCAGTCGAAATACAAACCAGTTCCGGGCTCTTCCAGGGCGGTTGAAACTTCGCGTTTTATTTCCAGCGACTGATCAAACAATAGTTTGCTCTCTTGATCGCCCAGAAGCCGCGCAAAGACTTGCAAGTGATAAGTTCCTTCTGAAAAAATGAAGCCGCTACCGTCCTTGGGTGTCAGAAAGTGATGATTTGCCGAGACACCGGTTTCGCCGACGAACAAACCACTTCCTCGAACTAATTTCTCATCGCCATAAACCCAAATATTGAAGTTCTGGCGCGTTTCATTCCGTGACAAGGTTGCATGCATACTTTCAATAACGCGACCGCGCTTTGACGTTGAAAAAAGTAAGCATCTCAAGAATATTTTTGGCGATGATCCCTTTTCATTGGCGCGTGGCGCATCAGGGCCAAAAAATATTACGGTCGGCTGTGTCATCTTGATCGTGCCGCGGCGGAACAAGGTCAGCCAAGCAGTCGTCGCTGATATTGCGAGGGCAAGTACAGCGACAGAAAGAGTGATCGGGTCGGCCATAAGGATTAACGTAATGTATGCAGTAAAACCTGCGACGGAATCTGGGTGCTACAACTTGATCTGGTCATCGTATTCGTCCGCAAACCGTGTGCGGATTGGGGTGCGACTGAATGTACTGCAAATTTTTACAGCGATAAATCTTCCGCGAAACGGTTGAAGTTTGTGTCTTGACCTGGACAGCGACAGCGTTGATGCATCTGGAGTCGCTGCGGGTCGTTTTTCCGGTATTCAGGCCGAGAGCCCAATGAATACATGCGCAAGCAGCTATTAAAATCGTAGCGTCATTGAGCACGCGAAGCGGGCTCAATGCTCCCCGAATCCGAATCTGAACCCGTCCCCGCAAAACCCTTCTGTATGCGCCGAGGAGCGGAGGTCCGGACGGATCAGGGCGAGCGATTGTCTGAGCGAAGCGAGTTCGAGCTCGACCCCGGCTGGACCGAGCACCGCAGGTTGCCCGTAGCGAAGCGGAGGGACGCAGACAGTAGGGTCGCCTTTCTTTTCCTTAGGTTTCTTTGGCGAGACAAAGAAATGTAAGTCGCCCGCCGCGGCGACAGAGCGGCACCGGAGCGTAGCGAAGAACTTGGGCGCTGATTCAACGCGAGGCTTCGACAGGCTCAGCCCGAACGGTTGGCGAGGTCAAGGCTTCGATACCTCAGCCCGAACGGGTGGGGGTTCAGCCCGATCCTTCGATACCTCAGGACGAACGGGTGAGTGCAGGTCAGCCCGAACGGCAGGTGAACAGTGCGGCCCAGCAGCTCACTACCCCACAACCCGAGGCAACGAAAACCTAGCCACCGCCCCACCCCCCTCCCGATTAACCAACTCAATCCGCCCACGATGCAGCGAAGCAATCTCGCGCACAAAACTCAACCCCAGCCCAGTGCTCTTCTTGCGCGAGTGCGGCCGCGCCAGCGAGTAGAACTTTTCAAACACCTTGTCCTGCGCGTAGTCAGGAATGCCAGGGCCGTGGTCTTTGACTTCAATAGTGACGGTGCGCGATGTGCTGCGCAGCAAGAGCAGCACCGCTCCGCCATCCGGTGAAAAGTCGATGGCGTTGTCGAGCAAATTGCTGAGGGCGCGGCGCAACAGAAAGGCGTCGCCTTCGACTACGGCGTCTTGCGGTGCATCGACCTGCAAACCAATGCCGCGCAGCCCGGCGGTGTCTTGGGCTGCCGCAGCGAGTTCCTCAACCAGCGGCTTCATGGCAACCGGCACCGTGTTGTCCAGCGCGCGCCGCGACTCCAGCGCGGTCAGCTCCATCATGCGGTCAACCATCTCCTGGATGCGGCCGGCCTCGCGTGTGATGTTGGTGAGGAAGCGCTGTTGTTCGGCTTGCGGCATGGCTTCTTCCTGCAGCAGTTCGGCCGCGCCGCGAATGGCCGACAGCGGGCTTTTGACTTCGTGCGTCAGTGTCTGCACATAGTCGGCGACGTAGTTGCGGCCGGCCAGGGCGTCGCGCATTTCGTCATAGGCTGCACCGATCACGCCGATGGCGCGGCGGCCGAGGCGGGGTAAATTCAGTGAACGCTGGGCGCGCACGTAGCGCACGTAGTCGGCAATCAGGCCGAACGGCCTCACCAGCCACACCGACACAATCACGGCCAACAGCAGCACCGCGAAGACCGACACCAGGCCGACAAACAGCGTTTTTTCACGCGCGGCCGAGACGAACTGGCCGAAGCTGGTGACCGGCTTGCCGACGGTGGCGACGCCGATGATTTCGTTGTTGAAGCGGATCGGCGCGCCGACGTACATGACGGACGTGAGCGGATCGCCCTCGACATCAGCCGTGGTGCGGGCGCCGTATTCGCCGCGCAGGGTGTAGATCACGTCGCGCCACTCTGAATAGTCGGCGCCGGTCTGCTGGCCGAGCGAGTCGAACAAGACGCGGCCGGCGCGGTCGGTGACATAGGCGCGCATCTCGACGCGGGTTTTGGTGACGGAGTAAATCTGCGACAAGAACTGCCGCGCATAGAGCGATTTGAACAGCGGCTCCAGCCGGACGGTGTTGATGGCGCCAGCGCTGACGTCCTGCTCGACCAGGCTGGCCAGCAGGTGCGAGGTTTCGACCAGTGATTCTTCGGCGGATTCGCGGTAGCGCGGGTCAATCTCGGCCACCAGCCGGTACAGCATAAAGGCGATGCCGACCGCGTAGATCAGCAGGATGCCGATGAAAATCCGGTTTCTTTTTGTCACACTGCTGGCAGGTCTTCAGCCAGCGCGTAGCCGCTGCCGCGCGAGGTGCGTATCGGCTCGGTGTGCGGTGCCACCGCTTTCAGTTTGGCGCGCAGGGTTTTGATGTGCGCGTCGACCGTGCGATCAAGACTGCCGCTGCGGTCGTCCCATACCTTGTCGAGAAAATCTTCACGCGTGAAGACTCGGCCGGGTTTGAGCACCAGCAGCCGCAGCATGCCGTACTCGTAGCGCGACAGTTCCAGCGTGTGCTGGTAGAAGCGGATCTGGCGGCGCTCTTCGTCGAGGACGAACGGTGAGCTGGCTGCGGCGGGCGCTGGAGTGGTCCACGGTGTTGTTGTCAGGGCTGATGCGGGCCGTGCGCTGCGGCGCAAGATGCCGCGCACCCGCGCCACGAGCTCACGCGGTGAAAACGGTTTGGCGATGTAGTCGTCGGCGCCGAGTTCCAGCCCCACCACCCGGTCGATCTCGTCGCTGCGGGCCGTGAGGAACAACATGGGAACGGGAGCGTTGCCTGACGCGATGGACAGCGCCTGCAACCGTTTGAACAGCTCGAAGCCGTTCAGGTCAGGCAGGCCGACATCGAGGATGGCGAGCGCCGGTGCCTCAAGAGCGAATTCGCGCAGGGCCTGCTCGGCGGTGCTGCACCACACTGGCAAAAAGCCATCGGTCGTCAGCACATACTGGATAGTGTCGGCAATGCCCGACTCGTCTTCGACGACGAGGATACGGGGCTTGTTGAGCATGGGCGCTATGTTAGCGCGTGGTTTTTTAGTGATTCCCGCAAAGACACGAACTTACCGTCTTACTGCTAGCTTTGTTGCTCCCTCTCCCCTCGGGGAGAGGGCTGGGGTGAGGGGGCCGCGGCTTTTATCGTCTTAGGTTTGTTCCAGTTTCCCCACCCTAACCCTCTCCCGCCAGCGGGCGAGGGAAATAACATCCAACGCGCCGCCAGGTAGCCACGTTTTCAAGCAGAAATGGCCTCTAGCCCAGGTAATACCTGCGCAAACAGCTATGAATTAGATAGCGTCGGGTAGTCCGTATAACCCTTCGCACCGCCGCCATAAAACGTCGCCTTGTCAGGTTTGTTCAGCGGCGCGCCGGTGCGCAGGCGCTCGGGCAGGTCGGGGTTGGCGAGGTAGGGCACGCCAAAGGCGATCAGGTCATCACCTTCGGCCACGGCGGTTTCAGCCAGGGGCTTGTCGTAGCCGTTGTTGACCATCCACGCGCCTTTGCCGCCCGCTTCGCGGTACGCAGCTTTCAGTGCTTCGTAGTTGAAAGGCCGGTCGGGCAGCTCGCGCGGGCCGCCGGTGGCGCCCTCAATGATGTGGATGTAGGCGAGGTTGAGCGTGGCGAGCTGGCGCACGACGTAGTCGAACAGCGGCTGCGGGTCGGCGTCGAACGCGTCGTTGGCGGGCGTGACGGGCGACAGGCGAATGCCGGTGCGGCCACCGCCAACGGCGCCTGTGACCGCGCGCGTCACTTCAAGCAGCAGGCGGGCGCGGTTTTCAATGCTGCCGCCGTAGTCGTCAGTGCGCTGATTGGAGCCGCTTTTCAAAAACTGGTCGAGTAGATAGCCGTTGGCACCGTGGATTTCCACCCCGTCGAAGCCGGCGGTTTGCACGGCGTTGCGCGCGGCGGTTTCATAACTGTGGACCAGGGCGGGCAGCTCTTCGGCCTTCAACGCGCGGGGCTCCGAGGTTTCGACCATTTCGGGCTTGCCGTCTTTGAGCAACACGGTTTTGCTTTTGGCGGTGATGGCCGAGGGCGCCACCGGCGCGCCGCCGTCAGGCTGCAGGCTGGTGTGCGAAATGCGGCCGACATGCCACAGCTGCACGACGATCTTGCCGCCGGCCTGGTGAACCTTGTCGGTGACCTGCTTCCAGGCGTCGAGCTGCTCGGTGCCGTAGAGGCCGGGCACGTCAGCGTAGCCCTGAGCCTGGTGGCTGATGGCGGTGGCTTCGGTGATCAGCAGGCCGCCGCTGGCGCGCTGCGAATAATAGTCAGCCGCAAACGGGCCAGGAATGGCATTCGGCGAGCGGTTGCGCGTGAGCGGCGCCAGCACGATGCGGTTGGCCAGTCGCAGGTCACCGGCTTGAACCGGGTCGAACAGGGTGGGGGTGCGGGAAGAGGTCATGGCAGGTTCTGGAAAAGTGAAACAGGGTTAAGTGTGGGCCGATTTGAAATCGCGCGTGCCTGCGGGGCTGATGGTTTCGTGTTAAGGCGGATTGCTTTCGAGGCAAGACGCGCGCGTTACCGGATGGCGACCAATTTACATGGTCTTGTTGTCGCTTACTTGCAAGCACAATCCCGCACGGTTAGTCTGAGGGGCCTATTTCGGCAGTGATTTCAGAAATACCTGGAGACTCCTTTCATGAAAAAACTTTTCTCTGGCCTCGTTGCCGTGTCTTTTGTGCTGGCGTCAGGTGCTTCGTTCGCGGCGGCGCATGCAGGCAAAGACGACAAAGCGATGGAAGAAAAGAAGGCCGCCTGTGCCAAGGCTGACCCGAAGATGGACGACAAAATGAAGGCCGAATGCAAGGCCATGATGGACAAGAAAAGCTGATCGGTAGCCGGGCAATAGCCCAAGACAAACGGGCCTCAAAGGCCCGTTTTTATTTTCTACAACGCATTCAGGCCAGCGCTGCGGCCGATGGGGTCAGCGAATCAAACCCTCGGCTTTCATGGCCGCATGCACGGCCGGCCTTGCGGCCATGCGGGCGCGGAACGCGGCAATGTGGGCAAAGCTGGAGATATCGACCTTGACCAGGGCCGTCCAGTTGGTGACGGTGAACAGGTAGGGGTCGGCCACGCTGAAGTGGTCGCCCATCAGGTAGTGCTTGCCGGCCAGTTGCTGGTCGACCCATTTCAGGCGTGACATCAGCTTGTCGACGACGATGACTTTGTAATCGGCGGGTGTGGCGGCATTGAACAGCGGCGCAATGCCCTTGTGCAGTTCGGCAGCGGTGAAGTTGAGCCAGGCCTGCATCTGCGCTCTGGCCACAGTGCCGTTGGCAGGTGCCAGGTTCTTCTCGGGCACCTGGTCGGCGATGTATTGCACGATGGCCGGGCCTTCGGTCAGGCGGGTGCCGTCGTCGAGTTCGAGCAGCGGCACATAGCCCAGCGGGTTGATGGCGTAGTAATCACCGCCGTCGGGCAGCTTGTGGGTTTTGGTCGGGGCCAGGACGGTGTCGAAAGCCATGCCGGCTTCACGCAGGCAGATGTGCGGCGCCAGCGAGCAGGCGCCGGTCGAGTAATAAAGTTTCATGGGCGTGCGGGTCGTTGGTGTTGTGGTGGGTAACCGGTAGCCATGGTCGGCGATCGGCGATCGTCAGAAAGGGCTCCATCCTAGCTGCAACCGCACAGCACTGCAGCGTGCTGGCGGCTGCATGGCAGCGCTCATGGCTGTATCTGCATGCCAGCCCCTGTAATACCTGCGCCGACAGCTATCAAAAACATAGTGAAACTGGGTCCTGGCAGGACGGTTTTGTCCTACAAGGGCTTGGGGGGCCTGCCGATGAGTGACGGCGGCGGTGGTTTGTAATATGTAACTGGTTGCAGAAATGCAGCGAAAAGTGCGGCGGAGAGGCAAACTGATGACCCCGACATTCACGCGATGTTTGCGTGACTTGTCGAGGACCCGTGAGAACCCGTCAAGAACTTGTCACCAGGCAGGCAAGAACCGGTCGTGAGGCGGCGCCAGAGGCGACGCGGAAGCGCCGCAACCAGATTCCTGTCGCCATCGTTTTTCAACCTTGTCAGGCGCCCGCAGGCTTTTGCATTGACTCATCAAATGCAGCCGAAGGCCCATTCCCAGGAGAGACCTGATGCTGAAGTACGCCATTATTTTTGCCCTGATTTCGCTGGTTGCCGGTGCCTTGGGCTTCGGCGGCGTGGCTGCGGGCTCGGCCGGCATTGCCAAGATTTTGTTCGGTCTGTTTTTGATTCTCGCGGTGATCTTTATCGTGCTGGCCGCGCTGGGCGTGGGTGCCGTGAAAAAAGTGATGAAGTAAATGAACTTGCCTGCCGTAGAGCCTCCGACCAGCCTGGTGGCGCCCTCCCCGGCGGGACTGATGGCGCGCGTCGGGCGCCGCTTCATGGACGCGCCGCGGGCCGTGAGCGGTTTGCCAGGCACTGCAAAGCGCATGTCGCTCAAACTGCAGGCCGGCATGGCGGAATTTTTATTGATCAGCCACCTGCGGGCACGCAACCAGCCGGCGCGGGCACCCCATCACTCAGAAGATGTGCTGAAACAGGGCGCGCGCGTCGTTGACGTGACCTGCAAAAACTGGTTTGCCTCAGCGGGCACCAAGCGGGCGTCGCCAGATTACCGGACGCGCATTTAAAAAACGCAGACGGTGTTGAATTTTCCGGTGCATGCGCGCCTTTGCCTGTCTTCCTTTCCTTATTTCATTGAGCTTCATGCACACCACCCAAATCGATCTGCTGCTGGAATACGAGGTTTTTCATCCGGCGCATTTCCTGTTCAACATCGAGTCGGCCTTTCACGAAGGCCATCGCGTCGTGGAAGAGCGCCTGACCATCACCCCCAGCATGAAGGTGCGCTCGTTCGGCGACGAGCGCCTGGGCAATCGCTTCTTTCGCCTCGACGCGCCCAAGGGGGCGCTGTCGGTCAACTACCATGCGCGGCTGGAGCTGAATCCGCCTGCGGTGCCACTGCATCTCGATGAGAGCACGGTGAGCAGCGTGCCCGACGAGGTGCTTCGCTACCTGCTGCCGAGCCGCTACTGCGAATCTGATTCGATGAGCCGCGCGGCGCAGCAGCTGTTTGGCCAGGTTCCGCCGGGTATCGGCCGCGTGCGCGCGATTGAAAACTGGATCAACGAGTCGATTGCCTACCTGCCGGGTTTCAGCAATTCAACCACCACGGCGCAGGAAGTTTTCGTGCAGCGCGCGGGGGTTTGCCGTGACTTTGCACACCTGGGCATCACGCTGTGCCGGGCGCTGAATATTCCGGCGCGGCTGGTGGTGGGATATGTGCACTTTGCGGACCCGCCGGAAGATTTCCATGCGGTGTTCGAAGTGTGGCTGGACGGCCGCTGGGTGCTGTTCGATGCGACCCGCATGGCGCCTATCGACCGGCTGGTGCGGGTGGGCACCGGGCGCGATGCGAAAGACGTGGCGTTTGCGACGATCTTCGGCGCGGTGCAAATGACGCGCAAGGAACTGCGGGTTGAAGAGGGCGACGCACCACCGGTGGCGCCGCCCGTTGCGGCCCTCGCGGCGGCGTGATGCCCGGCCAAAACGACACTCAGGACAGGTAGCCGTCGCCCAGCTTGTCGAGCTTGCGGATCAGCGCGGGCCAGGCGAAGGCACCGCCCATGCCGCCGGTCTGCACGCGCATGGCTTCGCCGACACCTTCAATGATTTTCGGGTTGACTTGCGTCAGCTCGCCGCCATGCTGCGCGTCGATCTGAATGCGGCAGGTGTTCTCGAAGATGTACATGCGCAAGAACGCTTCGGGAATGGTTGGGCCCACCACCAGCAGGCCGTGGTTGCGCAGCATCAAAAAGTTGGCGTGACCCAGGTCGGCCTGCAGGCGCGGCTTTTCGTCGTCGCGGAAGGCCACGCCTTCGTAGTCGTGGTAGGCCAGCGAGGCCAGCACGAAGGTCGATTGCTGGCTGATCGGCAGGATGCCGGCTTTCTGCGCACTGACGCCCACGCCGGCGCGCGTGTGGGTGTGCAGCACACAGCCGGCGTCGTGCCGCGCCTCATGCACGGCGCTGTGAATCACGAAGCCGGCGGGGTTCACGGGGAATGGTGAATCGATGACCTTGTTGCATTTTTCATCGACCTTGACCAGGCTGGACGCGGTGATTTCGTCGAACATCAGGCCATAGGGGTTGATCAGAAAGTGGTGCGCGCCGGCGCCGCTGACGGACTCGGGCAGCTTGGCGCTGATGTGGGTGAAGACGAGGTCGCTCCAGCCGTAGAGCGCCACCAGCCGGTAGCAGGCGGCCAGGTCACAACGCAGTTGCCATTCTTCGGCGCTTACGACTTCTTTCAGTGAGGGGAGGTGCATAGGGTGTCTCCGGTTTGCTTTGACTAGAGTCGCTTCAGGCCGCAGTTTGCGCGTCCAGAGCGGCTTTGTAAATCGAGTTTTTGGGCTGCGCCATCACGCGGCGAACGAGAGGCTCGAACTCGCTGATGGGCAGCGTTTCGGCCGTCGCGTCAAACGCCGGGTCGTCGTACAGCGCGACGAATTCCTCGGTGCGCGCATAGTGCGCGTGGCCCTTGAAAGCGTCGCGCATGTGGCGGTTCATGCCGAGATGGTGAAAAAAGTTGTAGCCCTGAAAAATGCCGTGGTTTTGCACCATCCAGTGGTTCGCTTCGCTGACGAAAGGTTTCAGAATGGCGGCAGCAATGTCAGGGTGGTTGTAGGTGCCGAGTGTGTCGCCGATGTCGTGCAGCAGCGCGCACACGACGTACTCGTCTTCACGGCCGTCTTTCAGCGCGCGCGTGGCGGTTTGCAGGCAGTGCGTGTAGCGGTCGACCGGAAAGCCGCCGTAGTCGCCGTCGAGCAGCTTCAGATGGGTCAGCACGCGGTCGGGCAGCGTTTTGGCGAACTGCATGAATTCACCGCCGATGATCTGCCAGTCGGGCTGGGTGCTGTCCTGCATGCGGGTGAAGTGGGCTCGGGCGTTCATGAGGGTCTCCAATCAGAGGTTCACCTTACGGCAAACCGGCATCTGCAGCTGTCAGCAAGATGACTGGATGAGGGTATTTACCGATCTGCGCACGTCACTGTGAAGAGATATACTCTCCGCAGCCGCTATAAAAATAATAGCTGCTTACGCAGAGATTACCTGGGCTAGCGGCCGATTTCATCCCTATTTGTGACGCAAACCGGCTACACGGCCAGTCGCGCGGCCGCGAACAGCACCTGGTCGATCACACCCTGCACACTCTGGCGGTGTTTCTCGTTGACCAGCTTGCCGTCAGCATCGAAGGCTTCACCCGCGCGGCCCAGCGCGAAGGCCTTGGGTGCCACCCAGCACTGCGAATTGATCAGCAGCGGCAGCAGGTGACTCTGCGAGCGCAGGCCACCCAGCGCCCCGGGTGACGCGCTGAGCATGCCGACGACCTTGCCGGTGAACGACCTGAAGCCTTCGTTCCATACCGGGTCTGTCTTGACGGGGCTGGACGCCCAGTCGATGGTGTTTTTCAGCAGGGCGGTGTAGCTGCCGTTGTATTCGGGCGAGCAGATGATCCAGGCCGGGTGCTCGAACAGGATCTGCTTGAGCTTCATCACGTCGGGCGGCGTGGCATGGGCTTCGAGGTCGGCGTTGTAAAGGGGAATGTCGAGGTCACCCAGCTCCAGCAGCGTGACGTCCGCGCTCGATGCGCGCGCCATGTCTGCCGCCACATGGGCGAGCTTGCGGTTGAAGGAATTCTGGCGGGTGCTGCCGGCGAAGATCAGGAGTTTGGCGGGTGGGGTCATGCGCAGATTTCAACATGGTTGCCGGTTTGATGCATGGCGTGGGCGGGTGGATTGAAATCGGCTAAAATGTACAAAACGATTTGATTTGTACAAAATGCACACCATTCCCTTGAGCGAATTCCGCGCCAACGCTTCGGCCATGATTGACCTGGTCGAAAAAGGTGAAACCGTGCGCATCTTGCGGCACGGCAAGCCGGTGGCCGAGCTGATTCCCGCCAGGCCCGATGAGCCGGCGAAAGTCCCGAGCTGGAAGCGGCCCATCACGCCCCTCAATATTGTCCGGCCTGATGGCAAAACGGGCGCCCAGTTGATCATCGAAGAGCGCGAAGGCGGCTGGTGATGCGCGTTCTATTTGACCCTTCGGCCCTTTTTAAACGGTATAACCGCGAAGCCGGACGCGACCAGGTGCTGGCGGCAGGCGACCGCGCGTCAGAGGTGATTGTGGCGGCACACTGCAAATCTGAAATTGCGTCAGCGCTGAACCGCAACCGTCACGACGGGCTGCTCAACAGCGGAGACTATGGCGACATCATGCGCGCCATTCAAGGCGACTTCGCCGACTTCACGCTGGTGGCACTGAGTGCCCAGGTCGAAGCGCACGCGATTTCGGCCATGGAGATCAGTCGTTTGCGCGCGATAGATGCGCTGCACATCGGCAGCGCGCAGGCGGCGCGGGTGGACTTGTTTGTCACCGCTGACCGCCGCCAGGCACTGGCTGCGCAGGCCGTGGGCCTGAGAACCGAGCTGATCGAAGCCTGAGAATTAATGAAAGAACGGCGCCAGTCAAACGCGCGCCTTAGAGAGAAATTGATGTTTTATCCGCAAGAATTCGACGTGATCGTGGTCGGTGGTGGCCATGCCGGCACTGAGGCCGCGCTCGCCGCTGCCCGCATGGGCTGCAAAACGCTTTTGCTCACCCACAACATAGAAACGCTGGGCCAGATGAGTTGCAACCCGTCGATTGGCGGCATTGGCAAAGGTCATCTGGTGAAAGAAGTCGATGCCATGGGCGGTGCGATGGCGCTGGCGACGGACGAGGGCGGCATCCAGTTCCGCATTTTGAACAGCTCCAAGGGCCCGGCAGTGCGTGCGACGCGGGCGCAGGCTGACCGCATTTTGTACAAGGCGGCCATTCGCCGGATGCTGGAAAACCAGCCGAACCTGTGGCTGTTCCAGCAGGCCGTCGATGACTTGATGGTGGAAGGTGACCGCGTCGTTGGGGAGGTGACGCAGGTCGGCATCAAGTTCCGCTCGCGCACCGTGGTGCTGACGGCAGGCACATTTCTGGACGGCAAGATTCATGTCGGTTTGCAAAACTACGCGGCCGGCCGGGCGGGCGATCCGCCGGCGGTGTCACTCTCTGGCAGGCTGAAAGAACTCAAGCTGCCGCAAGGCCGGCTGAAAACCGGCACACCGCCACGCATTGACGGCCGCACGATCGACTTCAGCAAATGCACGCCGCAGCCGGGCGACGGCATGCCCGGTGGCACGGAAGGGCCGGTGCCTGTGTTCAGCTTCATGGGCGGCGGCATTGCCCACCCGCAGCAAGTGCCGTGCTGGATCACCCACACCAACGCCCGCACGCACGAAATCATTCGGTCCGGTTTTGACCGCAGCCCGATGTTCACCGGCAAGATCGACGGCGTGGGGCCACGCTATTGCCCGAGCGTGGAAGACAAGATCAACCGCTTTGCCGACAAGGAAAGCCACCAGATTTTCCTGGAGCGGGAAGGCTTGACCACCCACGAGATTTACCCGAATGGCATCTCGACCAGCCTGCCGTTTGACATTCAGTACGAGCTGGTGCGCTCGATGGCCGGCATGGAAAACGCCCACATCCTGCGGCCCGGCTATGCGATTGAATACGACTACTTCGACCCGCGCTCGCTGAAAACCAGCTTTGAAACCCGCGCGGTGCAAGGCTTGTTCTTTGCCGGTCAGATCAATGGCACGACCGGCTATGAAGAAGCCGCGGCTCAAGGCATGTTCGCCGGCATCAACGCGGCGCTGCAATGCCAGGGCAAAGAGAGTTGGCTGCCGCGCCGCGACGAAGCCTATCTGGGTGTGCTGGTCGATGATCTGATCACCAAAGGTGTGACCGAGCCCTACCGCATGTTCACCAGTCGGGCCGAGTTCCGCCTGATGCTGCGCGAAGACAATGCCGATATGCGGCTGACCGAGAAGGGTCGCGAGCTGGGCTTGGTCAATGACGCGCGCTGGCATGCCTTCAACCGCAAGCGAGATGCTGTTTCACGTGAAACAGAACGCCTGCGGTCGATCTGGGTGAACCCGCACCATTTGCCGGCGGGTGAGGCCGAGCGCGTGTTGGGCAAGGCCATCGAGCGCGAGTACAACCTGGCCGATCTGTTGCGCCGGCCGGAAGTGGACTACGCCGGCTTGATGTCGCTGGAAGGCGGCCGCTACGCCAATCCGGCGCTGGAGTCGGACGCGGGCGGCGCCGAACTGGTAAAAAGCGTGATCGAGCAGATCGAGATCACAGCAAAATACGCCGGCTACATCGACCTGCAAAAAGTCGAGGTCGAGCGTGCCGCGCACTATGAAAACCTCAAACTGCCGCCTGAGCTGGATTATCTGCAGGTGTCCGCATTGAGTTTCGAGGCACGGCAAACGCTGGCGAAGCACCGGCCCGAAACGCTGGGTCTGGCATCACGTATTTCGGGCATCACCCCGGCCACGATTTCCTTGTTGCTGGTGCATTTGAAAAAGAACCTCTGGAAAACCACGGCGCCCAGGGCCCAGCCTACGTCCACTCTTGAGAAGGTCGACGCTTGAGCGGCGGGGCAGAGCAGGTACTGCGCGACGGTCTGCGCAGTTTGAATCTTGATCTCGATGATCGGCAGATCGCCCAGTTGCTCACTTATGTGGCGATGATCGGCAAGTGGACGCAGGTGTACAACCTGACGGCGGTGCGCGATCCGGCTGAAATGATGACCTACCATTTGCTCGACAGCCTGGCCGCGGTACTGCCTTTGAGGCGCCAGTTGAAGCAGATGGGCCTTGAAAGCGGCGCGCGCGTGCTCGACGTCGGGGCCGGCGCCGGGCTGCCCGGTGTGATCATTGCGATTTGCTGCCCGACGGTCGCGGTGACCTGCGTAGATGCTGTGGCCAAAAAGGCGGCGTTTATCAGACAGGCGGCGCTCGAACTGAAGCTCGCCAATCTGGCCGGGTTGCACCAACGTGTGGAGCAGTTTGCTGAACCGTTTGACGTGATCTGCTCGCGCGCATTTGCCTCGCTGGGCGATTTCACACGCTGGTCTGCGAATGCGCTCGCACCCGGCGGTGTATGGATGGCGATGAAGGGCAAGCACCCAATCACCGAGATCGACGCGCTCAATCACGGCGAAGAGGGCATCGACATGTTTCACGTGGAACAGCTCACGGTGCCCGGTTTGGATGCGGAGCGCTGCATCGTGTGGATGCGACCCAACTCCCCCTCAGTTATTTAGCGCAATTTGCCCAAAAGCCGTCGTGCCGCGGCCTTATCCGCACAAGCCCTGTCGTAAACTCGTGGCTCTACTTTAAGGCCTCTTCATGTCGGGATATTTTGTTGGCGTGGCCGACTATGGCTCGTTTATTGTTGCCATCATCGTTTTCTTGCTGATTCCCGGCCCTGGCAATCTGGCTTTGATCACCTCGACCAGCAAGGGTGGAATCGCTGGCGGCATGGGCGCCACGTTCGGCGTGATCGCCGGGGACCAGGTGTTGATGTGGGCGGCCGTCGCTGGTGTGTCGGCCATCATGGCGGCGTATCCCGCAGCTTTCCGTGCGGTGCAATGGATGGGTGCTGTTTACCTGATCTGGCTGGGTATCAAGATGCTGACCGTCAAGGCGGGCGATGGCCCGATCCTGCAGATCGCGCCGCGGCATTACTTCCGGCAGGCGCTGCTGATCACCTTGCTCAACCCCAAGGCGATCGTCTTTTACATGGCTTTTTTCCCGCTGTTTGTAGACCCGGGCCAGCATCAGGGCCTGAAAACGTTTGGCGTCATGGCGGCCACGATTGCCGTTCTGACCTTTCTGTACGGCCTCGCCGCCGTATTGCTGACCTACTTTCTGGCTGAACGCATTCGCGCGAATCCCGCGGTTTCTGGTCTGCTGCAGAAAGCGGCGGGCGTCTTCCTGATCGGTTTTGGCATCAAGCTGGCCGTGTCCAAATAGTCCTTTCACACTTTCCAGAGAATAAAAACAAGAGTCCAGATGGCCAAAATATTTTGCGTTGCGAACCAAAAGGGCGGGGTTGGCAAAACCACAACGACCGTCAATCTTGCCGCCGGGCTCGCCAAAGTCGGCCAGCGGGTCCTGATGATTGACCTCGACCCGCAGGGCAATGCCACCATGGGTTCGGGCGTCGACAAGCGAAAGCTGGAAATGACGGTGTATGACGTGCTGCTGGAATCGGCGTCGATTCTTGAAGCGCGCGTGACCAGCCAGAAACTGATCGACGGCGGCTGCAGCTATGACATTCTGGGCGCCAACCGCGAATTGGCGGGGGCCGAGGTGGAACTGGTTCAAGTCGAGCGCCGCGAAAGAAGACTCAAGCAGGCGCTGGCCGAAGTCGCCGACGTCTACGATTTTGTGCTGATCGATTGCCCGCCGTCGCTGTCGATGCTGACCCTCAACGGCCTGTGCAGCGCGCACGGCGTGGTCGTGCCGATGCAGTGCGAGTATTTCGCGCTCGAAGGGCTGACCGACTTGGTCAACACCATCAAGCAGGTGCACGCCAACCTGAACAAAGACCTGCAGATCATCGGCCTGCTGCGCGTCATGTTTGACCCGCGCATCACCTTGCAGCAGCAGGTGAGCGAGCAGCTCAAGCAGCATTTTGGCGACAAGGTATTCAACACCGTTATTCCGCGCAATGTGCGGCTGGCCGAAGCGCCCAGCTACGGCCTGCCCGGTGTGGTGTTCGATCCGGCCTCCAAAGGCGCGCAGGCCTTCGTGACGTTTGCGCAAGAGATGGTCGAGCGCATCAAGAGCATGTAGATGGCATTTCGCGCGAATTACAAGCCAATAGTGCCTCCAGCCCAGGCAAAATATGCGCAAGCAGCTATTAATATCATAGCGACTTGATGTCGTTCCGCCCATGACTTCGAGCAATATCCTGCTGCTGCCCGGCTGGCAAAACAGCGGCCCCGACCACTGGCAAAGCCGCTGGGAACGCACGCATGGCTATGCGCGGGTCGAGCAACACGACTGGATGCGGCCGCTGCGTGGCGACTGGATTTCCCGCGTCGAGGACGAGCTGCTGGCGCGTGACCTGGCGCCCAACCGCCGCGCGGTGCTGGTCGCCCACAGCCTCGGCTGCATGACGGCCGTGGCCTGGGCCGCGCATTCAAAAAACACGCAGCGCGTCGGCGGGGCGCTGATGGTGGCGCCGCCCGATTGCGAACGCGAGGATGTACGCGAAGCCTTACCCGGCTGGGCACCGATTCCGCTGCAAAAACTGCCTTTTCCGTCGATCGTCTTCGCCAGCAGCGATGACCCTTTTTGTGCGCTGGAGCGGGCCCGATTTTTCGCCACCGCCTGGGGCTCCGAACTGATCGAAGTGGGCCCGCGCGGGCATCTCAATGCCGACAGCGGCCTGGGTGACTGGCCCGAGGCGCATTTCCATCTGCAGCGTCTGGCCCGTGCCGACGCTCCTGCTATTTACGACTGACTCACGAAAGCACCTCAACATGGTCACCAAAAAACCAAAAGGTCTGGGCCTCGGCCTCGAAGCGCTGCTCGGCCCCAAAGTCAGCGACTCGCTTGATGCCGACAACGCCGCCAGCGCAACCAGCCCGGGCCTGCCCGCGTCGCTGCGCCTGGGCGATCTGGTCCCCGGCCAGTACCAGCCGCGCACCCGGATGGACGAGGGCGCACTATACGAGCTGGCCGAGTCGATCAAGGTGCAGGGCATCATGCAGCCGATTCTGGTGCGGCGCCTGACCAGCGGCGTCAACGACGGCAAATACGAGATCATCGCCGGTGAGCGCCGCTTCCGCGCTGCCCGCATCGCCGGCCTCGACAGCGTGCCGGTGCTGGTGCGCAACGTGCCCGACGAGTCGGCCGCGGCCATGTCGCTGATCGAAAACATCCAGCGCGAAGACCTGAACCCGCTGGAAGAAGCCCAAGGCCTGCAACGCCTGGTGAAAGAGTTTGGGCTCACTCACGAACTGGCGGCGCAGGCCGTGGGCCGCTCGCGCAGCGCCGCGTCCAACCTGCTGCGGCTGCTGAATCTGGCCGACCCGGTGCAAACCATGCTGATGGCCGGCGACATCGACATGGGCCACGCCCGGGCGCTGCTCAGCCTGGACCGCGCGACCCAGATCACCGCCGGCAACCAGATTGCCGCCAAAAAAATGTCGGTGCGCGAAGCTGAAAGCCTGGTTAAAAAGCTCAGCGCCGAGTTTTCATTGAAGCCCCAACGCCACGCCAAGGAAAAGTCCCGCGACACCCGCCGCGTCGAAGAGGAACTCGCCGACCTGCTGATGGCCGAGGTCGAGGTGCGTATCAAAAAGCAGGTGAAACGCAACGGCCGGCGTGAAGACACCGGCGAGGTGGCGATCCAGTTTGCGTCGATGGATGAGCTCAATGGCTTGATTGAGCGGCTGCGGCGGTAAACTCCGTGAATATCAGCGGCACTCAAAGTTGCGTATTATTAACAAAACAAGTTTTTTTGTATATAATAAGCGACATGCGAACGAAAAGAGACCCACTTGTCGAACCTGTTGAAGTCACTCAGTTTGTGTGTGAGGTCGGTGCGCGCATCCGACTAATGCGCCAGGCGCGGGGGCTGACCCAAGCAGAATTGGCAGCCAGAGCCGACCTGAGCCGTCATACCGTGATGGCCATTGAGACAGGGTCCCTCCGGACACGCTTTGCTGACATGGCTCGGCTTTTTTGGGCGCTGGACGATGTAGCATTGCAGACGGCGTTGGCCGATGCGTCCATCGATCCTGTCTACCAGGAAGCAGCCCGGTCTAAATTCCCGCCGTCCAGGGCACGCCAGGAATCAGGCGAATGACACGCCGGGCCCCCGTCTTTCGTTGGACCACGGGGCCGGACGATACCCGCCTGCCAGTCCGGGTCGGTGAGCTCACGCAGGAACAGGGGAGGTGGGAGTTTCAGTACAACAGGACGTATCTTGCGGGGGGTCAGAGCGCGTTGGAACTGGACCCTCAGGGCATTCGTCTCAAGCAGGGCGCGCCTTTCACGCAAATCGGCGTCGCGCCGTTTCCTGTGTTTTGTGATGTCGCTCTTGCAGGCTGGTCTCTGGACATTCTGCAAAACCGCAGACAGCAATTTCTTGGCTCCCAAGCCAGCTCCGAGCCGTGGGGTTGGTGGGAGCGTTTGTTGTACGCGCCCGCCGATGGATTTGGAGCGCTGTTTGTGGGAGAGCTTGCCGCCAAGCCCGCAGTCGAAGATATTTTGGCTGTCGAAGTGACCTCGGTGACGCCGCAAGCCTTGGCCACCGTGCTGCGCGAATCGTCTGAAGGAGCCATGGGTGGCGAACGCCCCAAGGTTTTAGGGTTTTTTCGAGGCACGCCTGAAAGTGAGCCAGTACCGACCTTGTTCAAATTTGCCACGCCTTCTGAGCGGCCTGACACAGTAGTCGCTGAGGCCACGGCGTTGACTCTCGCCAAAGAATTGGGGATGAAGGTTCCGGACCATCACGTAGTTGAATTGAATGGACTTCCAGCGCTTTGCATCTCGCGGTTCGACCGTGGCCCAGGTGCGACCGGTCCGGTTTATCACTGCGTCAGCGCCGCAACGGCCCTCGGTTTGCATCCGGGAACAGATGTCGACGATCCAAAGCGAAGCTACGTCAGCTTGCGTTCAAAGCTCAGGGAGCCCGGAGATGCTCTGGAGCTGTTCCGCCGTATCGTGCTCAATGCAGCCGTGGGCAACACAGACGACCATCCCTGGAACACCAGCTTGAGGCAAATGGGTCTGGCGCGGTGGGAACTTGCGCCGCTGTACGACGTGCTTCCATTTTTTCACCGCAGCGGCGTTCCCGTTTTCCGCATGGCAATTCTTAAGCGGGGCGCGCGTGCAGGAAGCATGAAAAATCTTGTTGCGGCGGGCCGGCAGATCGGCGGGCTCAGGTCCGATGCAGAGGCTCGAGACGAGATCTCAAAAATTCTTGCGCACGTGCATCGCGAATGGAGCCCGGTCTTCGAGGCGCATGCCAAGTCAATTTCGGGGAGCCGGGCAGACTGCTGGCAACCTGTGTTCGAATTCCCTTGGCGGGACTGTCCTTGAGTCTTGGCAAATCGAACATCGCAAGCCAAGCCCTACAGCGAAAAAATCTTCCCCGGATTCATAATGTTCTTCGGGTCCAGTGCGCGCTTGATGGTGCGCATCATGTCGACGGCGCCGCTGCCGGTCTCGGTCACCAGAAAATCCATCTTGTGCAGCCCCACGCCGTGCTCGCCGGTGCAGGTGCCTTCTAACGCCAAAGCACGCGACACCAGCTTGTGGTTCAGCGCTTCGGCCACTTCGCGTTCTTTCGGCAAGGTCGGGTCGATCAGGTAGCCGAAGTGAAAATTGCCGTCACCGACATGGCCGACGAGGAAGTACGGAATGCCGCTGGCATCGGCCTCAAGAATCGATTCGAGCAGGCAGTCGGCCAGGCGCGAAATCGGTACGCAGGTGTCAGTCGATATGGCCCGGCAACCGGGGCGTGACTGGATGGCGGCGAAGTAGGCGTTGTGCCGTGCTGTCCAGAGCCGCGTGCGTTCTTCGGGTGTGCTGGCCCATTCAAACGCATTGCCGCCATGGCCGCTGGCGAGTTCCTGCACCAGCTCGGCTTGTTCCTTGACGCTCGAAGGCGAGCCGTGAAACTCCATCAGCAGCATCGGCTCTTCGCGCAGATTCAGTTTTGAATGCGCGTTGACCATGCGCACGGTGTTGTGGTCGATCAGTTCGACGCGCGCAATCGGCACACCCATCTGGATGACTTCGATCGTGGTTCGCACCGCGGCCTCGATACTGGGGAACGAGCACACCGCGGCCGAAATCGCTTCGGGCAGCGGATAAAGTTTGACGGTGACTTCGGTGATGACGCCGAGCGTGCCTTCGCTGCCCACCATCAGGCGCGTCAGGTCGTAGCCAGCCGATGATTTTTTGGCGCGTGTGCCGGTGCGAATGATTTCGCCGCCGGCAGTCACCACTTCAAGCGCCAGCACGTTCTCGCGCATGGTGCCGTAGCGCACGGCGTTGGTACCGCTGGCGCGCGTGGCGCTCATGCCGCCCAGCGTGGCGTCAGCGCCCGGGTCGATCGGAAAAAACAGGCCGGTGCTTTTGATTTCTTCGTTGAGCTGCTTGCGCGTGACGCCCGGCTGCACCGTGACCGTCAAATCCTCGGCATTGATCTGCAGCACCTTGTTCATGCGGCTAACGTCGATGCTGATGCCGCCCTGCACGGCCAGCAGATGGCCTTCCAGCGAGGTGCCGACGCCGAACGGAATCACCGGCACGCTGAATTTGCTGGCCAGCTTCACCGCATCGGCCACGTCCTGCGTGCTTTCGGCAAACACGACGGCTGCCGGTGGCGGCGCCGCGAAAGAAGACTCATCGCGGCCATGCTGCTCGCGCACCACGAGGGCAGTTGAGCATTGCGCCGCGAAGCGGCTTTTAAGCGCGTCCAGCAATGCCGCAGGCGTTTCGCGCTGGGCAATTTCAGGCAGCAGGTGGGTGGGTAACGGTGCGTTCATCGGTGTCTCCGGGTCGAACGCACAGTTTACGACTTACCCCTGCGCCCCGCCATCGGCACCCGCACCTCCCGCGGTGTGCGCGGGCAACTCCAACTCAATTTCCCGCAGCCTGATTGAACTCGTCGCGCGAAATGAAAGAGTCGCGATTGACGTCAATCATGTCGAAGCGCTGTGAAAGCACCGGAAAATGTTCGGCCTCTTCACGATTGAGCCGGCCGTCCCGGTTGGTATCGGCGCGATTGAATGCGGCATCGATGTTT
>JANNKV010000358.1:0-3329 GCA_031396485.1 Polaromonas sp. | reverse complement strand
AGCTCGATCTTGCCTGCAGCCACTTTCTCATGCAGCTTGTCGATCAGAATCGCTTCGGCCTTGAACTTGTCACGGCGATGGACCAGAGTCACTTTACTGGCGATGTTCGACAGGTACAGCGCTTCTTCAACCGCCGTGTTGCCGCCGCCGACGACACACACTTCCTGATTCTTGTAGAAGAATCCGTCACAAGTCGCGCAACCCGAAACGCCGCGGCCCATGAACGCGGTTTCCGAAGGCAGTCCGAGGTATTTAGCTGATGCGCCGGTCGCAATGATCAGCGTGTCGCAGGTGTACGTTCCGCTGTCGCCGGTCAGCGTGAAAGGCCGCTTGCTGAAATCTACTGTGTTGATGTGGTCAAAAATAATTTTGGTATTAAAGCGCTCGGCATGCTCCAGAAAGCGCTGCATCAAATCTGGGCCCTGCACCCCGTGAGCATCGGCTGGCCAATTGTCGACGTCGGTGGTCGTCATGAGCTGGCCACCCTGGGCAATACCGGTGATCAGCACCGGGTTCAGGTTGGCCCGTGCTGCATACACGGCGGCGGTGTAACCCGCGGGGCCAGAGCCCAGGATGAGGACTTTCGAATGATTCATGGTTAAAAAAGGGATTGGGAAAGTGTTAGAACTCGGGTAGAGTCACGTCGCATGGAAGCAACGGTATTGCCAACTATGACCCTACCGCGCGTGCATTCTGCTTCTTAAGATGACATTGTAAGAAATCACGCGGGCACACCAGCCAGAGTGTCGGCCGCGAAATCTGGAGGCTACGCTTATGGCAACGATGGTATCCAACCTGGAACTGATTCGCCGGGTTCCCCTTTTTTCCATGCTGACGTCGGTCCAGGCTGAATCGGTCTCGGGCGCCGTTGTCAAACGCCGTTTCAAACGGGGTGAAGATATTGTGCAGCAGGGAAAAAAATCTGATGCCCTCACCATTATTTTGACGGGTCGTGCCCGCGTCATCACCACCGACACGCGGGGCAGGGAGGTTATTTTGGCCACGCTGCAGCCTGGTGCTTACGTGGGTGAGATGAGCCTGATCGACGATCAGCCGCATTCCGCCACCGTCCGCGCCGAGGTGCAGACCGATGCATTGATTCTGGGCCGCATGGAATTTGCCCGTTGCTTACCTGAAAACAGTTCCATGGCCTATGCCGTCATGAAGGGGTTGGTGCAGCGCCTGCGCCATGCTGACCGGCAAATCGAGTCGCTGGCGCTGATGGATGTTTATGGCCGGGTTGCCAGGGCTTTGCTTGAATTCGCCACCGAAGATGCCGAAGGTAACGCGGTGATACGAGACAAGGTATCGCGTCAGGACGTCGCCAAAATGGTCGGCGCCTCGCGTGAAATGGTCAGCCGGGTCATGAAAGACCTCGAGGAACGGGGCTTTATTGAGAGCCGCGCTGATGGCTCGATGCTGATCAAGGAACGACTCAGTTCGCTAAGTTGATTTGGCAAGGGTTTTGTGAGAGTCTGGTGGCCGTGTTGCTTTTTCCCCGACGAAGGCTCCAGAACCTTTCGCCAACTGCGGTAAGCTTGTGAGTGGTCTATGACTTACTCACTCGACACCCTGAACTCACGAAATTCCACCGACCCTGGCGCGCCCAGCGGCATCAAGCGATTTGCGCATGAAGTCTCCCTGATCCTCGGTCTGCTCGGCCTGATTTTCTGGCTGGCGGCTTTGCTGAGCTTCACGCCGCAAGATGCGGCCTGGTCCACGTCTGGCAGCGCCGACCTTGCCGGCGGCGCGCAAGCCATCACCCGCAACTTTGGCGGCCGTTTCGGTGCGTGGCTGGCCGATGCCAGCTATTTCCTGCTCGGTTTTTCAGTCTGGTGGGCGTTGGCTGCGGGCGTGCGCGCCTGGTTGTCGTCACTGGCGCGCTGGCTGCGAGGTGAGCCCATCACGCCGGATGCCTACGGCAATGCCGACCGAATCAAGTTCTGGGCCTGCTTGGGCCTGTTGCTGATGGCCAGCGCCGCGCTCGAGTGGTCACGTCTTTATCGCTATGAAGTTCGGTTGCCCGGCCACGCGGGCGGTGTGCTGGGTTACCTGGCTGGGTCGGCGGGCGTCAAATGGCTTGGATTTGCCGGCTCCGGTCTGGTCTTTATTGCGCTGGGTGTGATTGCCGTGTCGGTGGTGTTTCGCTTCTCGTGGGCGCATGTGGCGCTTGATCTGGGCGCGTGGATTGACAACCTGATCGACTCGCGCCGCGAAAAGCGCGAGATCGCCCAAGACCAGGCGCTGGGCAAGGTGGCCGCTCGCGAGCGTGAAGAAACCCTGATCGATGAGCGTATCGAGATCGAAGAGCATCACCCGGTGCCCGTGTTGATCGAGCCCACCCTGGTGGACATTCCAAAAAGCGCTCGCGTGGTGAAAGAGCGGCAGAAACCGCTTTTCAGCGAAATGCCTGATTCCAAGCTGCCGCAGGTCGATCTGCTGGACGGCGCCTTGACGCGGCAGGAAACCGTGGCGCCCGAGACGCTGGAGATGACGTCGCGCCTGATCGAGAAAAAGCTGAAAGACTTCGGCGTCGAAGTGCGCGTCGTGGCCGCCGCGCCCGGCCCGGTCATCACACGCTATGAGATCGAACCCGCCACCGGCGTGAAAGGCTCACAGGTTGTCAACCTCGCAAAGGATCTGGCGCGCGCGCTCAGCCTGGTGTCGATTCGCGTGATCGAAACTATTCCCGGCAAAAACTACATGGCGCTGGAATTACCCAACGCCAAGCGCCAGTCGATCAAGCTCAGTGAAATTCTCGGCTCGCAGGTCTACAACGAAGCCAAGTCGATGTTGACGATCGGTCTGGGCAAAGACATCGGCGGTAACGCGGTGGTGGCCGATCTGGCGAAAATGCCGCATTGCCTGGTGGCGGGCACGACCGGCTCGGGTAAATCGGTTGGCATCAACGCGATGATCCTGAGCCTGCTGTACAAGGCAGATGCGCGTGATGTGCGCCTGCTGCTCATTGACCCGAAGATGCTGGAGATGAGCGTCTACGAAGGCATTCCACACCTGCTGGCGCCCGTGGTCACCGACATGCGGCAGGCCGCGCATGGCCTGAACTGGTGCGTGATGGAGATGGAGAAGCGCTACAAGCTGATGAGCAAGCTGGGTGTGCGCAACCTCGCCGGCTACAACGTCAAGATCGACGAGGCCAAAGCCAAGGGCGAATTCCTCTACAACCCGTTCAGCCTCACACCCGACCAGCCCGAGCCACTGGAGCGCCTGCCCTACATCGTGGTGGTGATCGATGAGCTGGCCGATTTGATGATGGTGGTCGGCAAGAAGATCGAGGAATTGATTGCGCGCCTGGCCCAGAAGGCCCG
>JANNKV010000342.1:0-12854 GCA_031396485.1 Polaromonas sp. | reverse complement strand
GGCAGGTGATGAATTTGATCTGGCCCTGTCGCTCGTGCAGGCCGTCAAGCACGGCCAGATAACTTTCGCCCGGCACGCCGAACGCGTGGGTTACGCCCTGCGCAATCAGGCAATCAACGAGAAGGTGGCCGGCAATTTGTTGGGTCATGCCTTATTGTGCTTCGCAAACAGAGACCTGCGCAGTCGGCGATCGGTGAATTCGGGATTTCCCGAAGGCGCCGCAAAACGATTTGGCCGGTGTGGAATTGGCCACCCCACCAAACCGTTTGGCAGGACTGCGTGATAGCCTGCACCCATGAAAAGGCGCGTTGTATTGAAACTCGTTGCTTCGATGGGCTCGGCAAGTGTCATGGCACAGGGTATGCCGCCAGCACGCAAAGCAGCCGAGCTGGCATTGATGCGGCCGATTCCCTCTTCCGGCGAGCAGATTCCGGTGGTGGGTCTGGGCAGCTGGATCACCTTCAATGTCGGCAACGACCGCACCGCACGCGCGCAATGCACGGAAGTCATGCGCGATTTTTTTGCCGCAGGCGGCCGCCTGATTGACTGCTCGCCGATGTACGGTTCGTCCCAAGGCGTCATCGGTGAAGGGCTGCAACAGCTCGCCGCCCAGTCGCGTGTTTTTTCTGCCGAGAAAGTCTGGACCTCCGCGGCCGGCGCCCCGCAAATCGAGGCCACCCGCCAGCTGTGGCGGGTGGCCGCATTCGACCTGCTGCAGGTTCACAACCTGCTGGCCTGGCAAGAGCAATTGGCGCTGCTGCAAAGCATGAAAGCGGCCGGCAAGCTGCGCTACGTGGGCATCACCACCTCGGAAGGCCGGCGCCACCGGGAACTGGAGCAGATCATGCGCACGCAGCGCATTGACTTCGTGCAATTGAGTTACAACCTGCTGGATCGGGAAGCCGAAGAGCGCCTGCTGCCACTGGCGCGCGAGCGCGGCATCGCGGTGCTGGTGAACCGGCCGTTTCGCCAGGGCGATTTGCTGCGTCAATTGCAGCGGCATCCGCTGCCCGCCTGGGCTGGCGAGATTGACTGCATGAACTGGGCGCAGGTGGCCCTCAAATTCGTGGTGTCTCACCCTGCTGTGACGTGCGCAATTCCCGCAACCAGCAGCCCTGCCCACGTGCGCGAGAACATGGCCGCAGCGCGCGGCCGCATGCCCGACGACGCGTTTCGCAAGCGCATGGTGCAACACGTACAAGGGCTCTAGTCCGTGTCGGAGTGGTGGACCTACACGCTCGGCGACTTCTTGATGTTTGCGCCATCAACGTACTGGCGCCTGGTTGAGAACTACAACAGAGATGTCTGGCCGGCCCAGCTTGCGGGTGTGATTGCAGGCATCGTCGCATGCTGGCTCGCCACATCCCGGCGAACCGGCGCGGCGCAGTTCCAGGCGCTGCTGCTGGCCGCTGCTTTTTTATGGGTCGGCTGGGCGTTTTTCTGGCAGCGCTATGCCACGATCAACTGGGCTGCGCGCTATTTCGCTTTCGCGTTCTGGGCGCAAGCGGTTTTACTTGCCGTGCTGGCGCTGCTGCCTGTGGAAGATCCGATCGACGAGACGGGCTTCGTTCAAAAGATCGGCTGGTTTCTGGCGTTGGCGGGTCTGGTGCTTTACCCGCTGGGCAGCGCCTGGGCCGGACGGGTGTGGAGTCAGATCGAAGTTTTTGGCATATCACCAGAGCCCACCGCACTGGTCTGCCTGGGTTTGGTGCTCGCCCGCCCACGGCCACCACGGCTGCTTTTACGTTGGACCCTCGCGGTCATCCCTACGGCGTCGTTGCTGCTAGGCGCGGCCACCTTCAGGGCGATGGCGCACATTTGACTCCTGGGGGCGCTGGCTCCTACTCCGGCGTATCGCTGTCGCCGTCGCTACCACCCGCTTCAAGCGCCTGCCGGGCCAGTTCTTCGTCGCTCAGCGGCGGCGCGTCTTCGAGGGCAGCCAATTCTTCGAGGAATTCGGCACTGGGCTCCTCGTGCTCCAGCAGCACTTCTTCCAGTTTCTGCTGACCGGTTTCGACATGCACGGAAGGTGAATGCAGCGTCGTCGGCGGCACCGGAAATTTCTCGCCCAGCTCAAACTTCAGTGCCTCGGATTTTTCCTCGATCCAGTGGGCGAAGTCGCCGTCTTTGGGCGTATTCGAATCATTCATGTCAGTCTCCTTGCGTGCATTGCGGCGCCAGCGCAAACGGCCAGCCCTGAACCATTATGAAACGACATGCGGCTCAGTGGAAGTCTCGCCAAACGTGGCGTGCCTGCGCGTCACAAGAATGTCACCGGGGCTACCTACGATCCTTTAATAACCTGATTCCGAAAAACAGTTCCAAGGATCCCCATGACGATGAAAATGATGAAGAGAAAACTGGCTGCCGCCGCCGCTCTGGCCTTGACGGCCGCTACGGCCCTGGTGGCCTGCGGGGGCGACAGCGACAGCACCCCCACCACTGCAACGCCGCCAACGGCCGCCGCCTTCACAGCCAAGATCATCGGCTTCAACGATTACCACGGCACGCTTGAATCGCCCGGCACTTTCGGGCAAACCACTGCAGTACCAGCCGCCAGCCGGCCACCGGTGGGCGGCGCCGATTTCATGGCCGCCCAGGTGACCAGCCTGAAAAAGCAGAATTCGCTGAATGTGGTCGTCGGCGCGGGTGACCTGATCGGCGCCACCCCACTGATTTCTTCCCTGTTTTTCGATGAGCCTTCTGTCGAAACGCTTAACCGAATCGGCCTTGAATTCAGCGCAGTCGGCAATCATGAATTCGACAAAGGCTCGGCCGAATTGCAGCGCCTGCAAAACGGCGGCTGCAAGGTCACGGCGGGGCAGACCGACCCAAATAGCTGCAAGGGCGCAACAGTCGGAACGCCGGTTCCGTTCGAAGGCGCCAAATTCAAGTGGCTGTCGGCCAACGTGATCGCCACCGCCACCGGCAAGCCCTTGCTGCCCGCCTACGGCATCAAGACGCTCAATGGCGTCAAGGTCGCCTTCATCGGCATGACACTGAAGGCCACCCCCACCATCGTTACGCCCACGGGTGTCGCGGGCCTTGAATTTCGAGACGAGGCGCAAACCGTCAACGCATTGATACCCGAATTGCGCGCGCAAGGCATCGAATCCATCGTCGTGCTGATACACGAAGGCGGTTTTCAAACGGGCACGCTCGGTGACATCAACGGCTGTGCGGGCAATCTGGCAGGCTCGGCCATTGCCGGCATCGTCAGCAAGTTCGACAACGCGGTTGATCTGGTCATCAGCGGACACACCCACGCGGCCTACAACTGCTCACTCCCCAACGCCACCGGCCGCACCATTCCGGTCAGCAGCTCCAGCGCTTTCGGCCGCGTGCTCACCGACGTGGACGTGACGATTGACCCCAGCACGCGTGACATCACCAAAGCGGTCGCAACCAATCGACTGGTGGTTCGCAACGACCCCGCAGTGCTCGCCGATGCCGTCGTGCAGAAAATCGTTGCTGAATACGGCAAGCTGGTGTCGCCGATTGCCAATGCCGTACTTGGCTCCATCACCACCAGCCTGCCCAACACCCGTGCCGACGGCGCGTGCAACATGCTGGCCGGCAGCCTGATTGCCGATTCCCAACTGGCCGCTACCCAGCCGGCAACTTTCGGCAGTGCGGTGATTGCCTTCATGAACGGCGGCGGCGTTCGTTCTCCCGGTTTTACTTTTGCGTCGAGCCCGGCTGGGGAGGGGGACGGCAACGTCACCTACGGCGAAGCTTTTACCGTGCAGCCGTTCGGCAACAGCCTGGTGACGATGACGCTCACGACGCAAAACATCAAGGACTTTCTGGAAGAGCAGTTTGCCGGTTGCCTGGGGCAGTCTGCTACCAGTACGCGCTTTGCGCTGCCATCAGCGGGCTTCAAATACACCTGGGACGGCGCCAGGGCGTGCGGCGCCCGCATTAGCAATGTGACGCTGACCGCCGGTGCCAACCCGGCCGAAACGCTGGTCGATGCCGCTGGCCTCGTTCAAAACCCGACCAAACCTTACCGGGTCACGGTTAACAACTTCATGGCCGACGGCGGTGACGGTTACTCGACACTCGTCAAAGGGACCAACCGGCTTGGCGGCGCGCAAGACATCGACGCGCTGACTGCGTACATGGCGGCCAACTTCAAGGCGCCGAAACCGGCCTACGCGCCCAACACCAATCCGGCCGACGCGGGCACGCCGCGCATCAACCGCGTGGGCACCAGCACCATCTGCCCCAGCGGCGCCAACGTCAACCCGTGACGGGCGCGCGATGGAGCTGCCTGCTGGCAGTTGCCTTGCTGGGCAGCGTTCCCTTCTGCCTTGCAGTGGCCGCACCGCCGGCGAGCGACGAGAAGCTGCGCCAGCTCCTGCAGCAAGCGCGCCCCCAGCCGGCGGCCAGTCAGGCGGGCGCAGCGGCGGTGCGCGAGGCCAGCACCGTACCGCCAGAACGACTGAAGGCACGGGCTGATCTGCTCAAGGCAGGCGAAGCGGCCCTGGCCCGCATGGATACAAACGCCGCGATCGATTTCTTTGACCGCGCCGCATTGATCCTGCACGCAGCCGACACCGAAATCGCGCTCGTACGCGCGTACATGCAAGACGGGCAGTACCGGCGCGCACTGGCCTTTGGCGCGCACACGGCCGGCGCGCATCTGGACGTGATCGGCGGCTCGGCGCTTTACGCGTGGCTGCTGCATGCCGGCGGCCAGGGCGTCATTGCGCAGCGGCTGCTGGCCGAAGCTGACGCCCGCCTGCCGAACAATGCAATGCTGGCACGCGTGCAAGCGCAACTCAAGGCTGGCACACCGCTCGCCACCAGAGCCTTGCTGACCTTGCCAACCCGACTGGCACCTTACGGTTCGTCGCGGGGCTTGCCGCCTGCCGCGCGCGTGCTCGGCAGCGGCGTGCTGATCGGCGATGGCGGACTAGCTTTGGTACCGCTGGCGCCGCTACCGCGCTCGGGCAACTTCTGGTTGCGCAATGGATTGGGTCAGCTGTCGCGCGGCGCCGTGCAAAAGCGCCTGCCTTCGACTGGCGTGGCGCTGGTACGACTTGAAAGCCCCTTGCCTGCGCCAGAAAACCTGTGGGCTGCGCTGGCCGACGCCTTCCCGGGCAGTGTGGGCTACGCAGTCGAATACGTGGCTTCCCGCGATTCGACACCCGCGTGGCCGGTGCTGCGAACCGGATTTCTGGGCGCTGCAATTGGCGATGGTGGTGAGCGCCTGCTGGGTATTGACATGCCGGCGGGCCCGCGCGGCGGACCGGTGTTTGACGCAGCAGGCCGATTGACCGGTCTGGCCCTGCCCGGCCGGCTGGACAAAAGCCGAAGGTCGCCAACCCAGGACCGACTCGTTCCCCTATCTGCACTTCAAACGCAACTGAGGTCGTCAGGCGAGGCCATAGCGATAGGGGGATCGCCGCCGCCAGCAGACTTGCCGCCACGCGCCGCCGCAGACCGAATTTACGAAACCAGCCTCAAGGCCAGCGTGCAACTGATCGGCATTCCATGATTGCCGGCGACTGTTCCATTTCCAAATCACTTGTGAACGCGAAGGCGAAGCGAAGACAGTACAGACGTACGGCTAGCGAAGCCGACAAAGTGCACGGATGATTTAGAGATGGAATCAATACGGCACGCCATAGCGGTAGCCACGAAAGTTGAACACCGCAGTCTTGGGCCTGATCTGCTCCAGCAACACGCCGGGCGCGGCTTCCGCGCCTTCATTGAGCACCTGCCCGTTGACGATGAGCAGACGCTGCGCGGGCGTGGGTGAATACACGCCGCCGCTGATCGCCAGCCTGGGCAGTTCGCGCTGCACGTCGGCGGGCAGGTCAGCCAGCGCCAGCAGACGGCTGGGGTCTGATGCGGCAGGCGGCGGCGGGTAGGCTGTCGCCGGTGGATAGGCCGTCACCGCAGGAGCCGGCTTTGGCGCCTCACGCGCAGGCAACGCAGCAGGCGGGGGTGGCTCTGGCGGGGCCGCCGGCACTACCTCGGTGGCAGGCGGTGCTGGCGTCACGGGCGCAACTGGCGCGATCTGGGGAGCAGAGGCCACGTTGACGACCGTCAGCGCGGCGGGTCGGGCCAGCCAACCAGACCACCACATCGCCAGGGCCAGCAACGCGGCGCCGACGATCAGTGCAGCCACAACCGGCAAAAGCCGGCTGACGGGGCCCGAACTTTCTGCGGGCGCAGACAGCGTTACCGGCTGCGCATGAATGCCGCGTGCCAGGTCGCGCTCGCGCTGGGCGTCTGCTTTACGAAGTGCGTCAAGGATGTACGACATTTTTCAGGGGCCCGTGCGAAGGACGGGCTCGTCCACGCCGCCCGTACGGTTCAGTTGCATGAAGGTCAACGGCCCCAGCAGGCCATCCGGCGGTAGCCCCTGCGCGACCTGAAACGCCCGCACACGGGCCTTGAACGCGGCATTTTGTAGCGGCCGCTCAGTAGCTGGGGCCTTGCCATCGAGAGCGGCCAGTCGTGCCGCCACCCATTCCACGACCGGGCCGCCCTGGCCGTCATTGATCGGTGCGGTGTAGCCGGCCGGCACCCGCCACAGCGTTGAAAAGTCGCCTTCCCAACGCGCGGCCAACGCGGCCAGCGTGACGGTTTGCTCAGTGCTGCCTGCGCGCAAGGTGGCGCTGCCAGGCGTCAGCGCGACAAGCAACGCATAAGACGGCGAGGCGCTGCGGCTGTCGAGCTTGACGATGCCGGGGCGGCCGAGCTGGCGGATCAGGGCCAGGCTGGTGTTGGTGCTGAAGCAGCGCACCTGCTCGCGGGCAAACGCCGGGCACGGAGCGCCCTCGCCCGGTGTCAGCTTCCAGGCCTGCGCCAGTTCACGCCAGGCCTGGTTCTCGTCGCGCAACAAGGTTGGCGGGCCGGGCGGCGGCGCGGGCGGTGTCAGCGGTGCGTCAGCGGCTGATGGGCTCGCCGGCGGTGCAGCGGACGCTGAGGACGCCGCACCGGAAGGCAACAGCGAAGGCATGGAAACGACACCAACAGGTGCAGGCACCGCCGTCGAGGCAACTTCGGGCGCTCTTGCTGGTGCCGAAAAGCGGGCCAGTACAACCAGCAATGCCCCTGCCGCGACACCCAGAGCCGCTACGGCATAACCATAGCGCCACACCTGTGGCGAAGAGGACATGCCGGCGGGTGGGTCAAAAACCTCCCCTGCGGCCTTGTCGACAATGTGCCTGCTCACGGTAGCCTGGCCGCTGGCAAAGGCGCCCAGCATCGCGCGGTCGCACAGCAGGTTGATGCGGCGCGGCACACCCCGGGCAAAGTGATGAATGCGTTTGAGGGACTTGCGGTCGAACGGCAGCGCGCCCTTCAAACCCGAGACTTCCAGCCGGTGCGCGATGTACCGCGTCGTCTCGGCTTCGGTCAGTGCCTGCAGGTGATAACGCGCAATCACTCGCTGGGCCAGTTGCTCCAGTTCGGGTCGTTGCAGCATGGTGCGCAGTTCGGGCTGCCCGATCAGCACGATCTGCAACAGCTTGCGCTCGCTGGTTTCCAGGTTGGTCAGCAGGCGCAGTTGCTCCAGCACCTCGGCCGAGAGGTTTTGCGCCTCGTCGATGATCAGCACATTGTTCTGTCCGGCCGCATGGGTCTTCAGCAAAAACGCATTGAGCGGGTCGAGGTAATCCTTGACCGTCGGCTGCAGAGCGTCTTTTTGCGTGGGCGTGATATGAAATTCGTGGCAGATCGACTGCAGCAGCTCGATCACCGTGAGCTTCGGGTTGAAGATGTAGGCCACATTGCAATTGGCCGGGGTTTGCTCCAGAAAGCAGCGGCACACCGTGGTCTTGCCGGTGCCGATCTCGCCCGTCAGCAGCACAAAGCCGCCGCCCGCGCCGCCGCTGTTGCCGTCACGCCCGCCCACGCCGTAGAGCAGATGCGCCAGCGCTTCGCGATGCCGCTCGCTCATGAACAGCATGTGCGGGTCGGGGGCAATGGAAAAAGGCGCCTGGGTCAGGCCAAAAAATGGCGCGTACATGGCATCAAGGATACCGCAGCGCTTTTGCCGCTCGGCGACCGACGACTCCCGCGAATTACTCATTCCACTTCTAAATCATTCGTGAACACGAAGGCGAAGCGACGACAGTACAAACGTACGGCTAGCGAAGACTACAAAGTGCACGGATGATTTAGAAATGGAATCAGGCAGGCGACAGTTCGACGCGCCTGGCCCGTTTCACACTGAAAGCGGTGAAGATCAACACGCCCTGCACCAGCGCCAGACCGAAGAACACGCCGCGATACTGCTGGTGGTCCATCAGGCTGCCAAAGATCAGCGGGGAAATCGCCTGGCCGATGTCCAGCCCCGAATACACCACGCCATAGACGCGGCCGGTGGCGTGCGGCGGCGTGGCACGCTTGACGATCAGGTCGCGCGAAGGCGCGCCGGTACCGGTCGCAAAACCCATCAAGCCGAACAGCACCGGCACCAGGGCGCCCGGCAGATCGAGCACGGCCAGCATCAGCGCCACGGCAGCGGCAAAGCCAAGCCCTAGGGCCACCACGCGTTCACAGCGCGCCGGGTCAGCCGCCAAGAACCCGCCCAGCACCATGCCACCCGCACTGCTCAGCATGTAGACCGACACACAGGTGGCCACCAGATGCAGCGGCATGCCGTGCAGCTGGCGCGCCGCTTCTGGGGCAAAGGCTTGAACGATGCCCAAAATCAGGGCGTAGAAAAAGAAAAAGGCAAAGCACATCCACACCGACGGAATACGCAGGAACTCGAAGCTTCCGCTTTTTGAAGCCGCGCTGGCGGGCTTGATTTGCGCGGCGGCAGGCAGCTGCAGCTGATCGCGTTTGAGCAGCAGCACCGCCAGCACGCAAAGCACCAGCCCCCCCGCCGAAACCAGGGCCACGCGCCATGAAAAAGCCAGCGCAATCGGTACCAGCATGGCAGGTGCCAGCGCCCAGCCCAGGCTGCCCGTGATGCCGTGCACGCTATAGGCATGCCCCAGGCGCGGCGTGCTGATCTTGCGGTTCAGCAGGGTGAAATTGACCGGGTGAAACACCCCGTTGCCCACGCCAGCGACGGCGGCGAAGGCCGCCAGCATCCAGTAGGTCGTGCTCAGGGAATAGCCAAAGGCCGCCACGCCAATCAGGACCAGGCCCAGATACAGAATCGGCCGCGGACCCAATTTGTCGACCGCAAAGCCCGACAACGCCTGAACGCCGCATGAAACGATGAAGAAAATCGTCATCAGCAAACCCAGCTCGGTGTAGCTGACCGCAAACTCGTCTTTCAGCCACGGAAACAGAGGCGCCAGCAGCAACTGGCTGAAATGGCTGATCAGGTGCGCCGTGCCCACCAGGCCAATGACGCCCGCGTCCTGCCGGAGTGAAACTGCGCCCGGCGCGGTGCCGTCAACGGTGCTTGAACTGCTCATGCGCTTATCGTAGCGGCTGCTCGCGCCTTCATCAACGCGGCTGGCCTCCGTTGCCAGCGACTGCGCAAGCCGGGCTGCGTTGGCAACAGCGTTCAAGGCGATGACGGCCGTTATCTGGGTCGTTTCAAGCAAAATCGGGCTGCAGACCAGGTATTTACTGCGCGAGCAGCTATCAATACAGTAGCGAACGGGTATCTGTACCAATCAGGACGTGCAGCAAAAAGCGTCGCTATCATGGCCCATGAAACTTTTCAGGCAGGTGATGAAAGCGGGTAATTCATGGCCGGTCGATGTCGGCTTTCTGGCGCTGGCCGTGCTGGCCGTGCTGGGAATGCTGGCCATGCTGGCGACAGGGGTTGTCCACGCGCAGCCCATGGCGCCAAACCACCAGCCGCTGCTGCGCGCACTGAACGAGTTGCGCCAGCAGGGTTGCGACGGTCGCGCGGCCCCGGCAAAAGCGTTGCGCGAAAACGCCCGGCTGTCGAATGCCGCTGCCCGCATCGCCAGCGGCAGCAAGCTCGATGGCGCCTTGCAGGCCGCCGACTACCGGGCTACCCGTGCGGCGCAGATCACCCTGCGTGGCTACAGCGGCGCCGCTGCCCTGGCCCAGGGCGCCATGGCCGCATCCTGCAGCGAGATGAGTCAGGACGAGCTGTCTGAAGTCGGCTTTTACCAGCGCGGCACGCAGACGTGGCTGGTGCTGGCGGCTCCGTTCGCGCCGCCGGGCGCCGCGCAGGCTGGCGACGTTCAGGCGCAGGTGCTGGCGCTGGTCAATGAGGCACGCGCCCGGCCGCGCCGGTGCGGCGGCGAGTCATTTGGCGCAGCCCGCCCGCTCAGCTTCAATGCCACCTTGCAAGGCATCTCCGCAGCGCACGCCGCAGACATGGCGCGCCACAGCTATTTCGAGCACACCGGCCGCGACGGCAGCCGCGTGTCCGATCGCGCCAGCCGCGCCGGCTACCCCTGGCGCGCCATCGGCGAAAACATCGCCGCCGGGCAAACGACCGCCGACGTGGCCGTGCAGGGCTGGCTGAAAAGCCCCGGCCACTGCGCCAACATCATGTCGCCCGACTTCAGCGAGATGGGCGCCGCCTTCGCAGTGAACTCCAAAAGCAGCGCCGGGATTTACTGGGTGCAGGTGTTTGGCAGCGCCCGCTGAGGTTTTTTCAAGCGTTTCAGCCCTGTAGCCCATGTAAATTCTGCGCGAGCAGCTATGAAAAAAATAGCGTTTAACCTCCATGATCAAGACGGCTCAGTGCTGGCACAACGCACGGCGCATGGCAAACAAGCATAGCCAAACAAGGGTCAAGGCTTGCTAATATGGCGCCATGAATTTACTACTGGGCTGCATAGCCGACGACTTCACCGGCGCGACTGATCTGGCTAACAACCTCGTGCGCAGCGGCATGCGGGTGGTGCAGACGATTGGCGTGCCGACCGGGCCGCTTTCAGAGCCGGTCGATGTCGTAGTCGTCGCGCTGAAGTCACGCACCATCGCGCCGCAAGAGGCCATCGCCCAATCACTCGCCGCCCTGCACTGGCTGCAGGCCCAGGGCGCCGGGCAGTTTTATTTCAAGGTCTGCTCGACGTTTGACAGCACTCCGCAGGGCAACATCGGGCCGGTGACCGAAGCGCTGATGGATGCGCTTGAAACCGACTTTGCCGTAGTCACGCCCGCCTTCCCCGACAACGGCCGTACCGTGTTCAAGGGCCATTTGTTCGTCGGCGACATGCTGCTCAGCGACAGCGGCATGCGCGAGCACCCGCTGACGCCGATGCTAGATTCCAGCCTGGTGCGCGTGATGCAGGCGCAGAGTACGCGCATGGTCGGCCTGATCGACCATGCTGTGGTGGCAGCCGGTGAAGGCGCGATTCGCGCGCGCATCACGCAGCTGCGATCGCACGGCGTGGGTTTGGCGATTGCCGACGCGGTGTCAAATGCCGACCTGTTTCATCTGGGTGAAGCGCTGAACACCGCCAAGCTGATGACGGCCGGCTCGGGCCTGGCCATCGGATTGGCGCACAACTTCGGCATCAAGCCCTCGGCAGCGGCATCCAAACTACCCACCGCGCAAGGCAGCAAGGCGATTGTTTCGGGCAGTTGCTCGCAGGCGACGAATCGGCAGGTGCAGGCATTCAAGCACGCTGGGCACCCCGCTCTCGCGATTGACCCACTGCGCATCGCCGCCGGTATTGACGTTGCCGCGGAAGCATTGACGTGGGCCGAAGCGCAACTGACCAAATCAGCAGGCGAACCGCTTCTGATCTATTCATCGGCTGACCCGTCCACGGTGCAGGCCGTGCAAGGCCAGCTGGGTGTGGGCGCAGCCGGCACTATGGTCGAGCAGTCGCTGGGCCGCATTGCGCGCGGGCTGGTTGACCTGGGCGTGCGGCAACTGGTGGTAGCGGGCGGCGAAACGTCGGGCGCGTGCGTGCAGGCGCTGGGCGTCACACTGCTTCGCATCGGGCCTCAGATCGACACCGGCGTGCCGTGGTGTCACGCCACGGTCAACACCGGTTCGGAGGATGCAACGCCGCAAGGCTTGCACCTCGCCCTCAAATCCGGCAACTTCGGCGGCGATGATTTCTTCACCAAAGCCTTCCAATCCCTGAGCCCCACCCATCATGAATGAAACCCAGGCCCGGGACGAAATCTGCCGCGTCGGCCGCAGCCTGTTCGAGCGCGGCTACGTGCACGCCACGGCGGGCAATATCAGCATGCGGCTCGATGACGGTTTTTTAATCACACCGACCGACGCCTGCCTCGGTTTTCTGGACCCGGCCCAACTCGCCCGCGTGGACGCCAGCGGCCAGCAAACCAGCGGCGACCGCGCCAGCAAAACCCTGGCGCTGCACACCCGCATCTACGCCGCCGCCAGCGCCTTCGACGCCGACACCCGCTGCATCATTCACACCCACAGCACGCACTGCGTGGCGCTCAGCCTCAATGGCCACAGCGCCGAATTGCTGCCGCCGCTGACGCCCTACTTCGTGATGAAAGTCGGCCATGTGCCGCTGCTGCCCTACACCCGCCCCGGTGACCCGGCCGTGGGCGAACAGGTCGCCGGGCTGATCGAACACTACGGAAATTCCGGCACGCCGCTGCGCGCCGTGATGCTGCAACGCCTCGGCCCCAACGTGTGGCACAGCAGCCTAGAGGCCGCCATGGCCGTGCTGGAAGAACTCGAAGAAACGGCGCGGCTCGCGCTGCTGACCCAACGCGATGCGCCCGTGCCGCTGACCGAATCACAAATCGATGAATTGCGCCGCGCGTTCGGGGCACGCTGGTGAGCCGTGATTTTTTCCCCTGCCTCGGTTTTGCTCCCTCTCCCTCTGGGAGAGGGCAGGGGTGAGGGCTCCCCGGCTTTAATAGTCACCCATTTATTGCACCCCCACCCCCACCCTCACCCTAACCCCTCCCGCCAGCGGGCGAGGGAACCAACACCACTCACTCAAACC
>JANNKV010000328.1:0-19652 GCA_031396485.1 Polaromonas sp. | reverse complement strand
CAACATGCCGCGCGAGGCGAAAATTCCGCGCCACGAATGGCCCGCCATCATCTTCCGCGGTGCGCTGCCGCTGTCGATGCCCATCGTGCTGCTCGGCGGCATTTATTCCGGCGCCTTCACGCCGACCGAAGCGGCCGCCGTGGCGGCTTTTCATGCGCTGGTGCTGGCGGCGGTGGTGTACCGGGCGCTGACCTGGCGCAGCTTCTGGGGCGTGGTGATGGAATCGACCCGCGGCAGCGCGGTGATCACGCTGATTCTGGCCGGCTCCTTCATCCTCAACTACGCGTTCACCGCCGAAGGCGTGCCGCAGGCGATGGCGCAGTGGGTCGACAGCATGCAGCTGTCACAGGTCAAGTTTTTGCTGCTGGTCAATGTGATGTTTCTGGTGCTGGGCTGCTTTCTGGATGTGTCGGTGCTGCTGCTGGTGTTCGTGCCGATGCTGCTACCGGCCGCCAAGCTGCTGGGCGTGGATCTGGTGCATTTCGGCGTGCTGGTGGTGCTGAACATGATGATCGGCCTGATTCACCCGCCGTTCGGCATGCTGCTGTTTGTGACCAAGGCGCTCACCGGCATTCCGATCGGCGAGATGATGAAGGAAGGCTGGCCGTTTCTGGTCATGCTGCTTTTGTTGCTGCTGGCGATGACGGTGTTTCCGCAGATCGTGCTGTGGTTACCGCAGACCATGGGCTACGGGGGGAAGTGATGGGAGCGAAGTGATGAACCAGGCGCAATTTGACGTGGTCTGCGTGGCGAGCTGGAACGCCGATCTGATCTCGCAGGTCGCGCGTCCGATTGCCCGTGGCGAAACACTGATGGCCAGCGCGTTCAGCATCAGCCCGGGCGGAAAAGGCAGTAACGCGGCCGTCGCTGCGGCGCGCCAGGGTGCACGCGTGGCGCTGATCGCCCGCATCGGCGACGACGATTTCGGCCGCATGGGCATGAGCTTGTGGCATGCCGAAGGCATAGCCACGGCGCACGTCGAATGCGCGGCCGGCGAGCGCAGCGGCGTGGCGCAGATCGTCGTGTATGACGATGGCGACAACAGCATTGCGGTGTACCCGGGCGCCGGTGCGGGCCTGGCCGCGCAGCAGGTGCATGCAGCAAGCCACATCCTGCAAAGCTGCCGCGTGGTGATGGCGCCCTGCGAAGTGCCGCTGGAAGCCACAAGGCAGGCGTTTTCAATCGCCAGACAGGCCGGCGCCATTACGCTGCTGAACCCGGCGCCGGCGCGGCATTTGCCTGACGAACTTCTCGCGCTGGTCGATGTGTTGACGCCGAACGAAAGCGAAGTCATGGCGCTGACCGGTGTGACGGGGTCCGTGGATGAGGCAGCCGCCGATCTGCTGGCGCGTGGCGTGGGCGCAGTCGTCGTCACGCTGGGCGCTGACGGTTGCCGCATTTATCAAAAAGGGCAGCCATCCGTTCATCTGCCGGGCCACCGCATGGCGGTGAAAGACACCATCGGTGCCGGCGACACCTTCACCGGCGCGCTGGCAGCGGCACTGGCTCGCGGTGAAGTGCTTGGCGCCGCCGCGCAATGGGCCAACGCAGCCGCCGCGCTGTCAGTGACCCGATGTGGCGCCATCGACGGCATTCCGCTGCGCGCGGAGGTGCAGGTGCTGATGGGTCGCGCGGGTCGTCCCTGAAAACCACCCAGCACCGCCTTTCACGGTTAGTTGCGAAACAAAATGGCTTCTAGCCCGTGTAAAAACTGCGCGAGCAGCTATTAAAATGATAGTGAATGGCTTTGGAGTGCCGCAGTGAAAGACCAGGCCGCCAGCCGCATGGCGGGAAAAGTCCTCACCAGCTTATGCAACTTGGGGAAGGCGTGCCTTTCGCCTGTTGGCGCCCCGACCGCGCCGGTGGCCTTGACCCACGCTTTACCAGGCTTTTACCTGTCAATTGCCGAGGCCACACAAGGCTTACGGACGTTACAGTGATAATTATTTCGAGCATGCCCTGCCTCGGCTTTGCGAGCCCGTCGCCCCGCCGGCGCTACGCAGCTACACAGACACGCAGCCGCCAGCCGTCAACGTCATAAAAAATCAGGATTTCCATGCCAGCAACTCCGCCCGACACACCCGAGCGCCCGCGCATGAGCCGCCGCGCATCGATCATCGGCAGCGTGGTGGCAGTGCTGGCCCTGGCCGGTCTGGGCGGACTGGCCTGGTACCTGACGCAACCTGCAAGCGAAAAACCCGCCAGCGCGGCAGGACCCAGTCCGGGTGGCCCCGGTGGCGCAGCTGGTGGCGGTGCGGCCAGGCGCGGCCCACCGTCCACCACCGTCGGCGTAGCCACAGCCGAGCTGGCCAACATCCCTATCGTTCTGGAGGCGCTGGGCACCGTCACACCGCTGGCTACGGTGCGTGTCAAGCCGCAAGTCTCGGGCGTGATGCAGAAAGTGCTGTTCAAGGAAGGCCAGCTGGTCAAAGCCGGTGAACTGCTGGCCACCATCGACCCGCGCCAGTTCGAGATGGCGCTGATGCAGGCTATCGGCCAGCGCCAGCAGGGCGAGGCGCAGCTCGACAGCGCCCGCGTGACGCTGCAACGCTTCAAGACGCTGCTTGAACAGGACTCGATTGCGCGCCAGGAAGTCGATACCCAATTTGCCCTGGTCAAACAACTCGAAGGCACACTCACGATCAACAAGGCGGCCGAAGGCACCGCCCGTCTGAACCTGGGCTATACCCGCGTGGTGGCGCCCGTCAGCGGACGTGTCGGCCTGCGCGCGGTCGATGTCGGCAACGTCGTCAACACCAGCGACGCCAACGGCATAGCCCTCATCACGCAGATCACGCCCATTGACGTGGTGTTTTCCATACCACAAGACCGTGCGGCCGAGCTTCAGCAAGCCACGACTGGCAGCGCGGGCTCGGCCATGACCGTCACCGCACTTGACCGCACTCGCGCCACCGTGCTCGACACCGGCGTGTTCGCCTCGCTCGACAACCAGGTTGACACCACCACCGGCACGGTGAAAGCCAAGGCACGTTTTGCCAATAGCAAGCTGGCGCTGTTCCCCAGCCAGTTCGTCAATGTGCAGTTGCTGGTGCGGACGATTGAAAACGCCGTCGTGGTTCCAGTCACAGCAGTGCGCCGCGGCACCAGCGGCGACTATGTTTATGTGGTTAACGCGGAAGGTCGCACGGTGTCATTGCGACCGGTGCAGCGCGGGCAGGCCACGGTCGACAAGGTGGTCATCACGTCGGGCCTGAAAGCCGGCGAGCGCGTCATCACTGAAGGCGCCGACCGGCTGAAAGACGGCGCCAGTGTGACGTTGCCGGGCGACCAGCCGCGCGGGCCGGGCAACGGAGCTGCCGGCGGAGGCAAGCGCCAGCGCCCGGGCGCAGACGGTGCGAAGTCACCCGCTTCGGCGCCCGCTTCGGCTGTATCGGAGTCTGCGGCCCAGTCAGACACGCCCGCCGACCTGGCCCAGGCCCCACAACGCCGCCGCCGCGCGTTGCAGGCGGAAGGTTCGTGAAGCGTTGCCACGCCCACCAGGCACGCCACCGCAGTCAACGTAACGCCTGTCGCTGATGAGCCCGTCAAGCTCCTTCATCCTTCGGCCCGTGGCCACATCGCTGCTGATGCTGGCCATCGTGCTCGCGGGCATGGTCGGGTTCAAGTTTCTGCCGCTGTCCGCATTGCCGCAGGTCGATTACCCGACTATCCAGGTGCAGACGCTGTACCCCGGCGCCAGTCCCGAGGTGATGGCGCAGACCGTCACCGCGCCGCTGGAGCGCAACTTCGGCCAGATGTCGGGCTTGTCACGCATGAGCTCGACCAGCGCTGCTGGTGTATCCATCATCACGCTGCAGTTCGGCCTGGGCCTGACGCTCGACGTGGCCGAGCAGGAAGTGCAGGCGGCCATCAACGCCGGTGGTTCACTGCTGCCCGCAGACTTGCCGGCCCCCCCGGTATATGCCAAGGTCAATCCGGCTGACGCGCCGGTGCTCACGCTGGCGATCACGTCTGGCACGCTGCCGCTCACCGAAGTGCAGAACCTCGTCAACACGCGGCTGGCGCTGAAGATCAGCCAGGTATCGGGTGTCGGGCTGGTGTCGCTCAGCGGTGGCCAGCGGCCCGCGGTGCGCATCCAGGCCGACACGCGGGCGCTGGCGTCGTACGGGCTCGGGCTCGACGCGCTGCGCACCGCTATCACCGGCGCGAACGCTAACGCCGCCAAAGGCAGCATCGACGGCCCGACGCGTTCGTACAGCATCAACGCCAACGACCAGTTGGTGGCCGTGGCCGACTATAAAAATCTCATCGTTGCCTACCGCAACGGCGCCGCGATTCGGGTGGCCGATGTGGCCAACGTGATTGACGGCGCTGAAAACAGCCAGCTTGGGGCCTGGGCTGGCGGCGATTGCCCGGTGGCCAGTCCCACGCAAACAGTCGGCAAGAACTGCCTTGAATCCGGCAAGCAGCTCAACCCCGCCATCATCCTCAATGTGCAGCGCCAGCCCGGTGCCAACGTGATCGCCACGGTTGACGCCATCAAGGCACGCCTGCCCGAGCTGCAGGCCGGCCTGCCGACCGCGCTGAAGGTGGACGTGCTGAGCGACCGTACGACCGGCATTCGCGCGTCCGTCATGCATGTGGAAATCGAGTTGCTGCTGGCGGTGCTGCTGGTGGTGCTGGTGATCTTTGCGTTCCTGAATAGCGTGCGCGCCACCGTGATCGCCAGCTTGGCCGTACCGATCTCGCTGATCGGCACCTGCGGCGCCATGTATCTGCTGGGCTACAGCCTGAACAATTTGAGCCTGATGGCGCTGACGATTGCGACCGGCTTTGTGGTCGACGACGCGATCGTGATGATCGAGAACATCTCGCGCTACATCGAGGAAGGCGAAGCGCCGATGGCCGCCGCAGTCAAGGGCGCCGCGCAGATCGGCTTCACGATTATTTCGCTGACGGTGTCACTCATTGCCGTGCTGATTCCGCTGCTCTTTATGGGTGATGTGGTGGGCCGGCTGTTCCGCGAGTTCGCCGTCACGCTGGCGATCACGATTCTGATTTCGGCGGTGGTTTCTCTCACACTCGTACCGATGATGTCGGCAAGATGGCTCAAGCGCACGCCCGAGCCAGAAGGCAGGCCCGGCATCGGTGACCGCCTGCATGCGTTTTTTGAGCGCGTCATCGTGCGTTACGACGGCGCGCTGACGTGGGTTCTGAAACGACAAGGCATCACCCTGCTGGTCGCGCTGGCCACGCTGGTGCTCACCGTCGTGCTTTATCTGCTGATCCCCAAAGGCCTGTTCCCGACGCAGGACACGGGGCAATTGCAGGCCAGGGTTGAAACAGCTCAATCCGTGTCGTACGCGCGCATGGCCGAATTGCAGCAGGCGGCCGCCCGGGCCATTCTGGAAGACCCCGATGTCGAAACGCTCTCATCGTTCATCGGCGTGGACGCAGCCAACAACACCATGCTGCACACCGGCCGCATGCTGATCAACCTGAAAAAAGAGCGCATCGGCAGCCAGCAGGAAACCATGGATCGCCTGAAACGCCGCGCCGGCCAGGTGGCGGGCGTGACGCTGTACCTGCAGCCGACACAGGACTTGACCATCGACGCTGAAACCGGGCCGACACAATATCGCCTGTCGCTCGAAGGTGCGAACAACGCAGCGGTGGTGGAGTGGGCCGGCAAGCTGGCAACGCGCATGCAGACGCTGGCAAGCGTCAGCAATATCTCATCCGACGCGGGTTCGAACGGCGCGTCGGCCTTCATCACGATTGACCGCGACACGGCATCTCGCCTGGGCGTCAGTACCTCTTCGATTGACGACGCGCTCTACAGCGCCTTCGGGCAGCGCATCGTCTCGACCATTTTTACCGAGACGAATCAGTACCGCGTGATTCTGGAGGCGCTTCCCGATTCGCTGAGAACACCGGCATCGCTGGGTAACCTGCAACTCAAAACCACCTCAGGCGCGACCACGCCGCTGTCCAGCCTTGCCACCATCAGCGAGCGCCCGGCCCCACTGCAGATCACCCGCGTCGCGCAGTACCCGGCCACCTCGCTCGGCTTCGATACGGCGCCCAGTGTATCGCTGGGCAAGGCGGTTGACGAGATCCGGCAGGCAGCAAAAGACATCGCCATGCCAGCTGGCGTCAGCATGACTTTTCTGGGCGCGGCCGGCGCGTACCAAACCTCCCTGTCCAGTCAACTCTGGCTGATTCTGGCCGCAGTGATCTGCGTCTACATCGTGCTGGGTGTGCTGTATGAAAGCTATGTTCATCCGCTTACGATTTTGTCGACCCTGCCCTCGGCCGGCGTAGGCGCGCTGCTGGCGTTGATGATCAGCGGCTCTGATCTGGGCGTGATCGGCATCATCGGCATCATCCTGCTGATCGGCATCGTGAAGAAAAACGCGATCATGATGATCGATTTTGCGATTGATGCCGAACGCAATCAGGGCAAGTTGCCGCAGGAAGCGATTCACCAGGCCGCGCTGCTGCGCTTCCGGCCGATTTTGATGACGACGCTGGCGGCGCTGTTTGCAGCCGTGCCGTTGATGCTCGGTTGGGGTGAAGGCGCGGAGTTGCGGCGCCCGCTGGGCCTGGCGATTTTCGGCGGGCTGATTGTGAGTCAGGTGTTGACGCTGTTCACGACGCCGGTGATTTATCTGGCGTTTGATCGGGTTGGGCGGAGGTTTGGGGGTAGGAAGGAGGTGGTTGCTTGAACCTCCCTTACGCCCCTGCCGTTCGGGCTGAGCCGGTCGAAGCCTTTTCTTCCCAGCTGTTCAGGCTGAGGTATCGAAGGCTCCTTCCTCCCCGCCCGATCGGGCTGAGCTTGTCGAAGCCTGGGCTTGGAATTGGTGTTAGGTTCCCTGATGAGTTTCGGTGCCGCTCTGTCGCCGCGGCGGGCGACTTACTTTTCTTTGCTTCGCCAAAGAAAACTAAGGAAAAGAAAGGCGACCCTGGTGTCTGCGTCCCTCCGCTGCGCTGCGGGCAACCGGCGGTGCTCAGCCCAGCCGGGGTCGAGCTCGAACTCGCTTCGCTCAGACAATCGCTCGCCCTGATCCGTCTGGACCTGCGCTCCTCGGCGCATTCACAAGGGTTTTGCAGAAGAAGTCCGGGATCGGAGTCGGGTTCGGAGATAAGTTTCAGTCGTTTAGTCGCTCCTATTTCAATAGCTGCTTACGCACGTATTACATGGGCCAGAAGCCAAAAATACTTAATAAATCGTGGTGCAGCCGGGTTTTGGGGGTCGGATCACAATTTCGCTGCGCAGCACCCGCAGGGCGCGCCAAAGGCGCGGCGAATTTGGGCTCTGACCCCAAAAACGCCCGATCCCGCACCCGCCCCCGTCTCCATCCCCCAAACGCCGTGTGGCAGGGCTGAGCAGCGCAGCGGCAGGCGGATCAGGGCTCGCGATTGTCTGAGCGAAGTGCAACGTAGCGAGTTCGAGCGAGACCCCGCCTGCCGCGAGCAGCGCAAGGAATCGCGAAGCGACCCTGACTTCGGCTCGCCTTTTTTTGGCTTACCTTATTTTGGCGAAGCAAAAAAAGGTAAGTCGCCCGCCGCGGCGACAGAGCGGCACCGGACTCATCAAAACGCCCGGCGCTCAAGTCGAAGAAAGGCTTCGACAAGCTCAGCCCGAACGGGGTTGGAATACGGCTTCGATACTTCAGCCCGAACGGTTTCAGGGATACAGAGCTTCACACACTGGCTGCAGGAGGTTAAAAAATGAACCTCTCCGAACCATTCGTCCGCCGCCCGGTAGCCACAGTCCTCCTCACCATCGGCATCGCCCTCGCCGGCATAGGCGCCTTCTTCGTTCTGCCGGTGTCCCCGCTGCCGCAGGTTGACTACCCCGTCATCTCCGTCAGCGCAACGCTGCCCGGCGCCAGTCCCGACACCATGGCCAGCAGCGTTGCCACGCCGCTGGAGCGGCGGCTCGGCACCATCGCTGGCGTCAACGAAATGACGTCGAACAGCAGTACCGGCTCTACGCGCGTCAGCCTGCAGTTCGACCTGAATCGCAACATCAATGCCGCAGCACGCGAAGTGCAGGCCGCCATCAACGCCTCACGCGCTGACTTGCCGGCCACGCTGCGCAGCAACCCGACTTACCGCAAGGCCAACCCGGCGTCATCGCCGGTGATCATCCTGGCGCTGACATCCAAAACCCGTTCGCCGGGACAGATCTACGACGAAGTCTCGAACATCGTGCAGCAGAAAATTGCGCAAGTGCCGGGTGTCGGCGATGTGGAACTGGGCGGTGGCTCGCTGCCTGCCGTGCGGGTCGAGTTGCTGCCATTTGCACTGAACCGCTACGGCGTCAGCATGGAAGATGTGCGGGCCGCGTTGCAGGCATCAAACGCCAACCGGCCAAAAGGCGCTATCGAAGGCAACGGCCAGCGGCTGCAAATCTACTCGGGATCTGATACCGCCTCAGGCGGGCGAAAGGCAGCCGACTACCAGAATCTGATCGTCGCGTGGCGCAATGACGCGGCGATCCGGCTTTCCGATGTGGCGGAAGTCATCGATGGCGTGGAGAACACCAACACCTTGGGACTTTTCAACGGCAGTCCGGCCGTGGTCGTGCTGGTCACGCGCCAGCCCGACGCCAACGTGATTCAAACCGTCGATGGCGTGCGCGCGCTGTTGCCGGAACTGCAGGCGCAGCTGCCGGCAGATGTGACGCTGCAGGTCGCCTCTGACAGAACCAATTCGATACGCGCCTCCCTCAAGGAAGTCGAAATCACGCTGCTGATCTCGATCGCGTTGGTGGTGCTGGTCGTCAGTGCGTTTTTGCGCAGCCTGCGCGCAACCTTCATTCCGGCAGTAGCCACCGTGGTTTCATTGCTCGGCACTTTTGGCGTGATGTACCTGATGGGTTTCAGCCTCAACAACCTGAGCCTGATGGCGCTCACGGTGGCAACAGGTTTTGTCGTGGACGACGCCATTGTGGTGCTGGAAAACACCAGCCGCCACATCGAAGCTGGCATGGACCGCTTCAAGGCGGCGCTGCTGGGCGCGCGCGAAGTCGGCTTTACCGTGTTGTCTATCAGCCTGTCGCTGGTGGCAGTTTTTATTCCTCTGCTGTTCATGGGCGGGCAAACCGGCCGTCTGTTCCGCGAATTTGCGGTGACGCTGTCGGTGGCGGTGCTGATTTCGCTGGTAATTTCACTGACGACCACGCCGATGATGTGTGCCTGGCTATTGAAGCCGCACAACCCGCTGGACGACTCGAAACCCCGTCGCTTCGCTTTCATCGGCCGGTGCTTTGAAAACGGCTTCAACCGCATTCACCGCAGCTACGCCGTCAGTCTTGACTGGGCGCTGCAGGCCCGGCTGATCGTGATGCTGATTCTGGTGGCGGTGATTGCGCTGAATGCATACCTCTTCGTGAAGATACCCAAAGGCTTTTTTCCGCAGCAGGACACCGGGCAGATCAGCGCCGGCGTGCGTGCCGACCGCAGCATTTCATTTCAGGCGCTGCAGGGCAAGCTCCGGGAGCTTGTTGACATCATCCGTCGTGACCCGGCGGTGGACACGGTGGTGGGTTTTACCGGCGGCGCGCGGGCGGGTGGCGGCTTCATGTTCATCAACCTCAAACCGGTCGCACAGCGCAGCGAATCGGGCCAGGCGGTGATTACCCGGCTGCGGCCACAACTGGCGCAGGTCACGGGCGTGAGCCTGTTCCTCAACACGGTGCAGGACCTGCGCGGTGGTGGCCGGCAAACCAATTCAACCAACCAATACACCCTGAAAAGCGACAGCACCAAAGACCTGTCGCTGTGGGCGACGCGGCTGGCCGAGCAGATGCAGCGCCAAAGCGCGCTGACCGACGTGGACACCGACCAGCAGGAAAACGGCGTCGAGACGATGGTGACGGTGGACAAGGACAGTGCGTCACGCCTGGGCATCAGCGCCCGCGACATCGACAACGCGCTCTACAACGCCTTCGGTCAGCGGCAGGTTGCCACCATCTATGCCGACCAGAACCAGTACCGGGTCATCATGGAAGTGGCGCCGCGCTACATCCAGAGCCCGGAATCGCTGAAGGACATCTATGTGCCGGCGAAGAACGCGAGCAGCACCACCTCAAGCACGTCGCCCTCATCGACTGCATCAACGACATCAACCAGCACCGGCAGCAGCACGTCGACCATATCCGTCAATCCCGCCCTGCGCGACCCGTCGTCAGGTCAGGTACTCAGTTCAACACCGACGACGATGGTGCCGCTGTCGGCGATTGCGAAGTTCAGCGAAAACCCGAAGGCCGCATCGGTCAGCCATGAGGACGGTGAACTCTCGACCACCGTGTCGTTCAATCTCGCCGAAGGTCGTACGCTTGCCGATGGGCAGGCGGCGGTCAAACAGGCGGAAGCCGAGATCGGCCTGCCCAATAACGTGCGCGGCAGTTTTGCGGGCTCTGCGCGTGATGCGCAGCAGTCGCAGAACCAGCAGCCCCTGCTGATCCTCGCCGCGCTGGTGGTGATCTACATCGTGCTGGGCATCCTGTATGAAAGCCTGATTCATCCGGTTACCGTGCTGTCTACCCTGCCCTCGGCCGGCGTGGGCGCGGTGCTGGCGCTGCTGCTGTTCAAGATGGATTTTTCCATCATCGCGCTGATCGGTGTTTTTCTGCTGATTGGTATCGTCAAGAAAAACGCCATCCTGATCATTGATTTCGCGATTGAAGCTGAACGTTCGCGCGGCCTGTCGGCGATTGACGCGGTGCGCGAAGCCTGCCTGCTGCGTTTTCGTCCGATTCTGATGACGACGCTGGCCGCGATTTTGGGTGCGTTGCCGCTGGCGATTGGTTTTGGCGAAGGTGCGGAGCTACGGCGGCCGCTGGGCGTGTCGATCATTGGCGGGCTGATTGCCAGCCAGCTGCTCACGCTGCTCACTACGCCAGTCGTGTATGTGCTGCTCGACAAGCTGCGGCGACGGGGGCCGTCCGAACGGCAGCTCAGTCGCCACCCGGATGATTTCAGTGCGCCACCCGGTGCGCCGCTGCAACTGCAATGAGTGATTCCATGCGCCAACAATTTCCCCACTTTCTTTTCCCCCGGTCCATAGTGTCCTCTTCCGTTGCGGCTGAGCCTGTCGAAGCCCTTCGACAAGCTCAGGGCGAACGGTCAATGCAGCGACTGCCGTCTATTGTTGCGATGGCGCTCGCTATCTGGGTCACCGGCTGCGCGGTGGGCCCGAATTACCAGCGCCCGACCACCGTCGATGTCAGCAGCTACAAAGAGGCCGAGGGCTGGGTACCGGCTGTGCCCGCCGATGCGCTGGAGCGCGGTCCGTGGTGGTTGCTGTTCGGCGACCCACTGCTCGACCAGTTGCAGTCGCGCGTGGAGGTGTCCAACCAGAACGTCGCGATTGCCGTGGCCGCCTACTCGCAGGCGCGCGCGCTGGTGCGCGAACAGCGCGCGTCGCTGTTTCCGGTGGTCTCGCTTGACGGCGGCGCCAGTCGCTCGGGCAGCGGCAGCAACAGCACCACCTCGAGTTCCGACGGGCGCGTCAGCAACAACTACCAGCTCAGCATCGGTGGCAGCTGGGAGCCCGACGTCTGGGGCCGTTTGGGCCGGGCTGTGGATGGCGCCAGCGCCGGCGCGCAGGCCAGTGCGGCAGACCTGGCATCCGCCACACTGTCGGCGCGCGGCGAGCTGGCCGTCAATTATTTTTCGCTGCGCCAGACCGATGCGCAAAAAGCGCTGCTGGAAACCACCCTCAGCGGTTACCAGCGCACGCTCGAAATTGCGCAGAACCGCTACACCGCTGGCATTGCAGCCAAAACCGATGTGCTGCAGGCGCAGACGCAGCTGGCAAGCGCCAAAGCCGAAGACGCCGGCCTGGTGCGCACGCGCGCCCAGCTCGAGCATGCGATTGCCGTGCTGGTCGGCGAGGCACCCGGCAACTTCGCCATTGCCCCGCAAGCCTATGCCGACTGGAAACCGGTGGTTCCCGATGTGCCTGTGGGTGTTCCTTCCACGCTGCTGCAGCGCCGGCCCGACATCGCCGCCGCCGAGCGCCGCGTCGCCTCGGCCAACGAGCAGATCGGCATTGCCAAAAGCGCGTACTACCCCAGCCTGTCGCTGAGCGCGTCTTATGGCTTCGGCGCCAGCACCGTGGCCAACCTGTTCAATGCGTCCAACAGCGTTTGGTCGCTGGGCCTGTCGGCGGCGCAGGCACTTTTCAACGCCGGGGCCACGACGGCGCGGGTCGATGGCGCGCGGGCGGCGCACGAGCAGACCGTGGCGCGTTACCGGCAAACGGTCTTGGTGGCGTTTGCCGATGTAGAAGATCAGCTGGCCGCGACCCGCGTGCTGCTGACCCAGCAAGAACTTCGCCGCGAAGCCTCACTGGCAGCCGACCAGGTCGAGCAACAGGTGCTGAACCGCTACCGCAGCGGGCAGGTCAGCTTCACCGAAGTCATCACGGCCCAAGCCACCGCGCTGACGGCCCGGCGCGCCTTGGTGCAGGCTGCCGCAGACCGGCAGACGACGGCGGTGGCACTGATCCAGTCATTGGGTGGTGGCTGGCAGACCGGACAGTAATATTTCAAGCCAAACTGGCCTCCAGCCCATATAAAACTTGCGTAAGCAGCTATCATAATAATAGCAACCTGACGGCGAGTTGTGGCTGGTTTCAGTGGCCGGCCAGACCAGAATTGATCAGCCCTGATGCAGCGCAGTGAGGAAAAACCGGGCGGCCTCACTCAAAGGCCGGTCTTTGCGGGTGATGGAGCCGAACGATTCCATCTTGTGGCGGATCGGGCACGGCAAAATTTTCAGCAGACCGTGCCGCGCATAGGTTTCGGCGATCGACTGCGGCACCACGCCCACCATGTCGGTCTCGGCGATCAGGCAGGAGGTGGTCACGATCGACGCGGTTTCAATCAAGCCCTTCGGCGGCATCGATTGCAGCAGACGAAACTCCTGCTCCAGCACCTCGCGCATCGGACTGCCGCGAGGCTGCAATATCCATGGGTAGACCAGCAGTTCAGCCAGCTTCACAGACCGCTTGTGCCCCAATGGATGATTGACACCCACCACGACGGCCAGCGCCTCGTTTTCCAGTGGCGTGAAGGTGTAATCTGACCAGTGCTCATCGCGAATGCGGCCAATGGCGATGTCGAGCACGCCCTCGCGCAGCAGCTCCAGCAGCCGGTCGCTGGTGTCCAGCGTGACACCGACCGACAGCAGCGGATAGGCCTTTTTTAGCGCAATGATCGCCTGCGTCAACAAGTTGGGCGACGGCGCCATGATGCTTCCGACGGACACCCGGCCTGAAGACCCCAGCTGCAGTTCGGCCAGCTCCCGCGTCATCGATTCGACCGAGCCGCGCATGCCGCGGAAATAGCGCAGTACGCTGGTGCCTGCTGGCGTGAGCCTTTGCCCGCGCCCGACGCGCTCGAACAGCCGCTGCCCCAGAGCAGATTCCAGCTCTTGGATCATTTTGGTGGCGGCCGGTTGCGTCATGCCCAGCTCGCTTGACGCCTTGCGCAGGGTGCCGTGCTCGCCGACCGCCAGGATCAGGGCCACCTGCCGCATGCGCAGGCGGTTGAGCAGCTGGGGGATGAAGTCTTCACTGGACATGGCGGTGTGGCGGTATGCGGTATGGCGTTAGCAAGGCTGGCGTGACGGGATGCCGAACGACGATCAACACATCGCTGGGCCGTTGATTTAAATGATAACCACAGATTATCAAACAATCAGTTATTTTCAATTTACGTGAAGTGTCACCGCCCCTACGATCCTCTCTGCCTCAAAACATTTGTCCGGAGACACGCCATGAAATTACTCCCCTTTCTTCTGATGGCCGCCTGCGCGGCAAGCTTTCAGACCCGCGCACTGGCCCAGGAATGGCCGACGAAGGCGGTACGCATCCTGGTCGGCTCGGCACCGGGCGGGGGCACCGACGCCATGGCCCGCGCCGTGGCCGACCGGCTGGGCCCGCTGCTCAAGCAGCCGGTGGTGGTTGAGAACCGTCCCGGCGTGTCCAACACGCTGGCCGCCGACGTCACCGCCAAGGCCACCGACGGCCACACGATGGTGATGGGCGTATCAACCGCGCACGCGATAGCGCCGCATTTGCTCAAGCTGGGCTACGACAACAACAAGGACCTGGTGCCGGTGGTGTTCGTCGGTGCGGTGCCGAATGTGCTGGTGGTGAACAACGACGTGCCGGTCGATTCAGTGCAGTCACTGGTCAAGCTGGTCAAAAGCCAACCGGGCAAACTCAATTACGCCACCAGTGGCGCGGGCAGCACCCAGCACATCGCCGCCGAGCTGTTCAAAGACCAGGCGGGCGTTTTCATCACGCACATTCCCTACCGGGGCAGCGGCCCGGCGCTGGTCGATCTGGTGGGCGGTCAGGTGCAACTGAGTTTTGACACCATGCCTTCGGTGATCGGTCAGATCAAGGCCGGACGCATCAAGGCGCTCGCGGTGGCCAGCGCCAAACGCAACCCCCAGTTACCCAATGTGCCAACCATGGCAGAGGCCGGACTGAACGGTGTGGAAATGAGCGCGTGGTACGGCATCTACATGCCCGCGTCCACACCCAAGGTGGTGCAGGACCGTGTTTACGCCGAAGTCACCAAGGTGCTGGTCATGCCTGAAACACAAACCCGCTTGCAAGCCATTGGCGCCGACCTCACTCCGATGACGCAAGCGCAGTTCGCGCAGTTTCATACCGCCGAGAACAAGCGATACGCAGAGCTGATCGCCAGGAAGAACATCAAGCTGGATTGAATACATGAACCAAGCAACCACACCTGTCGTTGCCCTCACGCTGGGTGACGCAGCGGGCATTGGCCCCGAGCTGATCGCGCGGCTGCTGAGTGAGCCCGGCATCACGGCACAAGCCAACATCGTTCTGGTGGGCGATGCCTGGCTCTGGCAAGACGGCCAGACCATCGCCCAACGGGGCGTGGCGACCCAGCCGGTCGCCAGCCTGGCCGAGGTACGCAAGCGGCCCGACCAGAGCCTGCCCGCATTTCTGGCCGTGAACACGATTCGCCGGGACCAGGTGCAGCGAAGCCAGGCGCAAGCGGCTTGCGGCAGCGCCGTGTTGCAGGTGCTCGACCTCTGCATGGACGGCACCCAACGCGGCGAGGTCGATGCGATCTGCTTTGCACCCCTGAACAAACAGGCCATGAAACTGGGCGGCTTGAGGTATGAAGACGAACTGCATCACTTCGCCGAATACCTGGGGGTCACGGGTTACTTCTGCGAGTTCAACACGCTGGGCGATTTGTGGACGTCCCGCGTGTCATCGCACATCCCGCTGAAGGATGCGGCCGCAATGCTGAGCAAGGAACGCATCATCGAAGCCACGCGTTTGATCTACCAGTCATTGCAGGCGAGCGGCATAGCCCACCCCAAGGTTGCCGTGGCCGCCTTCAATCCCCATGGCGGCGATGGCGGCAGTTGCGGCCGCGAAGAAATCGACATCATTGCACCCGCCGTTGCCGAGCTGCGCGCCAGTGGTTTCGCGGTGGATGGCCCCTTCCCCGCCGACACGATTTTCCTGAAGGCCCGCGACGGCCAGTACCAGGCCATCGTCACCATGTACCACGACCAGGGCCAGATCGCCATCAAGCTGCTGGGCTTCAGCAAAGGCGTGACGGTGCAAGGCGGCCTGCCAATTCCCATCACCACGCCGGCGCACGGCACGGCCTATGACATCGCAGGCCAAGGCGTGGCCGACGTGAACGCCACCCTCAACGCATTTCGCATCGCCTGCCGCATGGGTGCGGCGCACCTGCCCGCCTAATTCCAGTCAAGGAGCCTTACATGAAAATCAAATCAGTTCGCGCACGCGTCTTCGAGTGGAAAGGCAAGACCGTTCCGCCGCAAGGCAATTTTTGCTCCAACGCCATGGATCTTGTCTACGTCCAAAGCCCCCACGCTTCGCTGCCCCCCGAGGGGGCGCACCCCGCCTTGGGGCGGCCCGGCGGCGTGGCAACCGAGTCGATGAGCACCTTCCGCTTCCATTCGTGGACGGTGGTGGAAATTGAAACCGATGACGGCATCGTCGGCCTCGGCAACGTGGCGCTGGCGCCGAAAATTGCCAAGGCCATCATCGACGAGTACCTCACGCCGCTGGTGCTGGGCCAGGACCCGTGGGACTATGAATACCTGTGGCAGCGCATGTACCGCGCCACCCACGCCTGGGGCCGCAAGGGCGTGACCATGGCCGCCATCTCGGGCATTGACATTGCGATCTGGGACATTCTCGGCAAGTCCGTCAACAAACCGGTCTTCAAGCTGCTGGGTGGTCGCACCAAGGAGAAAATTCCGTGCTATTACTCCAAGCTCTACCGCACCGACCTGAAAGCCATGCAGGACGAAGCACAGAAATACCTGGACCAAGGCTTCACCATGTTCAAGTCGCGCTTTGGTTACGGCCCCGCCCACGGCACCAAGGGCGTCGCCGAAAATCTGAAGGCGGTAGAAGCGATTCGCGAAGTCATCGGCTATGACAACGACCTGATGCTCGAGTGCTACATGGGCTGGAACCTCGAATATGCCAAACGCATGCTGCCCAAGCTGGAAAAATTCCAGCCGCGCTGGCTTGAGGAACCGGTGATTGCCGACGATATCGACGGCTATGCCGAGCTGAATCAGCTCACCAGCATTCCGATCTCGGGTGGCGAGCACGAGTTTTCGCTCTACGGTTTCAAGCAGCTGCTCGACAAAAAAGCGGTGTCTGTCGTGCAGTACGACACCAACCGCGTCGGCGGCATCACCGCAGCGCACAAGATCAATGCGCTGTGCGAGGCCTACAGCGTGCCGGTGGTTCCGCACGCCGGACAGATGCACAACTACCACCTGACGATGAGCACCATTGCCTCGCCCATGAGCGAATACTTCCCGATGTTTGACGTGGAAGTCGGCAACGAGCTGTTTTATTACATTTTTAACGGCGAACCGGTGGCCGAGAACGGCTTTCTGCAGCTTGACGACAACAAACCCGGCCTGGGTCTGACCTTAAAGACCGAGTTTCTCAAAGACTTCAACATCATCGAATGAGCCGCATGCAAGCCCGATACCGCGGCGTATTTCCGGTGGTGCCGACCACCTTCACCGAATCCGGCGAGCTGGATCTGGAAAGCCAGAAGCGCTGCGTTGACTTCATGATCGATGCAGGCTCGAACGGGCTCTGCGTCCTGGCCAATTTCTCGGAGCAGTTTGTACTGTCAGATGACGAGCGCGAAACGCTGACGCAACTCATCCTTAAGCATGTCGCAGGCCGGGTGCCGGTGATTGTGACCACCACGCACTTTGGCACGCGGATCTGCGCCGAACGCAGCCGCCGCGCGCAGGATTTGGGCGCCGCCATGGTGATGGTGATGCCGCCCTACCACGGCGCCACGATTCGCGTGACGGAAGACAAAATCCATGAGTTCTACTCAACGCTTTCGGACGCCATCGACATCCCCATCATGATTCAGGATGCGCCGGTGAGCGGCACGGCGCTGTCAGCGGCCTTCTTGGCGCGTATGGCCCGAGAGATCGAAAACGTCGCCTACTTCAAGATCGAAACATCCGGCGCGGCGTCCAAGCTGCGCGAGCTGATTCGGCTGGGTGGCGACGCGATTGAAGGCCCGTGGGATGGTGAGGAAGCCATCACGCTGCTGCCCGACCTGGACGCTGGCGCCACCGGCGCGATGACCGGCGGCGGCTACCCGGATGGCATTCGGCGCATCATGGATGCCTACGCTGCGGGCCGCCGCGAAGACGCGGTGGCGGAATACACGCTTTGGCTTCCATTGATCAACTACGAAAACCGCCAGGGCGGCATTCTGACGGCCAAGGCATTGATGAAGGCCGGCGGCATCATCGCCTGCGAGGCACCGCGCCACCCGTTTCCTGCGATGCACCCAGAGGTGCGCAAAGGGCTGCTGGAGGTAGCAGCGCGGCTTGATCCGTTGGTTTTGCGCTGGAACAAGTAATCGCACCTTTGCGGATGCACCACAATTTTTAGATCGCCTATGCCCACCTTGCACCAAAATTTCATCAATGGCCAGTGGACTGCCGGGAGCGTCACCAGCGCCAACATCAATCCATCCAATCTCTCGGACGTCGTCGGCCGATATGCACAGGCCGATGCATGCGAACTCGATGCAGCGGTCCAGGCTGCTCAGGCAGCTTTCCCTGGCTGGTCTATTGGAGGAATTCAGACTCGCTCGGACGCGCTTGACAGAATCGGCACCGAAATTCTGACGCGTCGCGAAGAACTGGGAACGCTGCTTTCGCGCGAAGAAGGTAAAACCAGACCCGAAGGCATTGGCGAAGCCACCCGCGCCGGGCATATTTTCAAGTTCTTTGCCGGCGAGTGTTTGCGGCTTTCCGGTGAAACGCTTCCCTCGGTGCGCCCTGGCATCGGCGTCGAGATCACGCGGGAGCCCGTCGGGGTGGTTGGTTTGATCACACCCTGGAACTTCCCGATCGCGATTCCAGCCTGGAAGATTGCGCCGGCGCTCGCCTTTGGCAATTGTGTCGTGTTCAAACCGGCCGACCTGGTACCCGGCAGCGCCTGGGCGCTGGCTGAAATCATCTCCCGCTCGGGTATCTCGGCGGGCGTGTTCAATCTTGTGATGGGTTCGGGCCGCCTGATCGGGGATGCGATGGTCAACCACCCCGGCATCAACGCCATCAGCTTCACCGGCTCGGTCAGCGTCGGCAGCCGCATTGCCGAGGCCTGCGCCAAAAGCCTCAAGAAGGTGCAGCTCGAGATGGGCGGCAAGAATCCGCAAATCATTCTGGACGACGCCGATCTGGCCCAGGCGGTGGAGCTGAGCGCGCAAAGCGCGTTCTATTCGACCGGCCAACGCTGCACAGCGTCCAGCCGACTGATCGTGACCGAGGGCATTTACCCGGCCTTCGTCAAGGCTCTCTCGGCCCGCATGTCGCGCATCAAGGTGGGCGACGCCTTGGCTACCGGTACGGATATCGGCCCGGTGTCATCACAGGCACAGCTTGAACAAGACCTGAGCTATATTGAAATTGGAAAGGCAGAGGGCGCGACGCTGGCGGCCGGTGGGCAACGCGTCCCATGTCACACGGGCAGCGGCGCCGACGGCTTCTTCATGGCGCCGGCACTCTTCAGCGAGAGCAGCACGGACATGCGCATCAACCGCGAAGAGATTTTCGGCCCGGTGGCCAGCGTGATTCGGGTTAAAGATTACGAGGCCGCACTGGCAACCGCCAACGACACGCCCTTTGGCCTGTCGGCGGGCATCACGACGACCAGCCTGAAGTACGCCACCCACTTCAAGCGCCACAGCCAGGCCGGCATGGTCATGGTGAATTTGCCGACCGCCGGGGTCGACTACCACGTGCCTTTCGGCGGGCGCAAGGGTTCCAGCTACGGCCCGCGCGAGCAGGGCAAGTACGCGCAGGAATTTTTCACCACGGTGAAGACAGCCTATACGCTGGCTTGAATAAAACGCCTGCCAACCCCATGCACCTGTGCGCGTGTTGACTGGTTTCGTGTTAGCCGCTCGCTATTTATTTGATAGCTGACTACGCAGATATTACCTGGCTTGGATTCAACCACGAATTGCGAAACGGTTGGCCGATTGTAAGAACACCTGATTCGGTGTTTTAAATCCCAATCTTTTACGCGGACGGTTGTTAAGCCGCTCCATGATCATGTCAATTTCTTCTTGAGTGACC